>CAZGTQ010000434.1:0-17161 GCA_964528575.1 uncultured Planctomycetaceae bacterium | reverse complement strand
GTTCACGCGCGCCGGCCGTTAATCGATGCCTATCCTCACGGCGGCGTAGTATAGTGTCCTGGATCCGACGTTCCTCGCCACCGCCGCCGGCGCCGGCGGTGGCGCGGAACTTCGGATCCAGGAGCACGAGGCGTCCGAGCCCGAAAAGCGAGAGGGCCGGCGCGCTCGCGGCGTGCCGGCCCTCCGGAGAGTGCTGGGGGAATCAGCAGTCCAGGCTCAGATCAGTTCACGGGGATGATCGTCGCGACGTTGCCCCAGCGGAAGCGGAAGGGCGGCGTCAGCTTGACCGCCACCATCGTGAGGACGA
Source organism: uncultured Planctomycetaceae bacterium (assembly GCA_964528575.1). Taxonomy (GTDB): domain Bacteria; phylum Planctomycetota; class UBA1135; order UBA1135; genus CAZGTQ01. The sequence goes on along the minus strand of CAZGTQ010000434.1, from coordinate 16,854 downwards.
ACGGCTTGCCGAAGAACTTGCCGTCGCCCGGGAAGAAGATCGGGGTCGACGACTGGCCGGTCCCGTCGAGCAGGCCGGTGTTCAGCGTGATCGCGCCCAGGAAGTTGAACACGCCGATCATCTCCCACGGCGTGGTCAGCGGGAGCCAGCCGAGGTCGCCCGCGAGGACGAGGACGTACGCGTGGCCCGGCTCGCCGCTGAACGTCGCGGGGAACGTCTGGCCGAGCGACACGAACTCCGGCACGTCGAGGTCTGCCGCCGCGCCCGAGAACGGGATCAGCGTCGAGCCGGCCTCCGTCGAGCTCGTGCCGCCTAGCTGCGCCGTGCGCAGCGTCGAGAGGCCAAGCACCTCGTACTCGTCGGTCGTGCCGTTGCTCGCGACGACGGACGAGCCGTTGTCGACGAGCAGTCCCGGCGTCCCGTCGGCGTCCGTGCGCTGGATCGCCGTGCGGGCCGAGCCGTCGACATGGATGCCGGGCTGGCCCGTGCCGCCGTGCACGACGAGCTCGTCGAGCACCACCACGCCGACGCAGTTGGAGACGACGATCCCCGCGTTCGGCGACAGCGGGTCGCCGATCGTGAAGTCGCTCATCTCCAGCGAGTCCGTCGCGCCGAGGTTCTGGACGAGCACCGCTGCGGACGTCGTGTCGATCGTCACGGGACCGGAGCCGTCGGCGAGGATGCGCAGCTTGCCGCGGCCCGCGCCCAACGTGAACGGCGCGTAGGTGCCCGTCGCCACCGTGATCACCGGCAGCGGACCGGAGATCGCGTTGATCGCGGCCTGGAGCGTCGCGAACGAGCCCGAGCCGCCGACCGTCAGGAAGTTCGTCGGAAGAACGATCGCGCTCCACGCGACGGCGCTGTCCTGGCCGAGGACGTTCTCGGGCCCGAACGACTTGCGCTCGACGAGATCGTAGTAGTAGGGGATCTGCGGCGTGACCGTCGTGTCGACGTGCTGGTAGGCGCTGGGGCCGACCGCGGGGATGACGGCGATCTCAGCGAACGGACCGCTCGGGCTCGTCGAACGCTGGACCGAGAACTCGAGCACGTCGGCTTCGAGGCTCGTCGTCCAGTCGAGCGTGATCGCGTCCGCGGCCGGCGTCGCCGTGTAGCTCGCCAGCGTCGTCTCCTCGACGTTCCACTCGACCAGGTTGAACGGATCCTGCTCGAAGGCGGGACCCGCGAAGTTGCCGGACGCGTTCGTGAACGTGATCTGCGCCCCCGAGAGCACGCGCACGTTGAACGTGCCGACCGCGCCCGGGTCCTCGAACGCCACGTAACGGAACTCCGTGGGCGAGTTGCGCCGGATGTCGAGCATGACCGAGCCGGCCGCGGACGAAGGCGTGCTGAACGCGCCCGAGCGCATGTCGTTCGGCGAGGCTCCGATCGTCGCGCCGTTGCTGACGACGATGCCCGCCGCTCCCATCTGCTCGAAGCGGAAGTTGCCCGCGACGAGGTCACCGTCGATCGTCAGCAGGTAGCCGCCACCGCCGGATCCGGTGATCACCGCGGGATTCGCCGGCGTGCCGACCAGGCTCAGCGTGCCGGTGGCCGACGTGAGGAGCGCGACCGTCGGGCCGAGCTCGAGCACGCCCGAGGTGCCGAGCGCGAGCGTGCCGCTCACGAGGATCGACGTCCCCGGGACGGTCACGGTCGCACCCTCGATCTCGTACGCCCCGGTCGTCTCGATCGTGAACGTCTCCACGTCGAGCACGTGGTCGCTCGTCGAGCGACGCGTGCCGTTGCGCATGACGAGCTGGAAGAACGTCGGATCGAACCCCGGCGCGAGGCCGGCGACACTCGTCGTGCCGGCGCCGTCGAGCACGACGCGCCCGGCCGTCGGAGCGAAGGACACGTTCGAGCTCCAGTCGCCCGCGCAGCGCAGGACCGAGCTCGAGCTCACCGTCCCGATCGACGCCGAGCAGACGACGTCGCCCTCGACGTCGAGCACCTCGTCGAGGCCGCCGGCGACCGGCGCCCACGACAAAACGCCGCTGGTGAGGAGCGCGTTGCCCCCGACGGCCAGCGTCTGGTCGGCGAGGATCGTCAGACCCCCGCCCGTCATCTCGAGCAGGCCGTCGATCTGACCGGACGACGCAGCGCGCACGCCGGCGGCGATGCGCGCGTTCGCGATGGAGCCGCCACCCGTGACGAGCACGCCCGGGCCGTCGAGCTCGACGGTGCCGTTCGTCGCGCTCGCGCCGCCGGACGTCCAGTCGCCGGCGACCGTGTGCGTGCCGCCGCCGAGGTCCCACGACGCGGTGCCGTCGCCCAGCGTCACGGCCCCGTCGACGTCCAGAGTCGCGTTCGTGACGAGCGCGGCCCCGGTCTGCACGGTCAGGTTCGCGACCGTCGCGGCCGCGTCGAGCGTCTTGGTGCCCGACTCGATGACCAGGTCGGCGAGATCGATGCCGGAGCCGTCGATGCTCGCGACCGTCCCGCCGTCGAGCACCACGGTGCCCGCCGCGGGAGCGAACGACGCGCTCGAGGTCCAGTCGCCCGCGACGGCGATCACGGTGTTCGCGGACGTCGTGCCCGCGCTCGCCGAGATCGTCGCGTGGCCCGCGACGTCGAGCGTCTCCGCGCCGCCGCCGTTGTCGATGAACGACAGCACGCCGCCCGACAGATCGGCGTTGCCGCCGACGGTCAGCGTCTGGTCGTCGTCGATCGACAGCTCCCCGGCCGTCATCTCGAGCAGCCCGCCGACGGTGCTGGCGAGCACGGAGCGCGTGCCCGCGCTGACCGCGACGTTCGCGATCGAGCCGCCGCCGGTGTCGAGCTGGCCGCTGCCGTCGAACTCGACGGTGCCGTTCGTCGCGCTCGCGCCGGCAGAGACCCAGCTCCCCAGGACGAGGTGCGTCAGGCCGCCGAGGTCGAACGACGCGGACCCGTCGCCGAGCACGACGTCGCCGTCGACGTTCGCGGCCGCGTTCGCGATCAGCGCCGCGCCCGAGGACACCTCGAGACGGTCCGCGGACAGCGCCGACGTCAGCGTCTTCGTGCCCGATGCGACGAGCACGTCGGGCAGGTTCACGCCCGGGCCGCCGACGGTCGTCGTCGTTCCGCCGTCGAAGACGACGAGGCCGTCCGAGGGAGCGAACGTCGAGAACGACGTCCAGTTCCCCGCGCAGTGGATGCGCGTGTTCGCCGTCGCGTCGACGACCGTCGCGCTCGCGACGACCGTGCCGGCGACGTCGAGGGTCTCGAGGCCGCCGGACGTGTCGTCGAAGGCGAGCGTCGCCAGCACGCTGAGCGAGGCGTTGCCGCCGACGGTCAGCGTCTGGTTGTCGCCGATGCGCAGGAGCCCGCCCGACAGCGTCAGGTTGCCGGCGACGACGCTGTCGAGCGCCGCGCGCTGGCCGCCGGTCACGTCGACCGCGGGCACCGAATTCGCGCCGGTGGACAGCGTGCCGGTGCCGGTGAGGCGCACGAGCCCCGTCCCGGTGACCGACGAGCCGCCGTCGCTCGCGGTGAAGTCCTCCTCGACCGAGATCGTCTGCGGGCCGAGCGCGAGCGTGCCGCCCGCGACCGTCGCGCCGCCCGAGACCGTGAGGTCCGCGAGCATCTGGAGCGTCGCTCCCGCCTCGACGAGCAGCTCGCCGGCGTTCGCCGTGTTCAGGAGCGCGCGTCCGTTGTTGCGCACGACGAGGCGCGCGAGCGTGATGCCGGTGCCGTCGACCAGGCTCGGCGAGGAGCCGTCGAGGTACACCGTGCCGGCGGCCGGCGCGAACGCGCCGTCCGAGGTCCAGTCGCCCGCGGCGTACAGCTCGCTGTCCGCGCTGGTCGAGCCCGCCGCCGCCGTCGCGGTGACGTTGCCCTCGACGTCGATGACCTCGGGCGTGCCGTCGGGCGTCGCGTGCCACGAGAGCGTGCCGGCCGCGAACGTCGCGTCGCCATCGACGACGAGCGTCTGGTCGTTGCGCACGCGGAGCTCGCCGCCGGCCAGCTCGAGGTCGCCGGTCACGTGGGTGTCGTCGACCTCGCGCAGGCCCGCGGTGAGCAGGACGTTGGGCACCGAGCCCGTCGACGTCGCGAGAACGCCGGGACCGTCGAGCTCGAGCGTGCCCGAGCCGATCGCGCTGCCGCCGGCGGACGTCCAGTCGCCGGCGACGGTGTGGGTCAGGCCGCCGACGTCGAGCGTCGCGGTCGCGCCCAGGGACACGCTGCCGTCGACGTCGAGCGCCGCGTTCGCGTCGAGCGTTGCGCCCGAGTCGACCGCGAGGTCGCCCGTGACCGCGGCCGCCGACAGGAGCGTCTTCGTGCCGCTGACGACGCGCAGGCTCGCGAAAATCGGGCCCGTGCCGCCGACGGTCGCGACGCTGCCGCCGTCGAGCTCGACGGTTCCGAGCGCGGGAGCGAACGTCGCGTCGGAGGACCAGTCGCCGCCGCAGCGCACGATGCTCCCGGCGCTCGTGGCACCCGCCGACGCCGCGATCGTCACGTCGCCGTCGACGTCGAGCACCTCGGTGCCGCCGGTGGTCGCCCACGCGAGCGTTCCCGAGCTCAGCGCCGCGTTGCCGGTCACGTGCAGCGTCTGGTCGGCCTCGATCGTCAGGGTGCCGCCCGAGAGCGTCAGGTCGCCCGCGATCGTTCCGGAGAACGCCGAGCGCGCGCCGCTCGCCAGCTCGACGTGGGGGAGCGACGCGCCGCCCGCGTTCAGACCTCCCGCGCCGTCGAACAGGAGCTTGCCCGCGCCGGACGCGCTCGCGCCGGCCGAGACGTACGCTCCGCCGACCGTGTGCGTCGACGCGCCGACGTCCCACGCGGCGGTGATGTCGCCGAGCGTGACCGCGCCGTCGATGTCGAGCGGCGCGTCCGTGTCGAGCGTCGCGCCGGAGTCGACGGTCAGGTCGCCGACGATCGCCGCCGCGGCCGACACCGTGACGGTGCCGCTCGCGACGCGCAACGAGTTGAACGTCGTGCCCGCGCCGCCGACCGTGCTCGCCACCGCCGGGTCGAGCACGACGGTGCCCGCGGAGGGCGTCCACGCCGCGTCGGACGACCAGTCGCCCGCGCAGAAGATCGCGCTGTTCGCGCTCATCGTCCCCGGCGTGGCCGTCAGGACGACGTTCCCCGCGACGTCGAGGACCTCGGCGCCGCCGCCCAGGTCGGTGAAGCCGAGCGTGCCGCCCGTGAGGCTCATGTCGCCGCCGACGCGCATGGCGGTGTTGTCCGCGAGGACGAGCTCGCCGCCGGTCATGTCGAGGTCGCCGAGCACGTCGAAGATGAACGGACCGCCCGTTCCCAGGAGCGTGCGCGTGCCCGCCGAGACGAGCATGTTGGAGACGTCGCCGCCGGCCGAGGTGAGCGAGCCGGTTCCGTCGAGCTCGAGCGTGCCGGTGCCGAGCGCGGAGCCGCCGAGCGCGAGGAAGTTGCCCGCGATCGTGTGCGTCGAGGAGCCGATGTCCCAGGCGCTGGTCGCGTTGCCGATCGTCACGTTGCCGTCGAAGTCCATCGCGGCGTCGGAGTCGAGCGTCGAGCCCGCGAACAGCGTGAAGTTCCCCTGGATCGTCACCGGCGTCACGACGGTCTTCGTGCCGCTCTCGATGTTCAGGTCGGGGAACGTCGCGCCTGCGCCGCCGACGGTCGCCACCGTGCCGCCGTCGAGGCGCACGAGGCCGTCCGCGGGCTGGAACGCGGAGGACGACGACCAGTTGCCCGCGCAGCGGATCTGCGCTTCATCGGAGAACGTGCCGGCGCTCGCCGTGATCGATACGTCGCCCTCGACGTCGATCGCTTCGACCCCGGCGGTGCCGCCGAGGATCGAGACCGTGCCGACGCTGAGCGAGAGGTCCCCGGCGACCGTGAGCACCTGGCCGTCGAGGATCTCGAGCGCGCCGCCGAGCATCGAGAAGTTGCCGCTGATCGCGCTGGAGACGACCGTGCGGGTCCCCGCGCTGATCACCGCGTTCGAGATCGAGCCGCCGCCGGTCGAGAGGCTGCCGGCGCCGTCGAAGACGACCGCGCCCGTGCCGGTCGCGCTGCCGCCCGTCGAGCTCCAGTTGCCGCCGACCGTGTGGTTCGAGCTGCCCAGCCCCCACGCGCCGGTGGCGCCGAGCGTGACCGAGCCGTCGACGTCCAGGGCCGCCGACGCGTTCAGGGTCCCGCCCGACTCGATCGTCAGGTTGGCGACCTTCGTCGCCGCCGTGACCGACTTCGTCCCGCTGACGACGCGCAGGTGCGCGAACGTCGGGGATGCGCCGCCGACGCTCGCCGCGGTGCCGCCGTCGAGCTCGACCGTGCCGTTGGCCGGCGCGAAGGCCGACGTCGAGGACCAGTTGCCGGCGCAGCGCAGGACCGAATCCGCGCTCGTGTTGCCGGCTGCGGCGGTGATCGTCACGTCGCCGTCGACGTCGAGCACCTCCGCGCCGCCGAAGAAGCTGTCCCAGCCCAGGGTGCCGCCGGAGAGCGTCGCGTTGCCGCCGACCGAGAGCGTGACGCTGTCGAGGATCTGGATCTGGCCGCCGGTCATCGCCAGATCGCCCGCGATCGAGGATGTGTTGATCGCGCGCACGCCCGCGCTGACGAGGACGTTCGGAAGCGAGTTCGCGCCGGTCGTGAGCAGGCCGTTGCCCGCCAGCTCGATCGCGCCCGAGCCGCTGACCGCGCCGCCCGCGCTCGAGGTCCAGTTGCCGGCGACGACGTGGTCGTTCACGCCGATGTCCAGCGTCGCTCCGCCCTCGATCGTCACGTCGACCGCGACGTCGATCGGGACCGCGAGCGTCCGGGCGCCGCCGCTGACGAGGAGGTTGTTGAACGTCGTCGCGCTCGTCCCGCCGACGCTGCCGGTCCCGGAGAACTCGACGGTCGAGCTCCCGTTCGAGAACGCGCCGTCGTTGGTCCAGTTCCCGGTCACCTCGATCTGGCTCGTCGGGGAGCTGACGGTCAGGGACCCGTCGATCTGCAGGTTGCCGTTGACGCGCAGGTCGAAGCCGCCGGAGAGTCCGAGCGTGGCACCTGCCTGGATCGTCAGGTCGTCGCAGACGGGGTTGACCAGGAAGCTCGACGGCTGGTTGGCAGCCGGCGCGATGATCACGTCGGTCGTGCCTGTCGGCACGACGAGGGTGTCCCAGTTCCCGGGGACGCTCCAGCTCGTGCTGAGCGCGCCCGTCCAGGTCGTTTGGGCTTCGGTCGCGGCTCCGAACAGACAGAGAGCGAGGAAACAGGCGAAGAGATCGGCTTTCAAAGGGGGGCTCCCACGGCTGGGTAGGGGAGTTTGGAGTCCCGCGGCGCCGGCAAGGGGATGTGCCGGCAGCAGCGATTCTCCGGGGGGGTTCCTTCCGGCCCTGCGGCCGAACTGACCGATGGTATGCGCGATCGGAAAAAACCGCACCATCAGGTTCCGGCCAGCATGATCCGGCGCGCAATCCGTCGTGCTGGGCGGGCTGCGGCCCGCCGGAATCAGCCGGCCATCAGCGCTGCGACCCCGCGCCCGACGCCGAACGCGAGGGGACCGGCCAGCCAGCCGAGCGGCCGCGCGGCGAGCGGCCGCGCCCCGGCCAGAGCGAGCGAGACGAAGGCTCCGATCGCGACCGCGCCCTCCGTGGCGAGGGTCGCGAGGGCGGCTCCCTCGATGCCGAGCCGCGGGATCAGGACCGCATTGCCGGCGAGGTTGACCGCGAGCGCGGCCGCGGTGACCGCGAGGACCGCCCGAGGCCGCCCGGCCGCGACCACCGCCCAGAGCAGCGGCGCGCCGGCGTAGATCGTGGCCGCGGCGAGCAACAGCCAGCGCAGGCTGGCGGCCGCGGAGCCGAAGCCCTCGCCGAACAGGAAGCGCAGCAGGGCCTCGCTCCACGGCCAGACCAGGCCCGCGCCGAGGCAGGCGCCCGCGAAGAGGGGTTGCGCGAGGCGGGCGGCGGCGGCGCCGCGCTCGGCCTGCGGGCGGCGCGCGAGCCAGGGCAGCGCCGAGACGGTCGCGAACTGCGCGCCCATGATCAGGAACGAGAGGAGCCGAACCGCGACGTTGTAGCGGCCGAGCTCCGCGTCGCCCTCGAGCACGCGCACGAAGACGTTGTCGACGTAGAAGTAGAGCTGCTGGCACAGGCCCGCGACGCCGAGCGGCCACGTCGCGCTCCACAGCGCGCGCATCCCGCCTGCGCGCGCGCGCTCCTTTGCGTCCGCCGGCGGCGGCAGGTGCGGCCGCGCGGCGAAGTGCAGGATCACGTTCGCGAGGCTGCTGCCGACGGCCGTCCCCAGAACGTACGCCGCCGCCCCGTGCACGTCGGCGAGCAGGAGCGCGACGACGATCGCGAGCCGCGCCAGGCTGGCGAACGCACGCGCGGCGACGGGCACGCCCCACGCGATGCGGTTCTTGAAGACGGTCGCGGAGAGCTCGAGCGCGTGCGTCAGCTCGTAGCCGCACGCGAGCGCGATCCAGACCGCGCCCGGCTCGCCGATCGCGAAGACGCCGGCCGCGACCGCGACGCAGCCGGCGGACGCGGTGACGAGGCGCAGCCGCCGCGCCTGGGCGAGCACCCCGGCGGTGCGCGCGGGGTCGGTGGACGTGCGCTGCACCGCGATCGCGCCGGTGCCGAAGTCGGTCAGCGTGTCGAGCAGCGCGAAGACGCCGATGTAGAACGTGAAGCGGCCGAGCTCGACGTCCGCGAGGTGGCGCGAGAGCAGGATGAGCGTCGCGAACGTCGCAGCCGAGCCCCACAGGCGCCCTGCGACCTGCAGCGCCGTTGCGGACCAGACGCGGCGGGGGACCGCCGCTCCCGCGTCGTCCTCGCCGCCCGCGTCCTGGTCGCCCGCGTCCAGGGCCTGCTCCTCAGCGCCCCGCGAGCGCCGCGCCCGCGCGCCGCGCGACCGCGGCCGTGAACGCGCTCGTCCCGAGCGTCCCGCCGATGTCGGCCGTCTTCTCGCCGTCGCGGATCGCCGCCCCGATCGCGCCGCGCAGCGCCGACGATGCGCGCTCCTCGCCCAGGTGCGCCAGCATCGACGCGAGCGCGAGCAACGCGGCCGTCGGGTTGCAGATCCCCCGGCCCGCGATGTCGGGCGCGGTGCCGCCGGCGGGGTCGAACAGCGCGAGCGTGATGCGGCCCTCCTCGTCGAACGCGTACGACGCGCTGTCGCCCAGCCCGATCGACCCGATCAGCCCGCACGCCATGTCGGAGAGGAAGTCGCCGTACTCGTTGGGGCACACGATCACGGCGTAGCGGTCGGGGTGCAGGATCAGGCCGGCGAGGAGCGCGTCGAACAGCTCGCGCCGGTACGGCACGTCCGGGTAGCCCTGCGCGAGCTCCTCGACCGTGTCCTCGAAGAGCCCGTCCGCGGCGCGCTGGATCGTGTACTTGCTCGTCGACACGACGCCGCTCTTGCGCCGGGTCGCGAGCTCGAACGCGAAGCGCGCGGCGTGGCGGCACGGCGTGCGCTCGATCACGCGCAGCGACACCGCCGACTCCTGCCCGATGCGCCGGCCGCGGTCCTCGTACGTCCCGCCGGTCGCAATGCGCACGATGTCCACGTCGATGCGGCCCTTGAAGTTGTTCTCGACGCCCTCGATCGTCGCGACGTGGCGGTGGATCACCGCGAAGTCCGAGCGCTCCCGCAGCACCTTGTTCGGGCTCTCGGCCTCGGTGACGGTCGGGTACTTGAGCGCGGTGCGCAGCTCGCGCAGCGCGGCCACCGCGTCGTCGTAGACCGCCGTTCCGCGCGCGCGCCGCGCCTCGAGCGACAGGTCGACCTGACGGAAACGCAGGCCGACGGGGAGGGCGTCCGCGATCGCGTGGACGCAGGTGGAGAGCTCGGCGGAGATGCCGTCGCCGAGCAGCTCGACGACCTCGTGGTCGGCCATGGCGGGTGGAGCGAGGAGGACGCGCGGGAGCGTCCGGGTTGCGCGGCGGGCTGAGCCGCCGACATGATGGCGGGCGCAGCGGACGGGCGGCCGTCGATCAGGGACGAGCTGGAGCCCGTCGATCCAGGACGGGGCGGGGCGAATCGGGCGAAGCAGGGTACAGATGAGGCCGGATCGAAGCACGCGCGCGAGCGCGCAGCCCGTGCTCGCGCACGCGGAGCTGGAGGGGGCCGTGGCGAGCCTGCGCCCGCTCGTGCGCGAGGACGCGGAGCCGGCGTTCGCGATGCTGCACGGCCACGACGAGATCCTGCGCTGGCTCGTGTGGAACGGACCCCGCAACGCGGCCGAGCTCGAGCCGTTCTACGCGCGCTGGGCGACCCGCAGCGCGACCGGCTGCGACTACCATTTCGCAATCTGCGACCGCGCGACCGGCGCGTTCCGCGGCTGCATCGGCCCGCGCTTCCTCGGCCACCCGCGCCTGGGCGACGTCGGCTACTGGATCGCGTCCGACGCGTGGGGCCGCGGGCTCGGGACGGACGCGCTCCGGCTCGTCTGCCACCTCTGCTTCGAGCACCTCGACGCGGCGCTGCTGTACGCGTACGTGTTCGTCGGCAACGCCGCGTCGCGCCGCGTGCTCGAGCGTGTCGGCTTCCGCTACGAGTACCTCGCGCGCGGGAAGGTGCTCAAGCACGGCGAGCCGGTCGACGAGTGGTACTTCACGCTGGCGCCGGACGAGTGGCGCGCGGCGGCCGGCGGCTGGCGTCCCGAGCGCGAGGTCGTGCGGCTCGAGGACGTGCGGCTCGAGGACGTCCGCCTCGAGGACGGTGCGGAAACTCCTTCCGCCCGCCCGTGAGATCCGCGGGCGAGCGGAAGAACCGCTCCCCACGCGCGTCGTACCCGCTCGGCGCGTGACCCCGCCCCCCGCTCGGCCTAGGAGAACCGAGCGTCGCCCGGGCACGGCGACCGGCCCAACCCCATGCCTACGCCCTCGAGACCCGGCGCGCCGCGCGCCGGACGGCGTGCGACGCCCATGCGCGCCGGCTATTCTCCGACCGTGCAACGCGACCGACGCACCGCGCCGCTCCTCGCCGCCCTCGCCGCGGCGATCCTGGCCGTCGTCGGCCTCGTCGGCTGGCTGGCCACGAGCGGCGGCGGACCGCCGGACGACGCGGGCGGTGCGCTCCCCGTCGATCCGGACGGCGTCGCCCCGGCGCTCTCGGAGCCCGAGGCGCCGCTCGTCGCGCCGCGCCAGAGCGAGGGCACCCTGGTCGCCGAGGGGCCGCCGGCGCACACGACCGTGGTCTGGCCGCTGAAGGTCGATCTCCAGCTCCTGCGCGCCGCGCGCCACCCTCAGGTTCCCGCGGGCCCGCCGATCGACTCCTCGCGCACCGCCGCGATCGCCGGCCAGATCTTCGACGCCGCCGGGGAGCCCGTCCCGGCGACCATCACGTTCGTCGCGGGCCCGAACGCGGGCCGCGTGCTCGAGGCGGGCGACGTGGGCGCGTTCGGAGCGAGCGACCTGCTCCCCGGGCTCGACGTCGTCGAGGTCTCGGGGCCGGGCATCCTCGGCTCGCGCCGCGAGGTGCGCCTGCGCCGCCGCGCCGAGTCGCTGCTGAACATCGGCTACGGCCGGCCGGCGAGCGTCTACGGGCACGTCGTCGACGCGGACAACGAGCCGATCGAGGGCGCGCGCGTCTCGATCGACGGGCAGATCGCGATCACCGACGTCGAGGGGTTGTTCTACGTGCCGGCGGTCGCGAGCGGCAAGACGCTCGTCGAGGTCGACGCGCGCGGCCACACGCCGTACCGCGAGACGTTCAACGTCACGCTCGGCCATCTCTACGAGCCGGGCCAGCTCAAGTACGTGTTGCGCGAGCCGGCGACGATCAAGCTCTCGATCCCCGAGGCGGTCGGCGGTCCCGGCCCGGCGCAGGTGTTCATCTTGCCGTCGAACACGCGCGCGGCCGCTCAGGTCGGCACGGAGTTCCGCTCGCAGCGCACGTATCCGTGGCACCGGCTGAACCCGATCCTCGTCGAGCCGGGCACGGTGCACACGATCGGCGACCTGCCCGCTGAGTTCGTGATCGTGCGCGTGTTCAAGGACGGCGCGATCGCGGCGCCGCAAGCGCGCGCGGTCAACCTGCGTGCGGGCGTCGAGCACCCCGTCGAGGTGCACCTGCGCCAGGCGCCGCAGCTCGTCGGCCAGGTCGTCGACGAGGGCGAGCCGGTCGCGGGCGCGCGCGTCACGCTCGAGGCGCCCGATTACGCGGGCGCGGTGCTCGGCTACTTCCGCGAGACGCAGCTCTTCCTCGAGAGCGAGGTGCTGCCGCCGATCCCGCCCGCGCGCCAGGAGGTCACGACCGACGCCGAGGGCCGTTTCGTGCTGACCGCGTGGTCGGACCTCGTCGCGGTGCGCTACATCCAGGCGTTCGGTCCTGAGGGACGCACGTGGGCATCGCGCGTCGTGCGCCCCGAGGACGAGCAGGTCGTGCTCGAGCTCGAGCCGTTCCCCGAGGGCGAGTCGCGCATCGTGATCCACGTCTCGGGCCGCTACCAGGGTCTGCCGGTCGAGGTCACGGTGAACGGCGAGCCGCGCGTCGCGTACGTGCTGCCCGACCACGAGTCGCTCGTGATCGACGGCCTCGAGGACGGCGCGTGGAGCATCGACGCCGAGTGGTACTCGCAGGACGTGCTCGAGATCCGCGACTTCACGCTCGACGGCGAGAAGGTCTTCGAGGCGAAGCTCCCCGCAAGGGCGATCCACGGCCAAGACGAGGACGAGTGGCTCCGCGCCGGCCGCGACTGGCCCGGGCCGGCTGCGGGGGCGCCGAGCGACGATCAGTGACGGGCGGCTTCGAGCCGGCCGTGCAGTGGCCGTACGTCTTCGGCACCTGCCGGATGTGACCCATGCAGCAGATGTGCTTCGATTCGACGTGCAACTGAATCTTGCACGTAGCTGCAACTCCAGCTGCAACTCCAGAAGCAACTCCAGAAGAGGGAGAGAGGGACATGAAGGGGAAACTACTCGGCGCGCTACTCGCGGTAGTCGCTTGCACCGCCGTCGCGTTCACGTTCTCCAGCGCCGACAGCTCCGCAGGGCAGGCGGAGCAAACTCCGAACGATGCTCAGGTGTCCGCCTCGAAGGGTTCGGACGAGGGCACCGAGGTGTATCACTTCATCGTGTATCCGGCTTGGCCGGGTGCAGAGCAGCGAGTGATCGCGTTCTACGGCGCCTCGGTCACTGCCGAGGGCCTCGTGAGCCTTGCCAGCCTCCGAACGACGGACGGCGCGGCCGCTGCTGAGCCTCTCGACATCACCGGCGAGTCGTACTCCTGTCGCGCCCAACTCGTCGAGGTCTCGAGCTGGGCCGATGTGCGCGAGCGGGGAGATGTCGAGCTCGTCCTCATCCCGCGCTGAATTCCGCGCTGAACCGTCGGTAGCGCGGTCGGTGTCCGGCGCCACGGTCGCTCAGCCCTTCCTGAAGAGCGTGGCGACTCGGGTCTTCGAGGCGAAGCTCCCCGAGCGGGCGATCCACGGCCAGGACGAGGACGAGTGGCTCCGCGCCGGCCGCGACTGGCCCGGGCCCGCGGCCGGGGCGCCGAGCGAGGACGGGTGAGGGCGCCAGCGCCTGACGGGCGCGGGCTGGGGCGCTAGAATCCCGCGCCCCATGGCGGCCCCACAACGGATCCGGCTCGACGGCAAGAGCCTTGTCCTCGACGACCTCGTGCCCGTGCTGCGGGACGAGCCGGTGGCGCTCGCGATCCCGCGCGAGGCGCGTGCCGCTGTGCGGCGCGCGCGCGACATGGTCGACGAGGCGGTCTCCTCGGGCAAAGTCGTCTACGGGCTCACGACGGGCTTCGGGCGCCTCAAGAACGTCGCCGTCGACGCGCGCGACCTCGCGCGGCTCCAGCGCAACCTCGTGCTCTCACACTGCTGCGGGGTCGGGCCGCCGATGGCGCTGCCGACGGTGCGCGTCGCGCAGATCCTGCGGCTCAACGGCGTCGTCCGCGGGCACTCGGGCGTGCGCTGGGAGACGATCGAGAAGCTCGTGCGGCTGTTCGACGCGGGCTTCGTGCCCGAGGTGCCCGAGCAGGGCTCGGTGGGGGCGAGCGGGGACCTCGCGCCGCTCGCACACATGACGGCGGCGTACATGGGCCACGGCCATGCGTACGTCGGCGGCAAGCGGCTGCGGGCGGCGAGCGCGCTGAAGCGCGTCGGCGAAGAGCCGCTCGAGCTCGCGGCGAAGGAAGGTCTCGCGCTGATCAACGGCACCGAGATCATGAAGGCGCACGGCGTCGAGCTCGTGCACCGCTGCCGCGCGATCTCGCGCGCGGCCGACGCGGTCGCGGCACTCTCGATCGAGGCGCTGCTCGGCAGCGTGCGGCCGTTCGACGAGCGGTTGGTCGCGCTCAAGGGCTGCCCCGGCCACGCGCGGACGTCGGCGAACGTACGCGCGTGCCTCGCCGGGTCCGAGGTGCTCGCGAGCCACGCCGACTGCGACCGCGTGCAGGACCCGTACTCGCTGCGCTGCGTCCCGCAGATCCACGGCGCGTACAAGGTCGCGCTCGAGCACGTCACCGAGGTGCTCGCGCGCGAGATCAACGCGGTGACGGACAATCCGGTGCTGATGCCGGACGAGGGCGACGTGCTCTCGGCGGGCCTGTTCCACGGCCAGCCGATCGCGCTCGCGCTCGACTACCTAGGGATGGCGCTGTGCTCGATCGCGAACGTGTCGGAGCGGCGCGTCGAGCAGCTCGTCAACCCCGATCTGTCGGGCTTGCCCGCGTTCCTGACGCCCGAGCCGGGGCTCAATTCGGGCCTGATGATCGCGCAAGTCGCCGCGGCGGCGCTCGCGAGCGAGAACAAGGTCTACGCGCATCCGGCGTCGGTCGACACGGTGCCGACGAGCGCGAACCAGGAGGACCACGTCTCGATGGGCGTGACGGCGGCGCGCACGGCCCGCGCGATCTGCGCGAACACCGAGAGCATCCTCGCGATCGAGCTGATCGCCGCCGCCCAGGGGCGCGAGTTCCACCGCGACCTGCGCGCCGGCCACGGGGCGACGGCCGCGTACGACGCGCTGCGCGAACGCGTGGCGCCGCTCGCGCACGACCGCTACCTCGCGGACGACATCGAAGCGGCGCGCGAACTGATCACGTCCGGCGCGCTCGCGCGCGCGGTCGAGGCGGCCGTCGGGCCGCTCGCGCCGTGACGCGGCGCTACAGGCGCAGGCGGTAGGGCAGCTTCGCGAAGCCCTCGCCCTTGTCCACCGGGCCGTCGAGGCGGAACTTCGCCTGCTCGAAGAAGCGGCGGGCGCGAGCGTCGCTCTCGGCGACGCGGACGGTGACGTCGACGTAGCCCCGCTCGCGTAGGTCGTCGATCGCCCACGTGACGAGCGAGCGGCCGAGGCCGCGGCCTTCGTGGTCGGCGTGCATGCGGAACGACTGGATCTCGGTCGTCGACGTCACGTCGGCGGACGGGTCGCGGCTCGGGCCCGTGCGGCAGAAGCCGCAGAGGTCGCCGTCGAGCTCGATCACCCAGGTGCGGTGGTCGGGCGTCGTCGGTGTCGCGTCGAAGGCGGTCGGCTCGAGCGCGGAGAGGACGGGTGCGTCGGCGGGCGACGCGCGGCGGATGCGGCCTTCCATGAGCGGCGGTGGCGTGAGCATAGCGCAGCGCGTACCTTCGCCGCCATGGCCGCGAACGACATCTCGATCGGTCCGCAGCGCGCGCCGCGCGGCGCGAGCCTCTCGTGCAAGACGTGGCAGGCCGAGGCCGCGCTCCGCCTCCTGATGAACAACCTCGACGCGGAGGTCGCCGAGGACCCCGCGAACCTCGTCGTGTACGGCGGCAGCGGGAAGGCGGCGCGCGACTGGGACTCGTTCCGCGCGATCGTCGCGGCGCTGCGGGCCCTGGGGATGGACGAGACGCTGCTCGTGCAGAGCGGCAAGCCCGTCGCCGTGTTCCGCACGCACCCGGGCGCGCCGCGCGTCCTGATCGCCAACTCGAACCTCGTCGGACGCTGGGCCAACTGGGAGCACTTCCGCCACCTCGAGGCCGAGGGGAAGATCATGTTCGGCCAGATGACGGCCGGCTCGTGGATCTACATCGGGACGCAGGGGATCCTCCAGGGCACGTACGAGACGTTCGCCGCGGCGGCCAAGCGCCACTTCGGCGGCGACCTGCGCGGCCGGCTCGTCGTCACCGGCGGGCTGGGCGGCATGGGGGGCGCGCAGCCGCTCGCCGCCACGATGAACAACGCCGCGTTCCTCGGCGCCGACGTCGACCGCGCGCGGATCGAGAAGCGGCTCGAGACCGGCTACTGCGACGAGCTCTGCGAGGACGTCGACGAGGCGATCGACCGCGCGCTCGCGTGGAAGGAAGCGGGGGAGGCGCGCTCGGTCGGCGTCGTCGCGAACGTCGTCGACCTCTTGCACCGGTTGCTCGAGCGCGACGTCGTGCCCGACGTGCTGACCGACCAGACGAGCGCGCACGATCCGCTCGGCGGCTACGTCCCGAACGGGATGAGGCACGAGGGCGCGCTCGCCCTGCGCACGAGCGATCCCGAGCGCTACCAGCGCGAGTCGTTCCGCACGATGGTCGACCACGTGCGAGCGATGCTCGCGCTGCAGGAGCGCGGCGCGGACACGTTCGACTACGGCAACAACCTGCGCGGCCACGCGCAGGAGGCGGGCTGCGAGGACGCGTTCGGCTTCGAGGGCTTCGTGCCGAAGTACGTGCGCCCGCTGTTCTGCGAGGGCAAAGGGCCGTTCCGTTGGGTCGCGCTCTCGGGCGACCCCGCTGACATCGCGGAGACGGACCGGATCATTCTCGAGCTCTTCCCCGAGGACGAACCCCTCGCGCGCTGGATCCGTATGGCGGGCGAGCGTGTCGCGTTCCAGGGTCTCCCCGCGCGCATCTGTTGGCTCGGCTACGGCGCGCGCGCGAAGGCGGGCCTCGCG
Source organism: uncultured Planctomycetaceae bacterium (assembly GCA_964528575.1). Classification (GTDB taxonomy): domain Bacteria; phylum Planctomycetota; class UBA1135; order UBA1135; genus CAZGTQ01. The sequence goes on along the minus strand of CAZGTQ010000434.1, from coordinate 102 downwards.
TTCAACGAGGCCGTCCGCACCGGCCGCGTGCAGGCGCCCATCGTGATCGGCCGCGACCACCTCGATTGTGGCTCGGTGGCCTCACCGAACCGCGAGACCGAG
>CAZGTQ010000433.1:0-6125 GCA_964528575.1 uncultured Planctomycetaceae bacterium | reverse complement strand
AGCCGCGGCGCGGGCATCGAGGCTGCGCCGCCTCCGCCTCCGTCGCGCGGCGGGAACGCGCCGCCTCCGCCGCCGCGCGCGCCGCGCAACGCGGGCACGCGCGCGGCCGACCAGGCCGGCGCCGGTGCGGGCGCCGCTGCGCACCGCATGGATCCGGGCAACGCGGGCCAGCGCGCCCGCCGCGGGACGAACCCGGGCAACGGATCCGGCGCAGGCGCCGCGCGACCCGCGCGGCGCGTCTCTGCGACTCAGGCCGCGCCCAAGGGCTCGGCCCGTTCGAGCACGCTCTACACGGCCGCGTTCGTCATCGTCGCGGCCGCGGTGGGGGCGCTCCTGACCAGCGTCATCCTGTCCGTCCTGTGAGCTTGACCACCGGGAGCACCACCGTGAGACGTGACCACCAGATGCGAGTCGATCGGCTCGCGTTCTACGAGAAGGACATCGAGCGGCTGAACTGCGAGCTCGACGCCTTCCTCGAGCTCTCGGGAGCGCGCTGCGCGCTCCTGATCGACCGCGAAGGACACCTGGTCACGCGGCGCGGGGAGTCGATCGACAGCCCGCTCGAGTCGATCGCGGCGTTGATCGCGGGCTCGTTCGCGGCGACCAAGGAGATGGCGCGTCTCCTCGGCGAGGACGAGTTCACGATCATGTTCCACCAGGGGGTGCGCGACAGCATCCAGCTCCAGCTCGTCGGCGACCGCACGCTGCTCGCGGTGCTGTTCGACGAGCGCACGAACCTCGGCCTCGTGCGCTTCTACGCGCAGGAGACCGCGCGCCGGCTGTCGGACGTGCTCGAGACCGTCTACAACAACCACAACCAGGCCCCGCAGGCGTCGCTCGCCGCCGACTTCCAGGCGCAGGCGACGCAGGCGCTCGACGAGCTCTTCTAGCGGGCCGCCCGGCCGGCCCGGGTCTTCGACCCGCCACGACGGCGCGGAGCGAGCGCCGGCGCGAGATGGCTCGCGCCGCGCTCGCGCCGCCGCCGTTCAGCTCGTGAGCCCCGCGCGCCGCGCCAGCTCGAGCAGCTCGTCGGCGACGAGCTCCGGCCGCTCGTTCTGCACGCAGTGCGCCGCGTCCGCCACCGTCTCGAGCCGCGCGTCCGGCAGGCGCGCGACGAGCGAGCGCAGCTCCGCGTCGCCGATCACGCCGTCGCGCGCGCCGCGCAGCACGACGACCGGCACGTCCAGCGTGCGCAAGGCGCCGGCGATCGTCTCGAGCTCGGGACACTCGCCGCGCAGCGACGCGCCGATGTGCCGCGCGATCGCCTCGAGGTCGCGCCACGCGGTGCGCCGCTCCAGCGCGTCCCGCACCGCGGCGAACCACGCGGCGTGCGGGCGCGCGGGCGCCGCGAGCATCGCGCGGAAGCCGGCCCGTGCGACGGCCGCCGCGATCGCGCGACGCGGCGCGCGCGGCAGCACGTGGGCGAGCGCGTGCATGGCGCGGTAGGCGGGCGTGCGCGCGAGGTGCACGAACGGCGGCGGGCGCGTGTCCGCGGTGGCGGGAGAGCAGAGCACGAGCCCCGCGATGCGGCGCTCCTCGTCCGCGTGTCGCGCGAGCGCCGCGGCGCCGAGCGCGACCGCGCCGCCAAAAGAATTGCCGACGAGCAGACAGCGCTCGAAGCCGAGCGAGCGCACGAACGCGAGCACGAGCGCGGCGCAGTCGTGCGTGTAGCAGCGCGCGAATTCGGGCGGCAGCGGCGTGCGTCCGAAGCCGGGCAGATCGAGCGCCCAGAGCGCGCCTCCGCGCTGCTCGACCGCCGTCGTAAGTCGTTGCCAAGTCGAGAGGTTATCGCCGAAGCCGTGCACCGCGACGAGCGGCCATCCGGCGCGCTCGCTCGCGCTCGTCCAGACCGCAACGGAGAGCTCGACCGCGCTCCCGAACGGACGCAGGACGAGGGTCGAGAAGTGCTCGCGACGCGCGCTCGGAGGAGGTTGGAAGTGCGCGGAGGCCGCCGTTGCGGGACAAAAGTTTCGCAATTGCGTGGAAAGCAAACGCGTCCGCGCGCCGATGCAACGCTTGATGTCGCGCACAGGCGTCTTCTCATGACGCCGGGCATTCGGAGATCCGAGTTCCAAGGAGAACCCTCTCATGGCGAAGAAGAAGGCCACGCGCAAGAAGGCCACGAAGAAGAAGGCCTCGCGCAAGAAGGCAACGAAGAAGGCCGGTCGCAAGAAGGCCGGCAAGAAGAAGGCTGGCCGCAAGAAGGCCGGCAAGAAGGCCGGGCGCAAGAAGGCCGGCCGGAAGAAGGGCGGGCGCAAGAAGGCCGCCAAGAAGGCCACGCCGACAACGAAGGCGACGCGCAAGAAGGCGACCCGCCGCAAGCGGGCCTAGACCCCGTCCCGGATTCCCGACCGTGAACAAGAGCCAACTGGTCGAGTTCGTAGCCGAACAGCTCCACACCTCGAAGGCGGGAGCGGGCCGGCTCGTGGAAACGGTCCTCGACGGGATCCAGCAGGGTCTACGCGCGGACCGCGCCGTGACGATCACAGGATTCGGCACGTTCGAGGTCAAGCCGCGCAAGGCGCGCGTCGGACGAAACCCCCACACGGGGGAGCCGATCCAGATCGCCGCCGGTCGCCGCGTCGGGTTCCGCGTGGGCAAGTCCCTGCGGAACGCGATCTGACGCGCCGCCGAGCGATCGCTCACACCCCCGCGCCCCGGTTCCGAGGCGCGGGGGTTCCTTTTTGGGCCGGCTGTGCCGGCTGCGTCGACTCTGTCGACTGCGTCGGCTGCGTCGGCTGTGCCGGCTGTGCCGGCAGCGCCGGCTGTGCGGATCGAGCGGCGATGCGCTGGTCCGCCGGCCGCAGCGCGTTCTTGTCGAGCTTGCAGACGAGCCACAGCGCGCCGATCGACGCCGCGGGAACGACGAGCAGCGGCCCGACGATCGGTACGGCGAACAGGATCCCGCTCGTCGCCCCGAACGCGGTCAGCGGGACGAAGTGCAGGCCGACGAACGCGAGGCGCATGCGCAGCGGCCACTGGCGCCGCTCGAACGCGAGGTCGGTCAGGGCGAGCGCGGTGCAGAAGCCGGCGACCGTCGCGTAGAGGAAGTGCCCGACGAACGGGATCGGCACGAGGTAGAGCGGCAGCGCGAGCACGAGCAGCACCGCGGTGACCAGCGAGACCTGGATGCCGACGAGCAGCGCGCGTCCCTCGAGCGTGCCGACCCACGCGAGCCACTCGCCGTACTCGCGGTCCACGCGCCCGGCGACGACGAACGGGATCGGCACGACGAGCAGCGCGCTCCACCACGGACCGAGCCACCACGCGAGCCCGGCGAGGATCAGCGCCGCTGCGCCGGCGACGAGCGAGAGCCGCATGCAGCGCGCGACGGGGATCGCGTTGGGCCGCTGCAACTCGGTGCGCGGGTCGTACCCGAACCAACGCGACTCGAGCCGGCCGTGGATCTCGTCGAGGAACGGCCCCGCGATCGCCTCGAACGCGATCGAGAAGCAGTACCAGGACGCGAGCGAGAAGACGACCGCGAACACGAGCCAGCTCCCCAGCTTCAGCAGCAGGAGCCCCGGCCCCTCGTTGAGGAACCACTCGACCGTCGCGCGCAACCAGCCCTCGTCCCAGTCGAGCTCGACCGCGCCCGGGACGAGCGCGTCGACGAGCGTGCGGAACGCGCCGTACGCCCAGGTGAAGACCACCGCGAACACGATGCACGTCGCGAGGACCGGCGGCAGCATCCAGCGCTTGATGCCGCGGTTCGTCACCAGGTAGTGGAAGCCGCGCGGCAGCGCCGCGAGCCCGGCCCACAGGGCTCCGACCGTGCCGCGGCTCGGCGCGAGCGACTCTTCGCGCGGCGCGAGCCCGCAGTGTGGACAGCCCGGCCCGGGGTTGTCGTAGCCGCAGACGGGACAGGGGAGCACGGGCATCGGGCGATGGGGCCGCGGAGGGCGGCTTGCTACCATGCCGGTTTCTTGGGCGGCCCAGCGGCCTTTTTTCGCCGGCCCGGTCCGCCCGCTTCCGTTCCCAGCGCCCCGTACGACGCGAGCGAGCCCGATGCGCCCCTATCGACAACTGGATTTCCTGGAGCTCGAGTCCGAGCTCGCCGAGGACGAACGCATGGTGCGCGACGCCGTGCGCGGCTGGGTCAGCGAGCGCTACCTGCCGATCGTCGCCGAGCACTTCGAGGCGGGCACGTTCCCGACCGAGCTGACGCCCGAGCTCGGCGAGCTGGGCGTCTTCGGCAGCAACCTGCCCGAGGAGTACGGCTGCGCCGGGCTGAACAACGTCGCGTACGGCCTGATCTGCCAGGAGCTCGAACGCGGCGACTCGGGCCTGCGCTCCTACGTGTCCGTGCAGGGCGCGCTGGTCATGTACCCGATCTTCACGTTCGGGAGCGAGGAACAGAAGCGGCACTGGCTGCCCAAGCTCGCGAGCGGACAGGCGATCGGCTGCTTCGGCCTCACCGAGCCGGACTTCGGCTCCAACCCCGCCGGCATGCTGACCACGGCGCGTCGCGACGGCGACGGCTGGGTGCTCGACGGGCGCAAGATGTGGATCACCAACGGCACGATCGCGGACGTCGCGGTCGTGTGGGCGCGCACCGACGACGGCATCCGCGGCTTCCTCGTGCCGAAGGAGGCGGACGGCTTCAGCGCGCCCGAGCAGAAACGCAAGTTCAGCCTGCGCGCGTCGATCACGTCCGAGCTGGTGCTCCAGGACGTGCGCGTGCCGGCCGACGCGCTCCTGCCGGGCTCGACCGGGCTCAAGAGCGCGCTGATGTGCCTGAGCGCCGCGCGCTACGGCATCGCCTGGGGGGCGCTCGGCGCCGCGCTCGCGTGCTTCGACGAGGCGCTCGGCTACAGCCAGGAGCGCATCATCTTCGACCGCCCCCTCGGCGCGTTCCAGCTCGCCCAGAAGAAGCTCGCGGACATGGCGACCGACATCACGCTCGGCCAGCTCATGGCGCTGCGCCTGGGCCGGCTCAAGGACGAGGGCCGCGCGACGCCGCAGATGGTGTCGATGGCCAAGCGCAACAACGTCCACAAGGCCCTCGAGATCTCGCGGGTCTGCCGGGACATGCTCGGCGCCAACGGGATCAGCCTCGAGTACCAGGTCGGCCGCCACCTGTGCAACCTGGAGTCGGTCTTCACGTACGAGGGCACCCACGACATCCACACGCTCGCCATCGGCGAGGCCGTCACGGGGCTACGGGCCTACTACTAGCTACCAGCAACCCGGTTCGAGAGCCTGGTCCGGCTACAGCGGCCCGCCCGCTCGGGTCGATAGCGGGGGGAACGCCTGCCCGGAAAGGCCTTCCCCATGCGCGGTCGAGACGAGTTCGAGCAGAGGATCCAGGGCGCCACCCGCGACGTCATGCGAGCGATGCGCGCCCTCGTCTCGCGCTGTCAGGCGATCGTCGACCTCGCCGAGTACGAGGATCCGATGTGTCCGCAGGCGCGCACGCTGCGCGGGGTGAAGCGCGACCTCGAATCCGCGCACGCGACGCTGGGGACGCTGTGCGGCGACCGACTGCAGGTCGAGCGCGTCAACGACGCCGCGCCCGGCGGCCGGCACGAGAAGGTCGTGGTCAAGTGCGTCTCGAGCCTGATGCGCGGCCTCGACGAGCGCGAGCGCGAGGGCGAGGGCGAGAGCGCCAAGCGCGCACCGAAGGTCATGCAGGGGCACAACGCCGTCGTCGGCGTGCCCGAGCTGCTCGACTTCCTCGGCAACCTCGGCAAGACGGGCGTGCTCGAGGTGCAGACGCTCGACGAGACGTTCACGCTCGTGCTCGAGCACGGCGACGTCATCTACGCGATGAGCAACAACTCGCCCGCGGGCCTGCGCCTGGGCGACATCCTCGTCGAACAGGGTGCGATCACGCTCGCGCGGCTCGAGTCCGAGCTCGCGCGGCTGGGCCACGCGCAAAAGCCGCTCGGCGAGGTGATGGCGGAGAGCGCGTTCATCAAGCCCGAGGCGCTCCAACAGGCGCTCGAGTACCAGTGCCGCCAGCTCTTCCAGCGACTGTTCGCGAGCGAGGAGGCGACGTTCAGCTTCCGCGACACGGGCGTGCCCGAGCTCGGCCGCGTCACGCGCATGAACGTGCGCACGCTCCTGCTCGAGAGCATGCTGCGCAAGGAGGGCCGCGCCGGCGCGCTCGCGACGGCGCAGCA
>CAZGTQ010000432.1:0-3216 GCA_964528575.1 uncultured Planctomycetaceae bacterium | reverse complement strand
CGAGCTCGCCGCGCGCCTCCCCCTGACGACGACGCCCGAGAGCGGCGCGCGCGACGTCGGCGACCTGCGGCTCGAGCCGCTGCCGTTGCTCGTCGCGGGCCGCGTCGTCGACCAGGACGGCGCGCCGGTCCCGCGTGCGCGCGTGCACCTCGGTTTCGCCGAGTACGGGATCTTCCGCCACGGGGATCCGGTCGCGCACACGGACGGCGACGGACGCTTCGCCGTCCGCGGATTCGCGCAACGAGACGCGGTCGTCCTCGCGGCTGCGCGCGAGGAGTACCTGGAGGGTGCCGAGACCGCGTTCGCCGCGGGAAGGGCCGACGTCGAGCTCGTCCTCGTCCGCGGCGGCGTCGTCGAGGGTCGCGTGCTCTTCGACGAGGTCGTGCGCGCCGACGACCTCGACCTGCGGCTCGTGTGCGCCGGCGCAGAAGAGCACGCCTACGTGCCGGCGCAAATCGACCCCGACGGGAGCTACCGCTTCGGCGACCTGCGCCCCGGCGTTGCGGAGCTGCGCGTGAGCCTGGCGAGCACCGACGAGCCGCTCGTGCGCATCGAGCGCATCGCGGTCGCGGCCGCCTCGTCGTGCGACGATCCGCGGCTCGGCTCGATCGATCTGCGGGGTCTCGTGCGTCGCGTCGTCCTGCGCGTCGTCGACGAGAGCGGAGCGCCCGTGCCGGACGCCGACGCTGCGGGAGGGGACTTCCTCGCCCGGCCCGCGGGCGACTCGATCGAGCTCCTCACGAGTCGAGCCGCGATCGACGTGACGGTCCACGCGCCCGGCTTCCGCACGAAGCAGCTCTCCGGCGTGTCCTCGGACCGGACGGTCGTGCTCGCGCCCGGGATCGCAGTGCGCCTGGTGGTCGTCGCCGGGCTCCCGGAGCCGCCGTGGACGCTGCGCGCCGGCCTCCTCGGGAAGGAGTTCGGCGGCAGCGTCGCGTTCGACGGCTCCGCCGAAGCGATGCTCGTCGTGCCCTCGCCGGGAAGCTTCGCCGTCCTGGCGACGCTCGGTCGCGAGGGCCTCCAGGAAGGCGAGCACCTCGACATCTCCCCGGGCTTGATCCAGGTTCGCCGACACCCGCGACGAGCAGCGCTTCGAGCTCTCGGTCGCGCCCGCGGAGCTCGAGGCCGCGCTCCGCCGACTGGAGGAGGACGAATGATGCGCGCGCTCTTCACCGCTCTCGCCCTGCTCGTCGCGATCGCGCTCGGCGTCCTTCTCGTCGTGCGCGCGCGGCCGAGCGAGCCCGCCGCCGCGCCGCGCGTCGAGCGTTCCGCGGCGCCCGAGCAGACGCCGGATGCGCCGCTCGTCGAACCGCGCGACGACGTACCGGCTCCGAGCGAGGCCGCCGCCGCTGCGCCCGACGAGCTCCGCACGCCCGTCGCCGCGCCGCCCGAGCCCGAGACTGCGGACGTCGCGCCCGCCGGGCGGCTCCTCGTCGTCGTCGACGAGACCGGCGCGCGCGTGCCGCACGCCCAGGTCGCGTGGCTGCAACAGCACGATGCGTCCCAGCAGGACCTCGCGCTCGCGTTCCGCGAGAGCGGCGGCGACATCGGAGCGGTCCTCGCGCGTTTCGGGCGCACCGGGACGGCCGACGAGCGCGGGGAGCTCGTCCTCGACGGCATCACAGGCTCCGTGGTCGTCACGGGCTCGAAGGGCGATCGCGCCGGCATGCTCGAGGCGCGCGACGGCGCCGGCGAGCTGCTCCTCGAGCTGCGGCCGACGCTCGCCCTGCGCGCGCGCGTCGTCGACGCACACGGCGCGCCGCAGGCGGACGTTCCCGTCGCGCTGCGCTTCCACCACGGCGCGTCGTATCGCGACCACGTGCTCGCGCGCACGGGTCCCGACGGCATCGCCACGTTCGGCGCGGTCGACGAGCTGCTGGCGCGCGCCCCGGCGAGCGCGCGGCCGTCCCTCGGGCTGCCGTTCCCGCTCGCCGAGCCGGTGCATGCGCCCTTCGATCCCGCGGCGCTCCCGAACGAGCCGATCGAGCTCGTGATGCCGCCCACGGGCGAGCTCGAGGTGCTCGTCGTGGACGCCGCCGGCGAGCCGCGGGTCGATCCCGTCGTCGTGCGCGTCCTCGACGAGGCCGCCGCTTTCCGCGGCGAGAACAGCGAGCCGGCGCTCGGCACGATGCTGCTCGTGCGGGACGACCGAGGACGCGCGCTGTTCGGTCACGTCGGTCTCGGGCTCGACCTGCTCGTCTACGCGTTCGACCAGACCGTGCTGGCGAGCGGCGGGGAACCAAAGGCCGTGCACGAGCGCGTCGCCGGGCCCGTCGCCGCCGGCGAGCGCGCGAGCGTGCGTCTGCGGCTCGAGCGCGAGCCCGCGGCGCTCGAGGGCGTGCTGCTCCTCCCCGGCGGCGAGCCGGCGGCGAGCGCGCGCGTCGTCGCGCTCCTGCGCGATGTGAACGGTGGGTACTTCCTCGAGACCACGATCGACACCGACGCGGCCGGGCGCGTGCGAATTGCGGTCGCCCAGAGCGGTCGCGACGTCGAGGCGCTCGAGCTCCGGCTCGTCGGGTCGAGCGACGATCTGCGCGCGCACGTGTCGCTCGCGGACATTCCGGGCGCGGGGGTGCGCGACCTCGGCGCGCTGCGGCTCGCTCCCGCCCCGCTGCTCGTCGCCGGTCGCGTCGTGAACGCCGAGGGCGAGCCGCTCTCCGGCGCGCGCGCGTACGTCGTGGGCGTCATGGATGTCGGCGCGTCGACCGGCGACGACGGCCGCTTCGCGATCCGCGGGTTCGCGCCGACGAGCGAGCTGCGCGTCGCCACACGCCGCGCGGGCTACGTCTCCGGGGAGCCGCGCCCGGTCGCGCCGGGAGCGCGCGACGTCGAGCTCGTGCTCGTCCTAGGCGGCGTCCTCCAAGGCCGCGTGCTCGCCGGCGAGGGCGTGCCGGCGGACGCGCTCCTCGTGCGACTCGACGGCGAGGGCGGCGTGCGCATCGCCGACCTCGGCGAGGAAGGCGCTTTCCGCGTCGAGGGACTGCCGGCGGGCTCGGTCGACGTCCTCGTGTTCCTGCGCCAGGGCGACGAGCCGCTCGCGCGCGTCGACGGCGTTGCGGTCGAGCTCGGCGAGACGAGCGCCGATCCGCGGCTCGACCCGATCGATCTCGGCGCGATCGTGCGGCGTCTCTCGATTCGCGTGCTGAACGCCGAGCAGGAGCCGATCTTCGACGCGACCGTCTGGCTGGGCGCCACGCGCGTCTTCGTCGACGAGCG
>CAZGTQ010000431.1:0-6936 GCA_964528575.1 uncultured Planctomycetaceae bacterium | reverse complement strand
CCGACCGCGCGGGTGTTCCCGCACGCCGTCTCGAACGAGACGCGCCAGGAGGACTTCAAGGAGGCCGGCATCAAGCTCAAGGACGCGGCCAACCGCGTTGCCGACCTGCACGCGCTCCGCAAGACCCTCGCGACGCGCATGGCCCGCGAGGGCGTCCCTCCGCAGTTCGCGCAGAGGATCATGCGACACGCGAACATCGAGACGACGATGCGCGCCTACACCGATCTGGGCCTGGGCGACGCGGCCGCCGCGATGGCCCGCCTGTCGGTCCCCACCACAGACCCCACCAGCGAGGGCACGAAGCCGTGCGAGACGGTGCGCGACGACGCGAGCGAGCAGGCGGCCACGGAGGCGAGCTAACCCCTTGCCGTTGCGAGACTTTGCGACGCGGCACGCTGGTGGGGAAGCCGGGACTCGAACCCGGACGGGCTAGGCCCTTCGGATTTTAAGTCCGATGCGTCTGCCGGTTCCGCCACTTCCCCTGCGGTGCGGGTCGCGAGCGGAGGATAGCGCGGGTCAGCGCAGCGTGATGCGGCGGATGCGGATCGCGGCCTTCGCGCGGCGGTCGGCGGGCGGCGCTGCGAGGACGAGCGGGTCGCTGAGCTCGATCTCGACCAGGTGGTGCTGCGGCGCCATCGGGATCGGCTCGGAGCCCTGCGGCGGGATCGGGACGACGAGCTCCGAAGGCGCGGACGTCACGTCGAGCACGGTCGCTTGCTCGATGCCCGCGATGCGGATCTCGAGGCGGCGCGGATCCGAGGAGGCGCTCTCGCACACCGCTTCGAGGACGAGCTGGGTGGGGGGCTGGCTCGTCGTCAGCACGACGATCGCGGGGCCGCCGAGCAGGCCGCTCGCGTCCTCGAAGCCGCCGAGGATCTGGTGCAGGTCCTCGCGCTCGTCCTCGGGCTGCAGCACGACGTCGGGCGTGAGTCGGCCGTGGGCGTAGCCGCCCACGCCACGCATCCAACCCAGCGCGAGGTCGTCGTCGAGCCGGATCGGCTCGAGGGGCTCGACGTCGTCGGGCACTTCGATCCGGCCGACCGTCGCGAGCACGCCGAGCAGGCGCTCGGCGAAGAGCGCGTGCGCGAGCGCGTTGGGGTGCGGGTCCCACTCGAGACGGTACTTCGCGTCGCCGAGGTTCAAGTTGGCCGGGATCGAGAAGAGGGGGATCCCCAGCGCGTCGCACTGCGTGAAGAGCGGCGCGTTGGCGGGTGCGGCGGGCACGAGGAACGAGTAGAGCACGACGCTCGCCCCGTGGCGCCGCGCGCCCTCCTGGATGCGCGCGAGACACCGGCGGTACTCCATCCAGCGGCGGCGCGCGCTCGGTCCGAGGCCGAGCGTGAGGAACTCGCTCTGCTGCGCGTGTCTGTGCACGAACGCCGCGCGCTCTTCGCCGTTCAGAAGCTCGAGCTGAGCGAGGCGCTGGACGTTCTGCGTGCTGATGAAACGGCCCTCGGGACCGAGCTCGGCCAGCTCCGGATAGCGCGTGAAGCCCACGCCCACGTCGACGAAGACGCGCGAGTCGTCCAGGTCGTTGGCGACGAACGTCACGACGACGACGTCGGGGAGGACGCGGTCGACGAGGCGTTCGAAGAGCGCGAGCGTGTCGCGGAACTCGTAGCCGCTGACGCCGCAGTTGACGACGTCCGCCGCGCCGCCGAGCCGCGCTTCGAGCACCGCGGGGTACGGCTCCCCCTCGGCGAGGCCGAAGCCGAACGTGAAGGAGTCGCCCAGGATCATGATCCGCGGGCGGCGCTTCGCCGGGTCGAGCTCCGGGCTGCGCAGGCCGAGCGAGCTCGTGACCAGCCAGGGAGAGCGGTCGAGCGACGGCTGGAGGACGAACGCCGGGCCGTCGGGGCCGCCGGGGGCGGAGCTCCCGCTGAACTGCGCGAGGTAGGCCTGGAGCTCGTCCGCGTCGACGACCGGGGGGCGCTCCAGCCTCCCGGGCAGGACCCACCAGCAGATCAACGCGCCGATCGCGAGCCCGAGCGCGAGCGCCAGCAAGCGGGCGCCGGGGCGGGAGGCCGGTTTCGTCGCCGGCAGCTCGTCGCCGTCGGACTCGAGTCCCACGAACGTCATCGTCGCGGTATTCTACGAGCGTGCCTCGTTCCGTGGACGTTCCTCGTTCCGTGGAGGGCGAGGTCTTGTCCCCGGGCTCGTGGCCCACTTCCCCGAAGAACTCCGAAGCCTCAGGCTCGCAGCGAATGCAGATGGCGGACGCGAGGACGCTTCACCAGCGGCGGCTCGACGAGTGGCGCAAGCGGTTCCCGGACTCGCGGCACCGCTACTACGACCTCGAGACGCTCGAGGCGCTGAAGGCGGCGAACGACCGCCTCGCGTTCATCGACATGCGCGACCGGCCGGACGTCTGCCGGTCGTATCCGTCGTACATGACCATCGGGAACACGCACAAGTGCAACTTGACGTGCCAGATGTGCTTCAAGCAACTCGACGACTACGACAACATGTCGTTGCCCGACATGGGGCTCGGTCGCTTCGAGTCGCTCGCGCACGAGCTGTTCCCGCACATGCGTTTCGTCGCGCTCTCGGTCTCGGGCGACCCGCTGGTGTCGAAGTCGCTCTTCACGGAGCTCGAGCTCCTCGCGACGTACGGCGTGCGCGCCGGCATCACGACGAACGGCATGCCGCTGGCCCGGCGCGGGCTGATGGAGCGCCTGATCCCGTCCACGCAGACGCTGATCGTCTCATTCGACGGAGCCGACGAGCCGGTCTTCAACAGCATCCGTCGCGGCGCCTCGTTCCCGCGCGTCGTCGAGAACATCAAGAAGTTCAACGAGGCGCGCAACGCGGTCCCACACGATCAGCACCGGCCCGAGCTGCACTTCAACACGATTCTGCAGTTCAAGAACGTGCGGCAGCTCCCGCAACTGATCGAGCTCGCCCACGAGCTCGCGGTCGACCGGGTGTACGTCGACCACGTCGTCATCCTCGGCAAGCTGAACCGCGGCGACTCGCTCGAGCCGTACAAGCGGCTGACGAACGAGATGCTCGAGCGCGCGGCCGCGACGGCGGAGCGGCTCGGCATGAACGTGCGTCTGCCCCAGCCGTTCACGCTCGGCGCGGACCACGTCGACCAGCCGTACGTTGCCTTCGACGACGAGACGCTGCTCGCGCAGGGCGCCGAGCACCTGCACACGATCCCGTACGACGGCTCTGCCGAGAACGTGCCGGACGAGCTCGTCGCGATCATCGAGGACGTGCGGGCGAGCGGCGGCGGCAACGAGGAGTTCGTACGCAAGATCCTGGACAGCGGCATCACGAACCGCAACTTCCTGTGGGGCGTGCACCAGCTCGGGCCCTCGCTCATGCCGCCGCGCTTCGAGAAGGTCAGTAGCTGTCTCTATCCGTGGCGCGAGTCGGCGATCGAGTACAACGGCAACGTCGCCCCGTGCTGCAACGAGCAGCTCAAGGGCTCGAGGCGCATGGGCGTCCTGCGCGAGGGCGGCTCGTTCCTCGACATCTGGAACGGCGAGGAGTATCAGCGTTTGCGCCGCAGCCTGCGCACCGGCCGCTCCTACGCCTATTGCCGTTATTGCTATCTCGTCGAGTCCGTCGACGACGCGGCCTGGAACGCGTGCGTCGACGAGAGGCGTTTCCAGGTCGAGGTCGCGCAGGGATTCCCGCTCGAGGGCTTCCTGCCGCACGTCGGCCGCTTCACCGTGACCGACATCCTCTCGGCGCAGCTCGACGAGCGGTGCCGTCTGCGTCTGTGGATCGACGACGCGTTCTACGGCGAGCTGGCTCCGCAGCCGCACGAGGCGTCTCGCTCGTGGACGTTCCACGACCCGACGCTGCGCAAGCTCGTCTTCACGAACGAGCAGAGGCTGCGGCTCGAGTGCGAGGGCGTGGACCGCGTCGCGCTCGAGGTCGTCGGCCTGCTGGACTAGCGCGAAGGTTTCCGCGGAATCTCGAACCGGCGCGCTCGCGCGCGGGCACGTTCTCGAGTGAGGACCCGCCCGTGCACGCCGACCCCGCCTCGCTCGCCACGCACCGCGCGTTCGCCCGCCGTCTGGCGCGCGGCCTCGTCGCGGACGCGCAGCTCGCCGACGACGTCGCGCAGCAGTCGCTGCTCGCGGCGCTCGAGCGGCCGCCGCGCGACGCGGGCGCCGCGCGCGCGTTCCTCGCGACGGTCGTGCGGCGCACCGCGCGCCGCATCGCGCGGTCGGAGGCGCGGCGGCGCGAGCGCGAGCACGCCGTCGCGCGCGACGAGGCGCTGCCGTCGAGCGCCGAGCTCGTCGAGGCGATGGAAACGCACCGGCGCGTCGTCGAGGCGGTGCTCGCCCTGCGCCCGGCGTGGCGCGACGCGATCCTGCTGCGCTTCCTCGAGGACCTGACGCCCGCGGAGATCGCGCGGCGCCAGGGGACGCCGGTCGAGACGGTGCGCACGCGGATCAAGCGCGGCCTCGCGGAGCTGCGGGCGCGGCTCGACGGCGGGCGTGGCAGCGAGCGGGCGGCGTGGCTGGCGGCGCTCGCGCCGCTGGCGCGGGAGAGCGGAGCGGGCGCGGGAGCGGGAGCGCCGCTCGCCGGCGCGACGATCGGAGCTCTGGTCATGGCGAACGCGACGAAGGTCGGAGCGGCGCTCGTCGCCGTGCTCGCGGCCGTGTGGATCTGGAACGGGCTGGCCGAAGAGCCGGAGCGGACGCAGCCCGAGCGCGTCCCCCGCGCCGCGCAAGCGCCGCTCGCGCCGCCGGCGCCGAGCGCGGAGCGCGCGCCGGCGCGTTCCGCGCTCGAGCCGGGGGGCGCGGAGCCGACGCCCGCGCCGCCGGTTCCCGCGGCGGGGCCCGCGCTCCGGGGCACGATCCGCCTCCTGGGCCCGGACGGCGAGGCGCTGGCCGCCGGTGACGGGAGCTTCCGCCTGCTCCCGGTCGCCACGCGCGACGAATGGCTCGACGTCGAGGTCGTCGCGGGGCGGTTCGCGGTCGGCTCGCTCGAGCGCCGCGACTTCGACGTGGCGCGGCTCGAGCTCGGCGGCGCGCCCGCGTTCTTCGCCGCAGAGCGCCACGCCTTCCCCGCGGACGGCATGCTCGAGCTCGTCGCGCACCGGCCGCCGCCGGCGCGCTTGCGCGTCGTCGACGCGGCGACGGGCGCGGACCTCGCGGGGCTGACGGTGTTGGGTGGCGTCGCGCGCTACAAGAACCGGATGCACCCGGGCGACTACGGGCCGACGAACGTGCTCGCGACGGACGCGCGCTCGCCGCTCGCGCTCGATGCGCGCGGCGCGGAGGAGACGTACTGGGTGCGCGCGCCGGGCTACGCGTGGGGTTGGGTGCGCGTCGACCACCGCGGCGGCGGCGAGCGCGTGCTCGAGCTGCGGCGGGAGGGAGCGGAGCTGCTCGTCTACCTTCCCGCGGGGCTGGACGGGCTCGCGGCGGCGCTGCGTCTGTACGAGCCCGACCGCGCGGGTCTTGCGTCCGCGCTCGCCGAGGTCGACGTCGACGCCCAGGTCGAGCACCTCGTCGGCCTCGTGCCGCGCGAGGTCGACGTCGTGCTCGAGATCGGGGACTGGTGGGACCCGCCGCGCGTGCTCGCCGAGGCGCGCGTCGCGTTGCAGCCGGGGAGCGTGAGCGAGCTCGCGCTCGCCGTCGACGCGACCGCGCTCCCGCTGCTGCCGGCGCGGCTCGCGGGCGAAGTGTGGTTGCCGCGCAGCCATCCGCAGCTCGAGCTGCGGCATCTCGAGCTGCGTCCGGCGAGCGGTCCACCGCTGCGCCCCGGCGATCGCGCGTCGCTCGCTCTCGAGCCGATCGAGGGTCGCTCGGGCGTGCTCGCGTTCGACGCGGGCCGCGTGACGCCGGGCACGTATCGAGCGATCGTGTCGAGCTTGCAGTGGGCGCAGGAGCTCGTCGTGCCGCCGGAGGGCTCGGTCGACGCGCGCGTCGAGTTGCCGGAGCTCGGGGAGTTGCTCGTGCACGTGGTCGACGCGGACACGGGCGCGACGTTGACGGAGGATCGCGTGACGTGGAGCTCGTCGAGCGCGCCGTCGATGAACGCGTGGACGCTCGCCCACGCGACGGCGGACCCGGAGACGGGGCTCTATCGGATCGTGGCGCCGCTCGGCCGTGCGTGGGTCAGCGCGGACTGGGACGAGCACGAGGACGCGTCGCGGGCGATCGAGGTCGTGCCGGGCGAGCGCGACGTGCGGCTCGAGACGCGCGCTCTCCCGTCGGCCTGGCTGCGCCTGGTCGACGGCGCCGCGACGGTCCCGCTCCCGTGGGAGGTGCGCGTGGACCTCGAGCCGGTCGACGTCGATGGCGCAGCCCGCCGCCGCTCGGGCCGCGCCGGTCTGACGCGGCTCGTCGCCGATCGCCCGGGCACGTACGAGGTGACGATCGGCGCGCTCCCGGGCTTCCGCCCGATCGACCCGTTCCTGGTGACGTTCGAGCGCGGCGTCACGCCGAACCTGACGCTCGACCTGGAGCGCACGCATTGATCGCGCGCCGCCCGCGGCTATGCTCTGCCGCTCCTCCCAGGGCGGCATAGCCAAGTGGCTAAGGCAACGGATTGCAAATCCGTCATCCCCGGTTCGAGTCCGGGTGCCGCCTCCAAGGTAGAACCGCTTTCCATCGCCTAGGAACGCGTGTTTTAGCGAGCAGCGCCTCCCCGTCGATCTAGCCCGTGGGCATACCCCTGGGCATGAGCGAACGGGCATGAGCAGCAAGAAGCGCGCGAGCAAGCGCACCCTCGGGACGAGGCTGGCTTACGTGCAGCGGCACGGCAGCGGGTTCCGCGGCTGGTACATGGAGAACGGGCGCCAGCGGCGCGGGCCGACATTCCCCACGCAGGATCAGGCGCACCGCTAGGCGCTCGCGAGGCGCGAGGACAGCGAGCGCCGGACGACGGGCCAGCTCACGCTGGGCGACGGCATGGACCTCGTGCGGCGAGAGATCGGCACGACGCGGCGCCGCGACGGGACGCTCC
>CAZGTQ010000430.1:0-3137 GCA_964528575.1 uncultured Planctomycetaceae bacterium | reverse complement strand
GCTGCTCGGCCCGCGCCGGCGCGCGCGCTTCCTCGTCGCGTGGCGCCGCGCGCTGCCCCCCGCGCTGCGCGCAGCGCTGCCCGACGCGCGCGCGTGCGCCGTGGACGCCGAGACGCGCGGCAGGCGCGTGCGGCGCGCGATCGTGCACCGCTTCCGCACGGCGTGGCTGCGCGACAGCGCGAACACGCGCGAGCTCGCCGGCGGCCTCGTCGTGCGCGCGGCGGCGTTCGAGGGCGCGCTCGAGGTCGCGGGCGGCGCGCGCGCCGAGCGCGCCCGCCGCTCGCTCGCCGGCGGAGCGGCCGCGGCGCTGCTCGCCGCGGAAGCCGGCGCGCCGGCGGCGCTCGTGCTCGCCGAGCGCGGCAAGCGGCTGCGCGAGCGCTGGTTCGCCGCGACGCGGCTGTGGGAGCACGCCATCCCCGCGCTCGCGCCGCTCGCGCTCGACGGCGCGCGCCGCTGGGCGGCCTACGAGCTCCCCGCGGGCGCGCGCCCGCTCGCCGAGCTGCGCCTCGACCCGCGCGCGCGCCGGCGACTCGCGCGCTCGCTCGGCGCGCTGCTGGGCGCGCTGCACGACCGGGGACTGGACGCGGGGCCGCTCGAGCCGCAGACGCTGTTCGCGACGCGCGACGGCGCGGCGCTGCTCTCCCCGCCCGCGACGCTGGCGGACGTCGATCCGTCCGAGCGACCCGCGGGCGCGCAGCGGTTCGACGCGGCGCGGGAGTGTTGCGAACGGGCTTCGACGCGCGAGCGGGCGCTCTTCGTGACGGGCTACTCGGGCGCGCAACGCGGCGGTTCGCGCGAGACGCAGGCGCTGCGCGCGGCGTCGGTCCGCTGACGCGCCGGCAGCTCCTCGAGCGCGATCAGCGGCGCAGCGCCTTGCGCGAGAGGAGCGCGCCGACGACGAGGCCGACGGCGTTGACCGTCCAGGCGCCGAGGACGGGCGGCACGGCGCCGACGGACGAGAGCTCCTTGCCGACGCGCATCGCGAGCACGTAGTACAAGAAGCCGTAGCCGGTCGCCGCCGCGAACGCGGCGAGCTGCGAGCCCTTGCGCAGCCACAGGCCGGTCGGGAACCCGATCAGCAGGAACAGGAAGTACGTCACCGAGAGCGCGTGGCGGCGGTGCACCTCGTACTCGATCTCGCGCTCGCCGATGCGGCGCACGCGCCGGTCGGCGAGCCCGCTCGACAGCTTGCTCGTCGAGATGTACTTCGCGGCCGTCCGCTTCATCGGATCGTCCTCGGTCACCTCGTCGTACGGGATGACGATGGTGGGGTTCTCGTTGTGGAAGTCCTCGTTGCCCTTGATCACGCGCGCGTCGACGAAGCGCACGACGAGGTGGTCGTCGCGCGCGATGATCGTCGCCGACTCCGCCGCGATCTTCAGGTCGCTGCGGAACTCGACCGGCGCCTCCGCCTGCGCGCTCTCCTCGTCCTGCTCGTCCTCCGCCGCCGCGCGCGGGATGTAGAGGAGCACCTTGTGGAACGTGTTGTCGGTGCGGTCCGCCGCCTGCAGGTAGAAGTCCCCCACGCTGATCGTCGTCAGGCCCGGGCTCAGATCCTGGATGACGCGCTGGAGCACCTCCTTCTTGAACGCGCGCTGGTTGAACTTCCAGTCGGGCGCGAGCTCGTGGATGATCCAGCCGGTGAGGAGCGCGAGCGGGATCGCGAGCACGGCGCACGGCACGAGCATCTTCCCGGGGTGGATGCCCGCCATGCGGATCGCCGTCCACTCGTTGTCCGCCGCGAGCCGGCCGAAGACCGCGGTGACGGCGAGCAGGAAGCCCATCGGCAGGAGGAAGGGCACGAGCTCGACCCCGACCATCGGGATGAAGCGCAGGATCTCCTGCACCGGCGCGCCGCGCAGCTTGTGCACCGCGTTCACGGCGACCGCCGGGAACACGAGGAACGAGATGCCGCCGACCGCGAACGCGAGCGCGATCACGAGCTGGCGCAGGACGTAGAGCTGGAGCTTCATGTCGCGACCGGGCGAAGGTAGCCGCTCGCCGCTCGCCGCGCGATACGATTGTCGCGTGCGCGCCGACGCGACGACGACCCCGTCCGCCACGACGTCCACCACGACGTCCTCAACGACCGTCCTGCGCGCGATCCGCGCGCGCACCGTGCTGCTCGAGCGCTGGAGCGAGGACGGCGCGCCGCGCAGCCGCGTCGTCAAGCGCTTCCACCACCCGAACCCGCTGCAGCGGCTGCGCGACCGCCGCCGAGCGCTGCGCGAGCGCGACGCGCTCGAGCGGCTGCGCGCGCACGGGCTGCCCGCGCCCGAGCCGCGCTCGGTGCGCCGCGTCGGACGCGCGTGGGAGGTCGCGCTCGAGTGGATCCCCGACGCGACCGACCTCGACGCGTGCCTCGCGGGCCGAGCGCCGTGGCCGCGCGCGCCCGAGCGCCTCGCGCCCGCGCTCGGGGCGCTGCTCGCCGCGCTGCACGACGCGGGCATCGACGAGCCCGACCTGCACGCGGGCAACGTCGTGCTCGCGCCCGACGGCCGGCCGTTCCTGATCGACTTCCACAAAGCGCGCCTGGGCGTTGCGCTCGGCGCGGCCGCGCGGCTCGAGCGCCTCGTCGCGCTCGCCGCCGACCGCCGCGAGCTCGTGCCGGTCACGATGCGCGCGCGCTTCTTCGTCGCGTGGGAGCGCGCGCTCGCGCCGGACCTGCGCGCGCGCCTGGGCGAGCGGCGCACGCTCGCGCGCGCGGTCGAGCGCCGCGCGCGGCTCGTGCGCCGTGAGGACGTGCGGCGCGAACGCGACCGCTGGATGCGCGAGAGCAGCCGCTGCCGCGTGCTCGAGCGCGGGCGCGTGCTCGCGCGGCGCGACGTCGGCGAGGACGACGCGCGCCGTTGGCTCGCGGCCTGTGCCGGCGCGGAGCCGAGCCTCGCGCGCGTCGAGCTCGAGCTCGACGGCCGGCGCGCGCTCGTGCTGCGCGCGCGCCGCTGGCGCGAGCTGCGCGCGCGCTGGCTGAACGCGGGGCGGCTCGCCGACCACCGCCTGCCCTGCGCGGTACCGCTCGTCGCGCGGCGCGACGCGCCGGCGGCGTGCGCGTTCGAGCTGCCCCCGCCGCGGCCGGCGCCCGAGCACGAGCGCGCGCTCGCGCTCGCCGCCCTCCTGGGCGCGCTGCACGAGCGCGC
>CAZGTQ010000429.1:0-3210 GCA_964528575.1 uncultured Planctomycetaceae bacterium | reverse complement strand
GCTCGGGCGATCACGATGTCGTGGAGGAGCGGCCCACCCGGCTCGTTCGAGCTGAGCTCGATCCGCTCGCTCTCTCGTCCGCGGCGCGACGGCAAGCTCTGCAGCGGCGTCCATGAGCGTCGAGCGACCAGCCGATTCCGGACGCTCGGCGGGACGGCTCGAGCGCGTGTGCTCAACCTGATCGTCTCCGGGCGGCGGCGCATGCGCTGAGGGGGACGCGTCGCAGCCCGTCCTCGACCGCGTTGCCGGTCAGCGTCGTACGGGGCTCGATTTCGGCGAATCGCGCGACGATCCGCTGCGCGGCTCCGTCGGATGTGAGCGATGAGCATTCGCCCCGATCCGAGCGACCTGTTCGAGAACGCAGCGTGGGTGCGCGCGCTCGCGCTCCGGCTCGTCGGCGATGCGCACGCGGCCGACGACGTCGTGCAGGACGCGTGGGTCGTGGCGCTGCAGAAGCGGCCGCGGCGGGCGGACTCGTTGCGCGCGTGGCTCGCGCGGGTCGTGCGCAACCTCGCGATCGAGCGGCGCCGCGCCGAGGGCACGCGCGCGGCCCGCGAGCGGCGCGCGGCGCGACCCGAGCGGCTCGAGTCGGCCACCGACGTCGCCGAGCGCGCTTGGCGTCAGCGCGAGATCGCCGACGCCGTGCTCGCGCTCGACGAGCCGTACCGCTCGACCGTGCTCCTGCGCTACTTCGACGAGCTCTCGGCGCAGGAGATCGCGCGTCGCCAGGGCGTTCCTGGCTCCACCGTGCGCAACCGGCTGCGGCGCGCGCTCGAGCTCCTGCGCGAGCGTCTCGCGTCCGAACGCGCGTCCGACTGGCGCAACGCGTGCCTCGTCGCAGCCGGCGGTCCCCGCGCGGCCGCCGCGATCGGAGGAGCGAGCATGGCTCTGCAATGGAAGGCCGGCGCCGCGGCGCTCGCGTTGTGCGCGCTCGGCGGCGCGCTCTGGTGGTACGTCGCAGACCCGCTGTCGCGAGAGCCGAGCTCCGCGGCCGAGGGCGGCCCCGCGCGCTCGACTTCGCTCGCCGCAGCCGGCTCGCTCGCGCACGACGAAACCGCGCCCGCGCCCGCGCCGCAGAGCGAGCGTGCGCCCGTCGCCGCCGCCGCGACGACCGCTCCCGCCGATCCGGTCGGCGTGCTCCTGTACGGCGCCGCCGTCGACGAGTCGAACGAGCCTGTCGCCGCAGCGCGCGTCACGGTGCTCGACCCGCACGCGGCCGAGCGCACGGCGGACACGGACGCGGACGGCGGCTATGCGCTCACCGGCCTCGCCGCCGGGCCGCAAGTCGTGCGCGTCGAAGCGCAGGGGCATCGCCCGTACCGCGCCGAGCTGACGATCGAGCCAGGCGCCGCCGTCTTGCGGCACGACCTGCGGCTCACGCGGGCTCCGAGCCTGCCGGTGCGTCTCGTCGATCCCTCCGGCGCGCGCCTCGCCGACGTGCTGCGCGAGCGCGACCTCGACCGCCACGAGCCGCTCGTCGTCGCGTCCCGCACCCCGCCGCGCGAGCGTACCGCCTCGCTGTTCTCCGCACGCACGCGCGTCGCCGACGGCAAATGGCACCGTCACGACCTCCGCGGCCTCCGACCGATCCCCGGCCTCTCGGCACAGTACGACGGCCGGATCGACGTCCACGCCGACCTGCCGGCGTTCGTCGCGGTCTACCTGCGCGGCGAGCTGCTCGGGAGCACCGTCGCGGAGCCGGGCGCCGACGAGCTCGTGATCGTCGCCGACGTCGACCTGCTGGCCCCGCGCCTCGCCCGCGTGCGCGGCGTCGTCGTCGACGGAGCGCGCGGCGGCCCGTTCGCCGGCGCGCGCGTCGAGCTCGAGCCGCGCGGAACGAGCGCGACGACCGACGCGGAGGGCCGCTTCGAGATTGCGTCGCTCGTGCCCGGCCCGTACGAGCTCAGCGTGCGCGGCGGCGACCTCGCCGAGCACGTCGACGTGCTCGACCTCGCTGCGGGCGCGAACGCCGACCTCGGCACGATCGTGCTGGGCCCGGCGGCGACCGTGCGAGGCCGCGTCGTCGACGAGACCGGCGCCCCGCTCGCCGCGCGCGTCTCGTGCGTGCCTCTCGCTGCGACCGATCTGTTGTGGCGCACGTACCTCGGCCGCACGACGCGCGCGGGCGCCGACGGCTCGTTCTCGTTCGAGCGCGTGCCCCACGGGCCCGTCGCTCTGTGGATCGCGGACCAGGCCGTGCACACGGCGCCGCGCGTCGTCGACGCACCCGCGGACGGCGTCGAGCTCGTCGCGCCGGCCGCGGGGAAGGTGCTGGTGGCGTACGACCTGGAGGCCGGCCGCGCCTTGCGCTGCGTCGTCACGTCGGTCGAGGGACTGCCGCTCTTCGTGGACGAGGTGACGCACGAGGGCCTGCTCGTGCTGGCGCTCGCGCGCGGCACGTACCGTCTCGTCGCTCTCGAGGACGGGCGGCGGCTCTCCGAGCAGTCGTTCGCCGTGAGTCCGGGTGCGGACGAGCCGGTGCGGTTGGAGCTCGGCCCGTGAGCCGAGCGTTCCGCCTCGCCCTCGGCGTCGGCGTCGTCGCGCTCGCTGCCGCAGCGCTGCTCGTCGCGCGCTCCGGCCGCGAGACGTCGAGGGCATCGAGCGCATCGCCGACCGGCCGTTCCTCGACAGCCGCGCAATCCGCGGCGGAAACGCCGCTCGAGCCGGGGACGCTCGAGCGCGCCGTCGCGAACCGGCCGGCGGCGCAAGCGGCGGCATCCACGTCCGGGTCCGACGCCGCGCCCGAAGCGCCGAGCGCGCTGACGGACGCGGCGCCGCCCGACCGGCGATCCGTCCCGGTCGTGTACGGAGCCTTGCTCGACGAGTCGGGCGCGCCCGCCAGCGTGTCGCAGGGCTGGGTGCGCTTCGACCGGGACGGTCGCACGGTCTTCGGGAGGATCCGCGAGTCGAGCTACACGGCGACCGGACTCGATCCGGGCGCTTGGCACCTGAGCTGCGTCGCGACGGGCTGGATCCCGCTCGAGCACGAGCTCGTCGTCCCCGCCGGCGTGCCGCTGCGGCACGACCTCGTGCTCGCGCCGAGCCTGACGATCGCGTTGCGCGCGCACACGCCGGACGGCCGGCCGCTCGTGCAAGCGCTCCGCGAGGAGCGTCTCGACGCGCAGCTCGGCTTTCTCGTGTTCCGCGAGCCGCCGCACGACCTCGAGCCGAGCTCGCCTCGCATCGAGAGCGCGCGAGGGTTCTGGACGA
>CAZGTQ010000428.1:0-2233 GCA_964528575.1 uncultured Planctomycetaceae bacterium | reverse complement strand
CGCTCGCTCGCCGCCGCGGCTGCGCCTGCGCCGGCGCCGTTCGCGCGGCTCGCGCTGCGCGGGCGCGTGCAGTGGCCCGACGGCACGCCCGCGGCCGGCGCGCGCGTCGTCGCGGAGCACCGCGCGGAGTTCCGCTCGCTCGACGTCTCGGTCGACACGCTCGCCGGCGCGGACGGCCGGTTCGAGATCGGCGGACTCGAAGCGGCCCCGTTCGAGGTGCTCGCGCGCGCGGCCGCGCCGGACGAGCACTGGGGCGCGAGCGTCGCGGACGCGCAGCCGGCCGGGCACGAGCTCGTCCTCACGCTCGCGCCCGGGGTCGTCGTGCGCGGGCGCGTCGTCGACGAGCGCGGCGAGCCGCTCGAGCGCTTCGTGCTGAGCGCGCGCCGGCTCGCTGACGACCCGAGCGAGGACGCGAGCGAGCGCGCCGTGCCCGGCGACAGCGGCGCGTTCGAGCTGCTCGGGCTCGAGGCGGGACGGTGGATGCTCGTCGCGCGCGCGCAGGGTCACGCGACGTCGGAGGCCGTCTGGATCGACGTCCCGGGCGCGCGGGACGAGGTCGTGCTGGCGCTGGCGCGCGGCGCTCGCGTCCGCGGCGTCGTCGTCGACTCCGCGGGCGAGCCGATCGCCGGCGCGAGCGTCGAGCTCGGGAGCGGCCACGCGACAGGAGCGGACGAGGACGGGCGGTTCGTCCTCCGAAGTGTCGATCCGGGCGTGGTGCGTGTGCACGCGAGCGCGCCGGGCTTTGCGCCGTGCGAGCCCATCGCGATCGCGCTCGCGCCGGGCGAGGAGCGCGAGGACGTCGTGCTCGCACTCGACGGCGGCGCGACGATCGTTGGCGTCGCCGTGCGGCCCGACTGCTCGTCCGCGGCGGGGCAGTACGTGTCGCTCGCGCGTGTCGACGCGCACTTCGAGGAGCGCGCTCAGGTCGGAGCGGACGGCGCGTTCCGCTTCGTCTCGCTAGCGACCGGGCGCTACGCAGTCGCGCTCGAGCCCACCGCGGCCGAGAGCGCGGCGACGCGCGACTTGGAGCGATACGACCGCGCACGGCTCGAGCTGCGCTCGGTCGTGTTCGTCGAGGTCGTCGCCGGCCGGGGGGTGCGCATCGAGCTCGGCTGCGGCTCGGGGGCGCCGGTCCGGCTCGAGGGGAGCGTGCGGCTGGGAGGCGAGCCGTTGGCGCACGGCGAGGTGCACGTCGAGCGCACGGACACGGATCGGTCCTATTCCTCTTACGCCGTCGCGTACATCGACGAGAGGGGCGCGTTCAGCGCCGACGTCGACGGGCCGGGCGAATTCGTCCTGCTGCTCTTCGACGGCGACGGCGCAGACGTCGGCCAGGTGCGCGTGCGCGTCCCGGACGTCGCGCTCCACCGCGTCGACGTCGACGTGCCCGCCGGCTCGCTCGAGGGGGTCGTCGTCGACTCCGCCCGCGAGCCGCTCCCGAACGTGCTCGTCGAAGTGAGCGCCGGTGGTCTGGATTTCGCCGTCCGCAGCGAGTGGACGAGCGCGGATGGCGCATGGACGCTGCCCTCCGTGCCGACGGGCACCTACTGCGTCCGCGCGAGTCTGGTGAGCGAGGACGACGCAAGCGAGATCGGCGATCCGCGTGCGGGCCGCAGCGTTGTCGTCGTGCGCGCGGGCGAGACGACGCGCGTCGACCTCGTGCTCGCGAGGCAATGCGGGATGCTCGGCCGCATCGTCGACGCCTCCGGACGGCCCGTGCTCGATGCGCGCGTCGGCTCGATCGACGCGGGCGCCTGGAGCGACACCGATGCCGAAGGACGATTCCGGCTCGAGGGGCTCACCGCGGGCGTGCACGTGCTGCGCGCGGACAAGAACGAGTGCGTCGCGCGCGAGCGCGTCGAGCTCGCTCCCGGCGAGACGCGCGAGATCGAACTGGTCCTCGAGCCGGGCGTCCGTCTCTTCGTGCGCGGCCGCCGCGGCGCCACGCTCCTGCCGATCGAGGCGACGGCGCGCGACGAGCTCGGCCGCTCGTGGAGCCCGGCGGAGTACGCCGCGTCGCTCGTCCAGGAGCTCGGTCCGCTCCCCCCCGGCCGCTACACCGTGCGCGCAACCGACTTCGACGGTAACGTCGTCGAGCGGGACATCGTCGCCGGCGAGCGCCCCGAGCTGCGCGTCGACCTCCATTTCGAATGACACGCGGGACGAAGCGAGGACGAGCGCTCGCGCTCGGGACAGCAGCGGCGCTGGTCGCGCTGGGGGTGGCGCTCGTGCT
>CAZGTQ010000427.1:0-4711 GCA_964528575.1 uncultured Planctomycetaceae bacterium | reverse complement strand
CCGCAGCACGACGCCGCTCTCCCAGAACGGCCCCGGCGCGCCGGCCATCGCGCGCGGGTGCGCGCGGTCGACGAACTGGCCGTGGCCGTCGTGCAGGTACGCGTCGCACAGCGCGAGGTCGCGCTCTTGGCCGTTCGCGCCCTCGAGCGCGTCGACCGCGCACGCCAGGCGCGTCGGCAGCATGCGGCACCCGGCGAGCTGGAGCGCGACGAGCTCGCCGCGCGCGAGCGCGGCCGCGTTGCGCCACGCGGCGCCGCGCGCCGGGCTCGCGTCGCGCACGACGCGCGCGCCCGCGACCGGCGGCAGGCCGTCCTGCGTCGCGTCGATCAGGACGAGCTCGGTCTCGACGCCGCGCTGCGCGCGCGCGTCGTCGGCGATCGCGCTCACGTCGCCCTGCTCGCCCTCCTCGACGCGCGCGATCACCGTCACGAGCGTGCGCGGCCGCTCCGGCTCGGCCGGCGGCGCGAACGAGGCGCGCTCGCACAGCGCCGCGTACAGCTCGAGCGCCTCGGCGGGCGCCTCGAGCGCGGGCGCGCGGCGGCGCAGGCGCGGATCGGGGAACGAGCCGTCGATCGCGACGCCCAGGAAGTCGCCCAGGCGCGCGCGGCCGGCCTCGCCGAGCGCCTGGTCGTAGTGCAGGAACAGCCAGTCGCCGTGCTGCGCGTGGCGCTCGAGGATCGTGCGGTACGTCGCGATCCACAGCGCGTACGCCTGCTCGAGATCGAGCCGCACGCCGGCGAGGTGCTCCGCGCTCTCGACCTCGCGCACGATGCTGGTCGCCGTCAGCGTCGGATGGCGGAACACGCACACGAACGCCGCGTCGCCGAGCAGCGGCCGCCAGCACGGCAGCGTGAACGAGAAGCGTGGGTCCTTGAAGCAGAATGGCCGGCGCGCGAGCGCGGCGCGCATGCGGCCGACGAGCTTGGGCGGCGCTGCGGGCTCGGCCCCGACTGCGGGCACGCCGAGCCAGCGCTGCCCGTTCGCGAGCGCGGGGACCGGCGGCAACACGGGTGCGAGCAGCAGCTCGTTGATGTCGTTGATCCCGGCCGCCTCGAAGAAGCCCTTCGGGTTCGCGGCGCGCGGCAGGTGCAGGTCCTCGCCGAGCCAGTAGCCCGACGCGGCCAGCGCGCCGGCGACCATGCTGGTGCCGCTGCGTCCGGATCCGAGGATGATGCAATCACGCATGCGAGCGCTCCGCGAGCTCGAGCACCGGGACGTCGAGCCCGGTGCGGTCGTCCATCTGCGCGAGCCAACGCCGCACGCCGTCGCGGTTGACGAGGCGCGCGACGCCGAGCTCCTCCAGCCGCTCGGCGTGGTCGAGATCCGCGGTCGGCGCGCACAGGCACGCGTCGACGGCGAGCGCGAGCTCCATCCACTCGTAAGTCGTGCGGGGCGCGCTCGTCAGCAGCACCTGCAGCGTCGCCCCGTCGCCGTGGCGGTCCTGGAACGAGCCCTCGAGCGCGACGAGCCCGATCGTCGCGTCGCCGTCCGTCTCGGCGTCGTGCAGCGCGACGAGGCACGCGTCGCGCCGATCGAGCAGCGGGGCGAGCGCCTCGACGAGCGCGCCGAGCTCCTCGGGATCGTCCCACCCGGGCCACACGACGAGGCGGTGCGCCGCGGCCTTCGCGATCGCGCGCGGCTCGGGCACGTCGAAGTCGGGCTCCGCGAGGACGAGCTCGGGTGTCGACGCGAGGTCGGCGAGCTCGCGGTCCTGCGCATCGTGCACGGAGCCGGTCGGCAGCCACGCGCGCATCGACGCGAACAGCCGCACGCGCGCGGTCTCCTCGAGCTCGGGAGCGACGACGGCGACGACGCCGGCGCGGCCGGCGCGGCGGGCGCGGCGCAGGATCGGCGCGAGCAGCTTGCCGACGGTCTCGAGCTCGGGCCCGCGCTCGGGGTCGGCCCACAGCACGAGCCGCTCGTCGGCGCCGGCCGCGTCGCCGGGCGTGCCGCGCTGCGCGAGCCAGCGCTCGGCGGCGCGCGTCCAGCGCGGCGTCGGCGCCGGGTCGCAGTGCACGAGCGCGGCGGACGTGCGCAGCTCGGCCGGCTCGAACGGCGAGGACGCGAGGAGCTCGGGGAAGCCGCTCACGCGCAGCTCGCCAAAGCCGCCCTGGAAGCCGAGCAGCCACCAGAGGTTGTTGATGCGCGGGAAGACGTCGACGAGCCGGTCCTCGAGCTCGCGCGCGAGCTCGGCGTAGTCGCCGCCGAGCCGCTCGAGGCGCGCGAGGTCGACGTCGGCGAGCGTGCGCCCGGCGGCCTCGAACTCCGGCAGGTAGCGCCCGGTCTTGTCGAGTCGTCCACGGATCGATTCAGCGGTCATGCGAGCCCAACCGTCGTTGAGGAGCGCCGGGTGCTTGCGGAACAAGCGCACGTGCGCGAGGGCCACGACGCGCTGGCGCCAGCGCACGCCCTCGAAGCGAGGGACGTGGCGGTGGATCGAGCGCGCCTCGGGTCGGAAGTGGATGCGGTAGCCGAGCGCCTGCAGGCGCACGCCGTAGTCGGTGTCCTCCGCGTAGAGCGGGAACGACTCGTCGAAGCCGCCGAGCGCCTGGACCGCGGCGCGCGGCACGCTGATGTTGCACGTGTAGAAGTGCACGCCCGCGAGCACGTCGTCCGGCTGGAAGCCGCCGTAGCCGAAGACGAAGTCGGTGCGCTCGAGCATGCGCACGAGCGCGTTCTCGCACGCCTCGCTCGACTGCTCGAACGTGCCCAGCACGATCGCTCGCTCGTCGTCGAGCTCGGCGTGCGCCTCGAGGTGGCGGCGCACCGTGTCGGGGAACGGGATCGTGTCGTCGTTGACGAACAGCACGAGTCGGCCGCGCGCGTGCGGCAGGCCGCGGTTGCGCGCCGCGCACGCCCCGGCGTTGTCCTGGGTGAACAGGCGCAGCGGGACGGGCAGGACGAGCGACTCGACCATCTCGCGCGTGCCGTCGGTCGACCCGTCGTCGATCACGACGAGCTCGAACGTGCCCCGCGGCACGCACTGGCGCGCGAAACCCTCGAGGCACTCCTGAATGACGTCGCTGCGGTCGTGGCAGGCGAGCAGCACGGTCACCTCCGGCGGCCCCTCGTGCGGGGTCGCGGCGAGGCGCAGGAGCTCGGCGTCCTGGCGCGCGTCGGCGCGGCGCTCTTCGGCGACCGCGCGCTCGACCCACGTGTACGCCTCGCTCTGGTGCAGCGTGCGGCCCGCCTCGCGCAGCGCGCGGTACAGCGCGAGCTCGGCGGGGACGAAGCACGTCTCGTCGATGGCGGCGAGCGCGTCGCGGCGCAGCAGCGTCCCGCTGCGCCAGAACGGCGGCGGCGCGGCCGCGTGCGGATCGAACGCGACGCGCTCGGCGTACGGGTCGTCGCCGTCGGCGAGGAAGAGGTCGCTCGTCACGAGGTCGACGTCCGGGTGTGCGGCGAGCAGCTCGGCCTGCCGCGCGAGGCGGCTGGGGAACGGGCGCGCGGCGGGCTCGTGCCACGCGACGTACGGCGCGTCGGTGACGGCGAGCGCGCGGCGGAACGCGCGGCCGCGGCTGGGCGAGCGCTCGCGCAGGGCGCGCACGACGAGCCCGTCCGGCGCGGCGGTCGTCGTTGCGCGCAGGCCGTGGATCGTCTGGTCGACGAGCACGACTTCGTGCACGACGCCGCGCTGGGCGGCGAGGTCGGCGAGCATGCGCGGCACGTGCTGGACGTCGGCGTCGCGCACGGGGACGATCGTCGCGACGTCGGGTCCGCCGCGCGCGGCCGCGGTCGCGCTCGTCCGCTCGCTCGCCTCCGCGTCGGCGTCGTAGTTGGCGCGCGCGCACAGCTCGGCGTACGCCGCGCGCGCCGCATCGGTCACGCGCTCGTCGCCCGCGTCGCGCGACAGGTACGGGTCGGGGAAGCCCTCGTCGAGCTCGGCGCCGACGAACGCGCCGAGGCGCTCGCAGCCCGCGCGGGTGAAGAGCTGCTCGTAGTGGACGAAGAGCCAGCGTCCTTCGCCCGCGTGCTCGTCGAGGACGCGCCGGTAGGAGTCGGTCCACAGCGCGAGCAGGTGCTCGTCGTCGATCGCGAGCCGCGCGAGCTCCGCGTCGCGCGCGCACGCCTCGCGCATCGTGCGCACGGAGCGCGCGGGATCGCGGAAGACGCAGACGGTGACCGCGTCGCCGACGTAGCGGCGCCAGGCGGGCAGCGTGTACGCGAAGCGCGGGTCGCGCAAACAGAACGCGCCGTGGGCGACGAGCTCGCGCATCGCCTCCCCGACGTCGCGGCGCGGCGCGATGCGCGCGTGGCGGGGGAGCCTGGCGAGCCAGAGCCGTCCTTCGGGCAGCGGCGGGAACGGCGGCGCCGCGTCGACGAGCAGCGTCTCGTTGATCGCCCGCACGGCGGCGCACTCGTACGCCCCGGCCGCCGCCCCGGGCGCCGGCCGCCGCGCGTCGCGCCCGAGGAAGTACCCGCACCGCGCGAGGCTCCCGGCGACGACCCCCGCGCCGCTGCCGACCGACCCGACGACGAGAAGGCTCTGCATGTCGAGCGTTTCGAGCGCCGCCTGGAAATCCTTGAGCGGCGGCGCTCGGGCGCGCCCCGGCGCTAGGAATTTGCTCCTTACCTGGTGCAGGCGCCCCAGGGACTTACAGCGACGTCGACGGACGTCCTGCGCCCGCGCGGCAAGCATTCGTCAAGAAGCACGCGCAGCGCGGCCCAGGGCTTCCCGCGCCAGCTCCAGGACGGCGATCGCCTGCTCGCG
>CAZGTQ010000426.1:0-6114 GCA_964528575.1 uncultured Planctomycetaceae bacterium | reverse complement strand
GCCTCCTCGTCCGCCGGGACGACCGCGCCGTCGACGGGGACGACGCGCCCGCTCACCCACACCGCGTCCTCGGCCGCTTCGACCACGGATGCAGCGGACTGCGCACGCCGCTCGCTCTCGTGCGCCGCCGTCGGCGCGGGCTCGCTCGACGCGATGAGCTCGACGGACGGAGCGGCGGCGCGCCCCGTTCGCTCCACGCCGCTCGAGACGGAGTCCGAGTCACGCTCGCCGCGCGTCAGCACGAGGGCGGCCGCCGCCACGAGCGCCGCGACGAGCGCGATCCCGCCGGCGAGGACGAGCGTGCGCGAGCGGAGCGTCATCGCTCGTCATGCTAACGCGTCAGTCGAAGCGCAGCTCGACTCGGGCTCTCGAGCCGGCGGAGAGCGTCACCCACGCCTCGGTACGGCGGCCATCCTCCGCTCGCAGGGGCCCGACGATGAACTCGGGATCGAGGATGGCCGTGACCGTGACGCGGCCGCGGATGTGGAGCGCGTCCGCGTCGGTCTGCGCGGCCGCGGGCGCGGTCAGCGCCACGAGCAGCGCGAGGGAGCTCGCTCGGAGGAGCCTCATGCCGGCACAGCGGAACGCGCGGGACCGGCGAACGGTTCAACGAGCGTTTCGCAGCGGCTCCAAGAGCTCGCTCTCCAGGCGATCGCGGTACAGGACGTTGTACGTGTCGAAGGGGATCAGTCTTCCGTCCGGGTGCGCGAAGAAGACGCAGGCGCCGCGGACGGTGCGGGGCTCGATCGTGTGGGCGTCGAGGAATTGCATCACGATCACGCGGAAGAGGTTTTCGTAGCGCAGCTCGGCGGGCGCCTCGACGCGCGGGAGGCAGCAGAGGAGCTCGGTGAGCGCCGTCGCGCTCGCGGCCGGGCTCGCGCCCGTCGAGAACAGGCGCAGGGCGGGCTCGAACGCGGCGACGTGCTCGAAGGCGATCGTCGGGGGCGCGTTGCGGACGAGCTCGCCTGGGTCGACGAAGCGCGTGAGCGGGACGACGCGGCCGCCGAGCTTCAGCGCGTAGCCCATCGCGATCTGCTCGGGGTGGCACGGGACCGGGATCAGGTCGTCGGGCGTGAAGTGCTCGGTCTGCTCGTAGATCCGGCGACGGACCTCGGTGAGCGTCAGGCGGTCGCGCGCCGGGTCGAAGCGCTCGTTGCGGCCGGCGTCCTGGATCGGCTGGAACGTGACGCCGCGCACGCACGGCTGCGCGAGGGCGAAGTCGACGAGGCGGCCGCACTCGTCGTCGTTCACGCCGCGCTTCAGCGTCACCACGAGCGTCGTCGACACGCCGAGCCGGTTCAAGCGCTCCAACGCGCGCCGGCGCACGTCGCGCAGGTCCGCGCCGCGCAGGGCGACGAGCGCGCCCTTCTCGAGCGAGTCGAACTGCAAGTACACCTCGAAGCCGGGGCCGAGGTCGGCGAGCATGCGCGCGAAGTCCTCGTCGCGCGCGATGCGCGTGCCGTTCGTGTTCAGCATCAGGTGCCGGATCGGACGGCGCTTGGCGGCGGCGAGGATCGCGGCGATCTCGGGGTGCTCGGCGGGCTCGCCGCCCGAGATCTGCACGACGTCGGGCTCGCCCTCGGTGCGCACGACCGCGTCGAGCATCGACTCGATCGTCGCGAGCGAGCGGAACGAGCGGCGCTCCGGCCCGCTCGACGCGTAGCACACCGGGCAGCGTAGGTCGCACGCGTCGCACACCTCGATGATCGTCAAGCACGCGTGCTGCGCATGGTCCGCGCAGATGCCGCAGTCGTACGGGCAGCCGAACTCGACCGGCGTGTGGCGCACGAGCGGATCGCGACCGGCATGCGCGATCTCGCCGCGCGCGCGGCGCCAGTACTCGACGTCGTCGGCGAGCAGCACGCGCTCGGGGCCGTGCTCGGGGCAGCGCTTCGCGAGGAAGACGCCGCCCGTCTCGCAGTGCAGCTCCGCCGGCACGCGCCGCAGGCACTGCGCGCACAGCGCGGCGGTCTTCTCGACGCTCACGCCGCAACCTCCGCCGGCGCGTGCGCGGGCGCGGGCCGCGGCCAGTCGAGCGCGAGCAGCGCGAGGCCGCCCAGGCACGCGCTCTGGATCGCGCTCAGCCCCGGCCACTCGTCCGGCGGCTTCGCGAAGTCGACGACGAGCCGGAAAGCGAGGTACGCGCCGAGGAAGCGGCGGAAGAGGGCGCCCTCGACGTGCGGGCGCTGCGCGGCGCGCGCGAGCAGCAGCGCGAGCGGGACGAGGAACGCGATCTCGTACAGTTGCGTCGGATGGCGCGGCACGCCGTCGCCGAAGTCGATGCCGACGGGCGCGCTCGTCGGCACGCCGCACGTACGGTCGGCGAGGCCCGTGAGGAAGCAGCCGACCCGTCCGAGCGCGATGCCGAGCGCGAGCGGGACGGCGAACAGGTCGCCGGTGCGGCGGCGCTCGCCGAGCACGCGCTTGGTCGCCTCGACGGCGAGCCAGCCGCCGAGCAGCGCGCCGACGATCGTCTTGCCGCCTTCGAAGAACGCGCGCGGATCGGAGAAGCGCTCGCCGAGCAGCGCCGGCTCGGCGGCGAGGGCGAGGGCCTTCGCTCCGAGCGCCGCGCCGAGGATCGCGGCGACGACGACCGACCAGCGCGTGCGCTCGCCGACGACGTCGCCGCGGGCGCGCCGCGCGCGCACGAAGACGCGGAAGCCGACCGCGTACGCCAGCGCTTCGAAGACGAAGTGCGGCGAGAGCGGACCGAACGAGACGAGCGGGCTCGCGACGGCTTCGCTCACGCCGCCCCGAAGAACATCACGCCGTAGCACGCCGCGTTGATGAGGAACGTCAGGCCCGCGAGCAACAGGAGGCCCTGTCCGATGCCTGGACGGCGCCGCCAGTAGGCGATGACGACCGCGGGCAGCACGTACACGAGCTGCGAGCCGCCGATGAAGAACAACGGCAGCAGAACGGTGAGGCCGTACGGGTCGGTGCCCTGCTCGACGAGCGTGCTCCCGAGCGCGAAGAAGAGCCCCTGGAAGACGAGGTGCAGGCCCGCGCCGATGCCGAAGCCGATCGCGATCTGCGCGCCGCGGCCGGTCTCGCTCGATTCGAGGTGCTCCACGCTCAAGGAACGAGGTCGAGCGGCGCCGCGACGCTCACGTCGACCAGGACCGTGCGTCCCTCGCGCACGTCGAGGACCGCGAACACGTGGTGCAGCCGCCGGCCCGCGAGCGAGGGCGTCGTCGACTCGTCGAGCGCGAACACGACCTCGGCGCGCCCGTCCTGGTCGAGCCGTCCCGCGACGCGGTCGAGCGGGCCCGTGCCGTTCCACGCGAGCAGCGCGCTCGTGTACGCATCGGGGACGAGCGGCACGTCGATCCCGCCGACGCGCACCGACGACGCGGTGCCCGAGCTCGTGCCGAACACGACGAACGGCTTGCCGGCGTGCTCGGCCCCCATCTCGACGGCGAGCGTCTGGCGCCCGCCCGCGGAGACCGACAGCTCGCGCGGCTCGGCGTCGACCGGCGTCAGCGGCCGCGTGACGAGCCGCTGGTGGTAGATCGCGAGGTCGTCGACGCCACCCGGCAGCATCTGCGGCAGCGGATGGCGGCCGCCCGCGAGCGCGCGGACCTGCTCGCCGAACGACGTCGTCTGGCTCTCGCCGACCTCGAAGAAGTAGGTCGCGCGCCCCGAGAACGAGACGGCGACGACGCAGTGCGCGCCGGACTCGAGCGGAGCGACGAGCGGCCCGCTCGCGTACCAATCGACCCCGCGGCCCTCGACGACGCGCGTCGAGCGCGCGACCAGCATGTACGGGCCCTCGGCATCGGCCGCGGCGTACACGCCGAAGCCGAGCTCCTGGCGGCCGTCGAAGCCCAGCCGCACGGCCGCCTCGACGAGCGTCGTCGCCCGGTCGACGCGAAAGACGTTGGCCTTGACGAGGCCCTCGCCCCGCGCCTTCTCCGCCTCGGCGCCGACGGTCTCGACGATCGGCTCGTGCGCCGCCGCTGCGGGAACGAGCGCGAGCAGAAGCGGCATGACGTAGCGGTGCATGACGTTCGTCCTCTCCGGCAGGGCAGCTCGACCGTACCAACCGCCGCAAGGACTCGCGAGCGGCGAATCGGTTTCGCTTGGACTCGAGAAAGCCGGCCTAGACTGGCGCCCATGAAGATCCGTGCCGCCGTCCTCGAGGAGTTCGGGAAGCCGCTCGTCGTCCAGGAGCTCGATCTCGCGCCGCCCAAGCGCGGGGAGGCGCTCGTGCGGATCCACGCGTGCGGCGTGTGCCACACCGACCTGTACACCGCCAGCGGGGCCGATCCGTCGGGCTACGTCCCCACCGTGCTCGGCCACGAGGGAGCGGGCGTCGTCGAGGCGGTCGGCGAGGGCGTGACGTCGGTGCAGAAGGGCGATCACGTCGTGTGCCTGTTCTCGCCCGAGTGCGGCGTCTGCACGACGTGCACGAGCGGCAAGACGAACATGTGCGTCGCGATCCGCGAGCAGCAGGGCCGTGGGCTGCTCCCCGACGGCACGACGCGCTTGTCGCGCGGCGGCGAGCCGATCCGCCACTTCATGGGCACCAGCACGTTCGCCGAGTACACGGTGATGCCCGAGATCGCGCTCGCGAAGATCGACCCGCGCGCGTCGTTCGAGAGCGCGTGCCTGCTCGCGTGCGGCGCGACGACGGGGATCGCGGCGGCGCTGTGGAAGGCAGCGGTCGAGCCCGGCTCGAAGTGCGCGGTCTTCGGCGCCGGCATGGTCGGCCTCGGCGCGATCGTCGGATGCAAGCTGCGCGGCGCCGAGCGGATCATCGCGATCGACCGCTCCGAAGAGCGGCTCGAGCTCGCGCGGCGCTCCGGGGCGACCGACTCGGTGATCGCCGGGCCCGACGCGGTCGCGCGCGTGCTCGACATGACCGGCGGCCAGGGCGCGGACTACACGTTCGAGGCGACGGGGCTCGTCGATGTCATGGCGCAGGCGGTCGAGGCGGCGCGCTTCGGCTGGGGCCTGTGCACGATCCTGGGCGTCGCGGGCAAGGGCCAGACGTTGCAGGTCGTGCCGCGGCTGCTCATCACGGGCCGGCGCATCCAGGGCGGCAGCTTCGGCGGAGCGAAGGGGCGCACGCACGTCCCGCAGCTCGTCGACATGTACTTGGACGGGAAGATCGACCTCGACGGGTTCGTGTCGCACCGCATCGCGCTCGACGACGTCAACCGCGGCTTCGAGCTGATGGAGCGCCAGGACGGGATCCGCTCGGTGATCGCGATGGCGTGAGGCGCGGTCGGGGCTACTCGTCGAGCGGCACGAGCTCGAGGACGAGCTCCTGCACGACGTTCGGCTCGATCGTCACGACCGTCGGCTCGAGCGGCCGGTAGCCCTCGAGCGCGGGCCAGACGAGGCGCACCCTGCCCGGCTCGTCGAACAGGTAGGTCGCCTCGCTGCGAGCGGACCTGGTCATCCCTTCGTGCGTGGGCTCGCCGTCGCGAAGCACGTCGACGTCGAACCAGAACGAGTGGTCGACCGGGATCGCGGCGCCCGCAACCTCGAGGCGTATGCGCACGCCGCTCGCGCGCTCGAGCTCGACCACGACCTCGGTCGGACGGCCACCGATCGCGTCGACGACGAGGGAAACGTCGCGGTAGCCGACGTCCCGCACGCTGACGCCCACGGAACCCGCGACGGTCCCCAGCACGTACGCCTCCCGCTCTCGGTCCCAGGGCGCCGCGAGGTATATGGTCTGAGCAGTCCCCTCGAGATCGCCGTCGCACCAGCTCACGTTGCGCGGCCGCAGCGGCTCGCCCGTCGCGGCGTCGCGCACGCGCACGAGCACCTCGGCGAGCGGCGGCAGCTCGACGTGCACCTCCGTCGTGCCCGCCGGCGCCACGCGGACGGAGACGCGGTGCATGACGCCGAACACAGTCACGACCCAGAGGCCCGGCGCGACCTCTCCCGCGTCCCAAGCGAGCAGCGTCGGGTCGGCGGGGTCGGGCGCGAAGTCGTCGCCGCGCAGTTGCACGGCCTCCTGGCGCCGCTCCGTCGTCGCTTCGACGAGATCGAGCCTGAGCAGCGGGCCCGCTTCGGCGAGCTCCGGCGGCAGGCGCAGCGTGCCCCGCAGGCGCGGCAGCGGCGCGTCGAGCACGGCGGAATCGAGCGGCACCACGACGC
>CAZGTQ010000425.1:0-4132 GCA_964528575.1 uncultured Planctomycetaceae bacterium | reverse complement strand
ACTCGGACCAGTGGAGCACCTGCTTGCCCCACAGCATGCGCAGGTAGTTGTGGATCGCGCCGCTCGCGCGCAGCTCGTTCTGCGACGCGTTCCACAGGTCGTCGTGCGTACTCGAGGACTCGAGCTCGGCGAGCGTGTAGACGTGCGGGCGCTCGTCGTGCGCGTGCTCGGCGAGCGTCGTGCGCGCCCAGTCCGGCAGCGAGTCGTAGCGGTCGTGGTCGTCGCGGTGCGCCGCGAAGTTGAAGCCGAGCTCGCGCCACGTCACCGCCTCGTCGAGGAAGCTCTCGGCGGCCGCGCTCAGGCCCCACCAGCCGCGGCGCTTGCCGGCCGCGCCGGCGCCGACGCGCTCGGGCGTCCAACCCTCGTCGGCCGCGAGCGCGGCGAGCACGCGGTGGATCGAGAGGTGGCCGAAGTGCAGGTACGGCGACAAGCCGCTCGCCGCGTCGGCGTCGGGCTGGCTGCGCTCGTCGGGGTAGCGCGCGAGCCGCTCCTCGAGGAAGCGCGTGAGGGTCCGCTCGGCCTCGCGCGCTCCGCCGAGCGCGGGCGCGGGGCCGACCGCGTGGTCGATCGGCAGCTGGGCGAGCGTGTCGCCCGCGAGCACGCGTTCGTCCGCCGCCGGCCAACGTCGTGCGATCTCGGCCGGCAGCGGGCCGGCCGGAGCGAGGTGCGCTTTCGCGAGCGGATCGCGCCGCGGGACGCGCGCGAGGTGCGGCGCGAGCTCGCGCTGCAGGAAGCGCCGGAAGTCGACCGCGCGCGCAAAGACGCGGTCGGTCGCGCGCATCGGCAGAAGGCCGTTCGAGTCGACCGCCTCGAGTCGCGCGCCCACCTGCTCGCTCGCCGCCCGCAGCATCCGCGGCAGGAAGAACGTCGGGTAGTCGTCGGTGACGACCGCGCACGCGCGCGCGCCGAGCGCCGCGAGGAGGCCTTTGCCGGCGCCATGCTCGGGCTCGACGTACGGGTGGTAGAGCACGCCGGTCCCCGCGAGCGCGCTCCGGTTGTCGCGCATCCCCTCGAGCACGAACCGGTGCAGCCGCTCGCTCGCCCAGCGGTAGCCGCAGCGCAACGCCTCGAGCACGACGAGCGGCTTGCGGAGCTGCGCCGCCAGCTCGACCGCCCGGTCGAGCGCGAAGTTGTCCTCGACGCGCCGCGCCGCGACCATCCAGTAGAGGACGAAGTCCCCGTCTGCGCGCACCGGCACGTCGCGGAGCACGCGCATGCGCTCGTCCGGCACGGCGGAGCGGGGGGGATGGAGCGGTTCGGCGGCCACGGGGTCTCCTGGGTCGTTCGCGCGCGGGGCGCCCGCGGATGCGGCGGCGCTACTTCCGCTCCATCCACGCGACGAGCGCCGCCATGCGCGTGCTCATCGCGTCGCGATCGAAGCGGCAGCGGCGGCCGTGGCCCGGGAGGATCCACTCGAAGTCGTATTGCGCCAGACGGCGCATCGAGTCGGTTTGGACGCGCCAGTCGTACCAGCAGGCGCGGCGGAACGCGACGAGGTCGCGGCGGTCGTCGCTCCAGGCGAGGTGGTCGCCGGAGAAGAGCACGGCGTCGCGGTAGAGCAGGCACGCGGAGCCGCGCGTGTGGCCGGGGGTCGGGAGCACGAGCAGGTCGTCGTCGAGCGCGACCGGCTCCGCGCCCACGACGAGGCGCTCGAGCGAGCCGAGCGAGCCCGTCGCGTCGTCCGCGTGGAGCACGCGCTCGCAGCCGAAGTGCTCGCGGAAGCGCTCGTGGTCGGCGACGTCGTCGCGGTGCGTCAAGAAGAGCGTGCGGACGCCGCCGAGCTCCTCGAGACGGCGCACGAGGGCGCTGGCGAAGCGCGGGCTGTCGACGAGCACGTTGCCGCCGGGACGCCGGATCAGGTAGCTCGCCGCGCCGAAGCTCGACTCGGCATGGAACCCGCAGTGGTCGACGTCGTCGAGGCGCTCGCCGCCGCTCTCGACCGGGATCGGGAAGCTCGCGAGCACCGGGCCGATCGCGCGCTTCGTCACCGTCCCGATCGACGCGGTCGGGCACGCGACCAGCGCCTGCAGCGCGCGCAGCTCCTCGGCGGCGGTGCGCGGCTGGCGGTGCACCGCCGCCTGGTCGCCGACGTCCGCGAACACGTCCGGCGCCATCCAACGGCATGTGTCGCAGTCGATGCACGTCGAGTCGACGTAGAAGTCGCCCTCGACGTTCTCCGCGCGACGCTTGGCCGAGCTCGCCATCGCTCCTTCTTAGCCCGGCGGGCCGGCGCGCTCCACCTCAGCGCTCCGGCGCCGCGTAGCACGGCAGGTCGGGCCGCGCGCGGTGCTCGAAGATCAGCGACGTCTCGACGTGCGCGACTTCGGGCCGCACCGTCAGGTACTCGACCGCCAGCTCGCGCAGTTGCGCCGCGTCGCGCACCGCGACGTGGATCATGAAGTCGGTGCGCCCGGCGAGGTAGAACACCGCGATCACGGCCGGCGACGCGAACAGGTGCTCCTGGAACGCCTGCACGATCCGGGCGTTGTGGTGGCTGAGCTGGACGGCGATCATCGCCTGCAGGCCGATGCCGAGCACCGCCGGGTCGACCTTCGCGTGGAAGCCCTGGAGCACGCCCCGCTCGCGCAGGCGCTTCGTCCGCTCCAGGCAGCTCGACGGGGCGAGGTGCACCCGCGTGGCGAGCTCCTTGTTCGAGAGCCGAGCATCGTTCTGTAGCTCGGCCACGATCTCGTAGTCCGTTCGGTCGAGGGGGCGTTCCATCGGTGCCTTCCGCGGATGATTCGGTCGCACGAGCGCAGTCCGCAGCCGATGCTAGGGGTGGCTGGAGCGGAGAACAATGTTCCGCCCCCAGCCTCTGAGGCCGAACCATGTACACCGCCCCCGCTCCCCTGCCGACCGTCCAGCGCAGCGCCCCGACCGAGCGTGCGATCGCCTTCACGATGCGCTTCGCGGCGGCGCTCCACCGCTTCGGGGTGCCCGCGCAGCGCCTGGAGCCGATGCTCGCGCAGGTCGCGGAGCAGCTCGGCCTCGACGCGAGCTTCTTCGTCGAGCCGACCTCGATCCAGGCCTCGTTCGTCACCGAGCGCGGCTCCGAGACGCGGTTCGCGCGGGTCGAGCCCGGCGCGGACGACCTCGAGCGGCTCGCGCGCCTCGACGACCTCGCCCGGCGGCTCGGCGCGGGCGACGTGGCGCTGCGCAGCGCCGAGCGCGAGCTCGAGGACGTGCTCGCAGCGCCCCCGCGCTGGCCGGCGGCGCTCGAGCTCGCCGCGTTCGCCGCGGCCTCCGCCGCCGCCGCGCGCTTCTTCGGGGGCGGCCTGGTCGAGCTCGCCTGCGCGGCGGTCGCGGGGCTGCTCACCGGCGCGCTCGCGTGGTGGTCGCACCGCCACCCGCGCACCGCGCCGATCTTCGAGGGCGCAGCCGCGTTCGCGGTCGCGCTGGCGGCCCGCCTCGCCGCGCGCGCCGGCGTTCCGCTCGACATCGAGGTGACGGTCCTCGCGGGCCTGATCGTGCTCCTTCCGGGCCTGACGCTCACGCTGGCGATGACCGAGCTCGCGACGCGCCACCTGGCGTCGGGCGTCGCGCGCCTCGCCGCCGCCGGCGTGTCGTTCGGCTCGATCGCGTTCGGCGTCGTGCTCGCGCAGCGCGTCGCGACGGCCGCGTTCGGACCGGCGCCCGACCTCGTGCCGGTGCCGCTCGCCGCGTGGACGCTCTGGCCGACGCTCGCGCTCGCGCCCTTCGCGTTCGCCGTGCTGCTGCGTGCGGCGCCGCGCGACCTCGCGGCGATCGCCCTCGCGTGCCCGCTCGCGTTCGTCGGCGCGCGTCTCGGCGCAGTCGCGCTCGGACCCGAGCTCGGCGCGTTCGTCGGCGCGACGCTGGTCGCGATCGCGAGCAACGTCGCCGCGCGCCTGCGCGAGCGGCCGGCGAGCGTGACGCTCGTGCCCGCGGTTCTCCTCCTCGTCCCCGGCAGCCTCGGCTTCCGCAGCCTCGATTCGCTCCTGCGCCACGACTGGACGGGCGGCCTGGACGCGGCTGTGCGCATGCTGACGGTCGCGCTCGCGCTCGTCGCGGGCCTGCTCGTCGCCAACGTCGTCGCGCCGCCCCGCCGCGCGCTCTAGCCGATACGGTGTCGCACACCTTGTTGTCGTTCAGCGACAGGGAGGTGCCAGGTGCC
>CAZGTQ010000424.1:0-3872 GCA_964528575.1 uncultured Planctomycetaceae bacterium | reverse complement strand
CGGCCGCCCGCCGAGCGGCCTCGCTGCCGGGCGGGTGCACCCGCCCGCCCGCCGCCGGGGCGCGGCCGCGCGGCGCCCCGCGCGCGCCCGCCACGCCGCCCGAGCACGCCGCGAGCGCCGCGAGCGCGACCAGCGCGAGCCCGAGCAACGTGCTCGCTCGCGCTGCTGCCCGCGCTCCTGCCACAATGGGGCCGCTCCCCCGCGCCGAGACCGGTTCGTTCTTCATCGCCAGGTCGCTCCCGGGTGAGGATACCCGCGATGCCCCGGCGCCGTCCCCACGCCTCTCTGTTCCACGCGCGTTTGCGCGTGGCTCCCGCCGTCCTGGCCGCCGCGGCCGGAGCGTGCGCGGGCTGCGACGACGCCGAGCCCGCACGCGACGCGCCGACCCGACGCGACGCGCCGACCTCCGCCGCGCCGGCCGCTCCCCCGCCCGCCGCTCCCGCGCCCGCCGCGGACGCCGCGCCGCGCCCGTGGTTCGTCGACGCCGCGCCGGCGGCCGGCATCGACGTGGTCGTCTGGTGCGGGTCCGAGCGCGACACGAAGCGCACGATCGTCGAGTCGATCGGACAGGGAGCCGCGTGGCTCGACGACGACCTCGACGGCCGGCTCGATCTCTACGTGGTCAACGGCTCGACGCTCGAGCGCGTGCCCGACCCGCCGCCGACCGACCGCTTCTACCGCGCGCGCGCGGACGGCGGCTTCGACGACGTCACCGAGAGCGTGGGCCTCGCGGACCCGGCCTGGGGCAACGGCGTCGCAGCCGCGGACTTCGACAACGACGGCGACACCGACCTGTTCGTGACGCAGTGGGGCCCGCACCGCCTGTTCGAGAACTCTGCTGCTGAGGAGGCCGCCGAGGAGGCCGCTCAAGAGGCTGCCGAGGAGGCTGCCGGGAGCGCGGGCCCGGTCGGCGCGGGACCGTTCCGCGACGTCGCGCGCGCGGCGGGCGTCGACCTCGCGAGCGATCCGCCGCGCTGGGGCACCGGCGCCGCGTTCGGCGACATCGACAACGACGGGTTCCTCGACCTGTACGTCGCGCACTACCTCGCGTTCGACCCCGACAACCCGCCCAACGGCGGCCGGCTGACGACGTGGAAGGGCATCCGCGAGGCGTACTACGGCCCCACCGGGTGCCTGCCGCAGGGGGACGTGCTCTTGCGCAACCTCGGCGACGGCACGTTCGTCGACGTGAGCGAGGCGAGCGGCACCGGCCGCGTCGAGCCCGCGTACTCGCTCGGCGTCCTGTTCACCGACTACGACCTCGACGGCGACGCGGACCTGTACGTCGCGAACGACTCGCAGCCGAACTACATGTTCGTCAACGACGGCGAGGGGCGTTTCGAGGAGCGCGGCGACGTCCTCGGCCTCGCGTACGGGGAGCAGGGCAACGCGCAGGCGGGCATGGGCGTCGACGCCGCCGACTGGAGCGGCGACGGGCGCGACGAGCTGCTCGTCACGAACTTCGACGACGACGTCAACACGCTCTACGAGAATCGCGGCCGTGGTTTCCTCGACGCGACCGCGCGCAGCGGGCTCGCCGCGCGCTCGCGCAACGTGCTCTCGTGGGGCTGCGCGCTGCTCGACTTCGACCACGATGGCGACCGCGACGCGTTCGGCGCGTGCGGGCACGTGTACCCGCGCGCCGAGACCGACGACCCGACGACGCGCTACCGGCAGACGAACCAGTTGCTCCTCAACGTGGACGGCCGCTTCGAGGACGTCTCGGCGAGCGCGGGTCCGGCGTTCGCGGTGCGCGAGGTGAGCCGCGGCGCCGCGTTCGGCGACTACGACGCGGACGGCGACGTCGACGTGCTCGTCATCAACCTCAACCGGCCCCCGACGCTGTACCGCAACGACTCGCCGGGGCTCGGGCCGTCGATCCAGGTGCGGCTCGTCGGCAGCCGCTCGAACCGCGACGGCATCGGCGCGCGCGTCACGGTGCGCGCCGGCGGGCGCACGTTCTCCGCGGAGCGCCGCGCCGGCGCATCGTTCCTGTCGACGAATTCGCCGTGGCTGCACTTCGGCCTCGCGGGCGCGCGCACGGTCGACGCGATCGAGGTGCGCTGGCCCTCGGGCGCGACGACGAAGCACGGGCCGTTCGAGGTCGGCGCCGCGAGCCACGTCGTGCTGCGCGAGTAGCCGCGGTTCGGCGCGCTCAGATCTGGAAGCTCAGATCTGGAAGCTCAGATCTGGAAGCTCAGATCGGGAAGTCGGAGAGCTTCGCCAT
The DNA here is from genome assembly GCA_964528575.1 of uncultured Planctomycetaceae bacterium. Classification (GTDB taxonomy): domain Bacteria; phylum Planctomycetota; class UBA1135; order UBA1135; genus CAZGTQ01. Next base: position 1,645 of record CAZGTQ010000424.1, on the reverse strand, counting down.
GCGCGGCAGCGGCCCCGTCAGCGGTCCCGCGTAGTCGCGGAACGATGGGTCGATGTCGTTCGAGCCGGCGATGAAGCGCTCGTCCAGCGGCCGCGTCACCTTCGCGACGTTCTCGAGCGCGGTCGCGCCGAAAGCGGCGCGGTAGCTCGCTCCGTCGCCCTCGCGGGTGATCACGATCGAGCCGTGCGGCACGTCGCCGGCCGTCGCGATGCGCACCGCCGTGCGGCCGACCTCGCGCGCCTCGGCCGCGTCGACCGGCGACGCGTAGCCGGCGAACGAGCGCTGGAGGTAGCCGAACGTGTCGGCCCGGACGCGCAGCTTGGAGCCGAGCGCCGCCTTGACCTTGGCCGCGAGCAGGTCGCCGAGCGCGCCGGAGCCGGAGAGCTGCACGTTGCCGTGCGAGTCGCGCTCGCTGCTCGTCGCCAGGAGCTCGCCGTCCGCGTCGTGCACGCCCTCGGAGACCGCGACGAGGCAGCGTCCGTGCTTGGTGTACACGCGATCGACGTCCGCGACGAACGTCTCGAAGTCGACGCTGCGCTCGGGGACGTAGATCAGGTGCGGGCCGTCGCCCTCCTCGTGACGGGCGAGCATCGAGGCGGCCGTGAGCCAGCCGGCGTGGCGGCCCATGACGACGTCGATCTTGATCCCCGGCAGGCTGCGGTTGTCCATGTCGTCGCCCATGAACGCCGAGGCGACGAAGCGCGCGGCCGAGCCGTAGCCCGGGCAGTGGTCGGTCACCCGCAGGTCGTTGTCGATCGTCTTGGGGACGTGGAACAGGCGCACGTCCCATTGCTCGGCGACGGCGAGCTCGTTGAGGATGTGCGCGGTCTCGGCGGAATCGTTGCCGCCGATGTAGAAGAAGTAGCGCACGTCGTGGGCGCGCAGGACCCGCAGGACCTGCTCGCACTCCTCGCGCGTCGGCTTCTTGCGGACCGAGCGCAGCGCGGCGCACGGCGTCTGGGCGACCGCCTCGAGCGTCTCCTTCGACTCGCGCCCCAGGTCGACGAGTTGCTCCTGCAGCACGCCCGCGATGCCGTGGAGCGCGCCGAAGACGCGCTCCACCTGCTGCGCCCGCTGGCACTCCTCGACTAGGCCGACGAGGCTCTGGTTGATGACGCAGGTGGGGCCGCCCGACTGGCCGATCAGGGCGTTTCCACGGGGACTCGACATGCCTGGCTCCTGGCTCTCGGCCGCTCGCGACGTTCGGGGGCGCCCGGACGCCGCCGTCCGGGGGACGGGCGGAACGTAACGCCGGCCGAACGGGTGTCAACGGAGCGCGACTTCCGCGGAGGGAGGGCTTGTCTCCCCGCTCCCCGATGCCTAGAGTCTGCGCCCCATCCGTGCCCGGGTGGCGGAATTTGGCAGACGCGCAAGACTAAGGATCTTGTGGGGCAACCCGTGCTGGTTCGAGTCCAGTCCCGGGCACCAATCATGTCAGAGGCGCCGCGACGGCGCCGGCACCGGCATGTCAGAGCGCCGCCGCGGCGAGTCGCTGACCCCGACTTACTTTCCGTCCTTCGGGTGAGTCCGGTCGGTCAGTCGAGGGGGATCAGGGCGCGGGCGAAGAGGTCGATGCGCTTGGGGTCCAGGGCGACTTGGAGGACCATCGCGCGGGCCATCTCTTGGTAGACGATCTCGCGCTCGT
>CAZGTQ010000423.1:0-2751 GCA_964528575.1 uncultured Planctomycetaceae bacterium | reverse complement strand
TCGCAGCGCGAGGGCCGCGTCGTCGGGCTCGTGCCCGGGTCCACCGCCGCGGCCGCGGGGCTCGCCGAGGGCGACGTGCTCGTCGGGTGGAGCATCTGGCCCGGCGATCCGGACCGCGAGATCGAGCTCGTCGTCGCGGGCAACGACGGCGAGCGGACCGTGCGCTGGCTCCCCCGCGGGCCACGGATCGACGCGCAGCGGGCCCGTATCCGCTGAGTCCGTTCGAGTCACCCCCGCTCCGGGCGTAGACTGCTCCCCCCCATGATCCGCGTCGATCACGTCACGAAGTACTACGGGTCCACGCTCGCCGTGGACGACGTCTCGTTCGAGGTGGGCGTCGGCGAGATCGTCGGCTTCCTCGGGCCGAACGGCGCGGGCAAGAGCACCGTGCTCAAGATGATCTCGACGTGGCTCCCGCCGACGAGCGGGACCGTCACCGTCGGCGGCTACGACGTGACGCGCCGGCCGCTCGACGTGCGGCGCGTGCTCGGCTACCTCCCCGAGCACAACGCGCTGTACGACGGGATGCGCGTCGACCGCTTCTTGCGCTTCATGGGCCGCATGCGCGGGCTCGGCGGAGCGCAGCTGCGCGACCGCACCGACTGGGTCGTCGACGCGTGCTCGCTCGAGGCGGTGCTGCGCAAGCGCGTGAGCGAGTGCTCCAAGGGCTTCCGCCAGCGCATCGGCGTCGCGGCGAGCCTGATCCACGACCCGCCGGTGATCGTGCTCGACGAGCCGACGCACGGGCTCGACCCGCTGCAGGTCGCCGCGTTCCGCGACTTCGTGCTCGGCCTGCGCGAAGGCCGCGCGATCCTGTTCAGCAGCCACGTCCTGTCCGAGGTGAACGCGATCTCCGAGCGCCTGCTCATCATCAACCACGGCGTGCTGCTCGCCGACGCGCGGCGCGCGGAGCTCGAGCAGCGCGCCGCCGAGCAGAAGAAGCCGCTCGAAGAGGTCGTGCTCGACGTCGTGCGCACGCAGGAGCTGGTCCATTGAGCGCCACGAGCACCACGAGCGCGACGAGCGCCACGAGCACGACTCCGACGCGCGCGACCGTCGCGCCGCCCGGCTTCGTCGCCGGCGCGCGCCTCGTCGCGGGCCGCGAGCTCGCGGCCTACTTCGACTCGTCGATCGCGTACGTCTACACGATCGCGTTCGTCGTGCTCGCGAGCTCGATCTTCATGAACGAGTTCTTCCTGACGGGCACGGTCGACATGACCGGGTTCTTCGACCTCCTGCCGCTCCTGCTCGCGATCTTCCTGCCGGCAGTGACGATGCGGCTGTGGGCGGAAGAGCGCAGACAGCGCACGATCGAGCTGCTCCTCACGCTGCCGATCCGACCGATCCAGGCGATCCTGGGCAAGTACGTCGCCGCGCTCGGCCTCTTCGCGCTGTTCCTCGTCGGCTCGCTCCCGATCCCGATCATGCTCGCGGTGCTCGGCGATCCCGACGTCGGCCTGATCCTCTCGGGCTACGCCGGTCTGCTCCTGCTCGGCGCGCAGTTCCTCGCGTTCGGCATGTTCCTCTCGGCGCTGTCGGGCGACCAGATCGTCGCGTTCGTCTCGAGCGCGCTCGTCGGCTTCCTGTTCGTCCTCACCGGCGACGACCGCGTCGTCGCGGTCCTCGACGGCCTGTTCCCCGCCGCGTCGATCGGCACGTTCCTCTACGAGTCGGTCTCCGCTCTCCCGCACTACGACGCGTTCGTCCGCGGCCTCGTCGAGCTCTCGTCCGTCGTCTACTTCGGCGCGATGAGCGCCGCGTTCCTGTGGGCGACCGCGCTCGTCCTCGAGAGAAACCGCGCCTGAGGCGATGCGACGCTCGACCGCGCTGGGCATCGCCGCCCTCCTGCTGCTCGCCCTCGCGTCGGCGGTCTTCGCCGTGCGCGTCGCGCGCCACTACCGCGCGCGCGTCGAGGTCGGCCGCGTCGCGATCACGCGCCTCGACGAGCGCACGAAGGAGCGGCTCGCCGGGCTGCGCGACAAGGTCTTCCTCACGTACTACGTGACGCGGCGCGAGGAGATGCCCTCGCACCTGCGGCGGCTCGAGCGCGACGTGACGCGCTTCCTCGACGCGCTGCGCGAGGAGTCGGGCGGCCTCGTCGACTACCAGATCATCGACCCCGAGACCGACCCCGACCTCGAGGGCTTCGCGGCGCGCCGGCGCGTCTCGCCGATCCGCGTGCGCCACGTCCAGCACGACGCGTACAGCGAGCAGACGATCTGGTCGTCGCTCACGATCTCGTACGGCCCCTACCAGCCCGCGGAGATCAACGGCGTCACCCCCGAGCACTTGCCGCGGCTCCAGGCGCTGCTCGTCGAGCAGCTCGACCAGATGGAGCGGCCGCGCCAGCCGCTCGTCGCGCTCGCGCCCAAAGAGGGCTTCTACGAGCTCCACGCGGCGCTGTCCGAGCGCGCGCGCGTCGTGCGCCTCGACCTCGACGGCGGCGAGCGCGTCCCCGAGGACGTCGACGCGCTGTTCTGGATCGACCCGACGAGCGCGCCGCCCGCGCGGCTGCGCGAGCTGAACCTGCTCGTCGAGCGCGGCCGCTCGATCGTGATCGCGGGCTCCGAGCACACGGTCGACGTGAGAGCGGGCGGCGCGCCCGCGGGTGCGGGCCCCGAGCCGACGCTCGCGTTCCCCGCGACCGGCTTCCCCGCGGGCGCGCTGCTCGGCGAGCTCGGCCTGCGCGCGGGCGGCGCGCTCGTCTGCGACGGCTTCAACGAGGCGATCCGCATCGGCGAGACCACGTAC
>CAZGTQ010000422.1:0-19717 GCA_964528575.1 uncultured Planctomycetaceae bacterium | reverse complement strand
GGCCACGGCGCGAGCGCCGCGAGCACCGCGACGAACGGCGCCGTCGAGAGGTGGTAGCCGCCGCGCTCGGCCATGCCCCACGCGACGAAGAACACGGTCGAGGGGACGACGAGCACCGCGAGCGCGGCGAGGCGCGCCCGGTCGCGGCGGCCGGCGATCGCGCCCGCGACCGCGGCGGCGAGCAGCAGGCCGAGCGGCTCGATCCAATCGCTGCGCAGCGCGCTCCAGCTCGGGCCGCGCGCCCAGAAGCCGAGCATGCGGACCTCCTCGCGCGGCCACGGCGACCAGCTCCCCGTGCGGAAGCGGCTCGACCACGCCAGCGCGACGACGAGCGCGGCGAGGAGCACCGGGCCGACGACGAAGAGCAGCCGCCGCGCCGGCAGACGCACGCCCTGGCGTGCCGCCGCGACGCCGACCAGCGCCACCCAGCCGGGGCCGAGCAGCACGCCGCTCGCGTGCGTCAGGAACGCGAGCGGGAACGTGAGGGCGACGAGCGCGAGCGCGAGCGCGAACCGGCGCCACGGCGCGAACAGCGCCACGCACGCGCAGAGCGCGACCGCGCAGGAGTGCGCCGCGTGCACCTCGATCGTCGTCGCGAAGAACCACGTCGCCGGGGCGAGCGCGAGCAGCCCGCACGCGACCAGCGCCGGCGCGCGCCGCGCTCCCAAGCCGCGCGCCAGGACGAACGTCGCAGCGACGGCGATCGCCCCGGCGGCCGCCGACAGGAGGCGCGGCACGAGGTCGGGCGTCCCGAGGCCGCGCAGCGGCGCGGCCGCCTCGAGCAGGTGCGTGTAGAAGACGTGCGGATTGCGGGCGCGGAAGGGGCTCTCGTCGTGCACGAAGATCGAGAGCTGCGACCAGCCGTCGCCGTAGAGCCGGTCCTGCAGCGTCGCCGCGTAGAGCACGAAGGCCGCCGCGCCGAGCATGGCCGCCAGGAGCGCGTCGCGCGCGACGGCCGGGCGCCCGCCGCCCCAGGCCGGGAGGCGGTCCGAAGAGCGCTCCATCGGCGCATTGTCGGCAAGCGCGGTGCCGGAAGAAAGCCGTGGGGCCTATCATCGATCGCGTGCACGCTCGCCCCCCCCGGATCGCACCGATCGCGCTCGTTCCGCTCGTCCTCGGCGCCGCCGGCGTCGCGCTCGACGATCGGCCGCCGCTCGACTTCGACCGCGACGTGCGGCCCGTCCTCGAGGCGCGCTGCGCGTCGTGCCACGGGCCCGACAAGCAGAAGGCCGGCCTGCGCCTCGACACGCTGCGCGGGGTCCTCGACGGGGCCGCGCTCGGTGCCGAGCCGGTCGTCGTACCCGGCCGGCGCGACGAGAGCGAGCTCTGGCGGCGGATCACGACGGCGGACGAGGACGAGCGCATGCCGCCGAAGAGCGCGCCGCTCGAGCCGGACGTGCTCGAGCTCCTCGGTGCCTGGATCGACCAGGGCGCGCCCGGCACGCTCGCGGCCCGGCGGGGGGCCGACCACTGGGCCTGGCGCGCGCCCGAGCGCCCGCCGGTGCCGCACGCGAGCGATCCGAGCGGCGTGCGCAGCCCGATCGACGCATTCGTGCGCGCGCGGCTCGAGCGCGAGGGGCTCGCTCCCGCGCCCCAGGCCGACCCCGCGACCCTGCTGCGGCGCGCGAGCCTCGACCTGACGGGCCTGCCTCCGTCGCTCGACCAGCTCGACACGTTCCTGGCCGAGTGGGAGCGCGATTCCGAGCGCGCGTGGGCCGACGCGCTCGAGCGGCTGCTCGCGTCGCCGCACTACGCCGAGCGGCGCGCGCAGACGTGGCTCGACCTCGCGCGCTACGCCGACACCGACGGCTACGAGAAGGACCAGCGGCGCACGATGTGGCGCTGGCGCGACTGGGTGATCGACGCGTACGACCGCGACCTGCCGTTCGACGAGTTCACGATCGCTCAGCTCGCCGGCGACCTGCTGCCGGAGCCGACGCGCGACGACCTCGTCGCGACCGGCTTCCACCGCAACACGCTGGTCAACCGCGAGGACGGCATCGACCCCGAGGAGTTCCGCAACGCCGCAGTCGTCGACCGCGTCGACACGACGGCGTCGGTGTGGCTCGGCACGACGATGGCGTGCGCGCAGTGCCACGACCACCCGTACGACCCGTTCTCGACCGAGGACTACTACCGCCTCTTCGCGTTCTTCGACCAGACGACCGACAGCGGCGACAGCCAGAGCCCGACGATCGTCGCTCCGACCGCGCGCGAGGACGCCCGGCGCGTCGACGAGCTCGAGCGGCGGATGCGCGCGCTCGAGGACGAGCTCGACGCGCCGTGGCCCGACGCGGAGCCCGAGCAGCGGGCGTGGGAGCGAGCGACGCTCGCGGACCTCGGCGCGCCGCCGCGCTGGCGCGCGCTGCGGCCGCTGCGCGCGTCCGCGGCGGCCGGGTCGACGCTCGCCGTGCAGGGCGACGGCTCCGTGCTCGCGACGGGCGCGACGCCGCCGCTCGAGCGGTACGAGCTCGTGCTCGAGGCGCCGGGACGCGTCGGCGCGCTGCGGCTCGAGACGCTCGGTCACGCGACACTGCCGGACGCTTCGGCCGGCCGCGCGGCGGACGGCAGCTTCGTGTTGAGCCGCATCGAGGCGCGCGACGCCACGGGGCGGGCGCTGCGCTTCGTCGCGGCGGAGGCGAGCCGGGAGCAGCGCGGCGGCTTCCGCGCCGCGCGCGCGCTCGGCGGCCCGGCGGACCGCGGCTGGGGCGTGAAGGGCGGCGACGGCGCCGAGCACGCGGCGGTGTTCGCGCTCGCCGAGCCCGTCGACGTCGCGGGCGAGCTCGTCGTCACGCTCGACTTCGCGCAGCCCGGCGACGCGTACCTGCTCGGCCGCTTCCGGCTCTCGGCGACCGACGACGAGGCGCTGCTCGCGCGCATGGCTCCGATCGAGCGCTCGGACTGGCAGTCGCTCGGCCCGTTCCCGGCGGCGAGCGCCGAGGAGGCGGCGGCGACCGACCACGGGCCGCTCGCCGAGCACCTGCGCGGCGCAGCGCACGCGGACCGCGGCGAGGGCGTCGCCTGGCAGAGCGTGCCGCAGTGGTCCGACGGCGCCGTGCACGCGTTCGAGCCCGGCGGGCCCAGCGCGACGTACCTCGCGCGCACGCTGCGCCTCGACGAGCCGCGCGCGTTCAGCGTGTGGCTCGGCGCGGACGACTTCGCGTCGCTGTGGGTCGACGGCGAGCTCGTCCACCGCGGCCGGACGCCGCAGCCGCTCGCGCCCGACCAGGACCGCGTGACGCTCGAGCTCGACGCCGGCGAGCACCGCGTGCTGCTCGCGGTCGTCGACGGCGACGGGAGCGCGGGCTTCTTCTTCGACGTCGACCACCGCGCGGGCGACGGGCCGTCCGCCGACGTCGCGCTGGCGCTGCGCACCGCGCCCGAGGAGCGTACGCACGCGCAGCGCGACCTGCTGCGCCGCCACTGGCGCGGGCGTGTCTCGACGCGCGGGCGCGCGCTCGTCGCGCGGCTCGACGAGCTGCGCGCCACGCACGCCGACCTCACCGCCGGCATGCCGACCGCGCTCGTCCTGGAGGAGCGCGAGGAACCGCGCGTGACGCACGTGCACCGGCGCGGGAACTTCCTCGCTCCGGGCGAGCGCGTCGAGCCGGACGTGCCCGCGCTCCTGCTCCCGTTCGCCGAGGGCGAGCATCGCAACCGTCTGGGCCTCGCGCGCTGGCTCGTCGACCCGCGCCACCCGCTGACGGCGCGCGTCACGGTCAACCGGCTGTGGGAGGAGCTGTTCGGCGTCGGACTCGTCCCGACGGGCAGCGACTTCGGCACGCGCGGCGACGCGCCCGCCGATCCCGAGCTGCTCGACTGGCTGGCGCTCGAGCTCGTCGAGCGCGGCTGGAGCACGAAAGAGATGCTGCGCCTGATCGCGAGCTCCGCGACGTACCGCCAGGCGTCCGAGGCGCCGGCCGACCTGCTCGAGCGCGACCCCACCAACGCGCTGCTCGCGCGCGGTCCGCGCGAGCGCGTGCCGGCCGAGACGGTGCGCGACGTCGCGCTCTTCGCCAGCGGGCTGCTCGACCCCACGATCGGCGGCCCGAGCGTCTTTCCGGTCCAGCCCGAGGGCATCTGGAATCCGACGTACAGCGACGACGTCTGGACGGCCGCGACCGATTGGAATCGCTACCGCCGCGGTCTGTACACGTTCTGGCGGCGCACCTCGCCGTACCCGACGTTCCTCCTGTTCGACGCGACCAGCCGCGAGACCACGTGCGCGCGGCGTGCGCGCACGTCGACGCCGCTCCAGGCGCTCGCGCTGCTCAACGACCCCGCGTTCGTCGAGGCCGCGGTCGGGCTCGCGCGGCGCATCGTGCGCGAGGCGGGGCCGGATCCGGCGGAGCGCGCGGCGCACGGCTTCCGGTTGTGCACGGCGCGGCGGCCGACCGAGCGGGAGCTGGCGCTCCTGCTCGAGCTCTGGGAGGCGGAGCGCGCGCACTACGCTTCGCGGCCCGAGGCGGCGCGCCGGCTGGCGGCGCCCGAGGGACCGCTCGCCGATCTCGGCGAGCACGATCCGCGCGAGCTCGCGCCGTGGATCGTCGTCGCCAACGCGCTGCTCAACCTCGACGAGACGATCACGAAGCGATGAGCGCCGTGGAACACACGCGGCGCTGGTTCCTGCGCGAGTGCGCGCTCGGGCTCGGCGCGCTCGGCCTGGCCGAGCTGCTCGGCGAGGGCACGGGCGCGAGCGCGCTGGCGCCGCACCATCGGCCGCGGGCCAAGCGCGTGATCTTCCTGCACATGGCGGGCGGTCCGTCGCAGCTCGACCTGTTCGACCCGAAGCCGGCGCTCGTGAAGCACGACGGCGAGGTGTGCCCGGCCGAGCTGATCGAGGGTGAGCGTTTCGCGTTCATCCGCGGCGCGCCGCGGCTGCTCGGCTCGCCGTACGCGTTCGCGCGGCACGGCGACGCGGGGCAGTCGATCTCGGAGCTGCTGCCGCACCTCGCGCGCGTCGCGGACAAGATCGCGATCGTGCGCGGGATGCAGACGGAGCAGTTCAACCACGCGCCGGCGCAGATCTTCATGAACAGCGGCCACTTCCGGATCGGCCGGCCGAGCATGGGCTCGTGGCTCTCGTACGGGCTGGGCAGCGAGAACAGCGACCTGCCGGCGTTCGTCGTGCTGCTCTCCGGACGCTACCAGCCCTCGGGCGGCGCGTCGCTGTGGTCGAGCGGCTTCCTGCCGACCGTGCACCAGGGCGTGCGCTTCCGGTCGCAGGGCGACCCGGTGCTGTACCTGTCGAATCCCGACGGGATGGACGCTGCGACGCGGCGCCGCTCGCTCGACGCGATCGAGGCCCTGAACCGCGAGCGGCTCGAGGCGACCGGGGACCCGGAGATCGAGACGCGCATCCGCCAGTACGAGCTCGCGTGGCGCATGCAGGCGAGCGTGCCGGAGCTGCTCGCGTTCGAGGACGAGCCCGCGTCGGTGCGCGAGCTGTACGGCATCGAGCCGGGCCGGGTCTCGTTCGCGAACAACTGTCTGCTCGCGCGGCGCTTGTGCGAGCGCGGCGTGCGCTTCGTGCACCTGTACCACTGGGGCTGGGACAGCCACGGCTCGAACCAGGGCGACGACATCGTTCACTCGCTGCCGGCGCGCTGCCAGGAGACCGATCGCGCGACGGCGGCGCTGCTCGTCGATCTCGAGCGGCGCGGCCTGCTCGAGGACACGCTCGTCGTGTGGGGCGGCGAATTCGGCCGCACGCCGATGAACGAGGCGCGCAACGGCTCGACCTGGCTCGGGCGCGACCACCACACGCACGCGTTCACGATGTGGCTCGCCGGCGGCGGCATCCGGCCGGGGATCACGCACGGCGCGACGGACGAGCTCGGCTACCACGCCGTCGAGGGCGCGACGAGCGTGCACGACCTGCACGCGACGATGCTCCACCTGCTCGGGCTCGACCACGAGCGGCTGACGTACCGCTTCCAGGGGCGCGACTTCCGGCTGACCGACGTCGCGGGACGGGTCGTGCACGAGCTGCTCGCGTGAGCCGGATCTGCGTCTTCAGCGGGTCGCGCTTCGGGCGCCGTCCCCAGTACCGGCGCGCGGCGGAGGAGCTCGGCGCCGCGCTCGTCGAGCGCGGTCTCGGGCTCGTCTTCGGGGGCGGCTCGGTCGGGCTGATGGGCGTGATCGCCGACGCCGTGCTGCGCGCCGGCGGCGAGGCGATCGGCGTGATCCCGCGCGCGCTCGCGGACCGCGAGCTCGCGCACATGGGGCTGAGCGAGCTGCACGTCGTCGCTTCGATGCACGAGCGCAAGGCGCTCATGGCGGACCTGTCGAGCGCGTTCGTCGCGCTGCCCGGCGGCATCGGCACGCTCGAGGAGACGTTCGAGGTGTGGACGTGGTCGTACCTCGGCATCCATGCCAAGCCGCTCGGCTTGCTCGACGTCGACGGCTTCTACGGCGGCTTGCTCGCGTTCGTCGACTCGCTCGTCGAGGAGCAGTTCGTGCCGCCGGCGAGCCGCGCGCTGCTGCTCGCCGACGCCGACCCCGCGCGCCTCGTCGACCGGCTCGTCGCAGCGCAGGTCCCGAGCGGGCTGCGCGAGATCGAACCGCAAGAGCGGTGAGCGCAGCGCGCGTCCGCCCCCAGCGCGGCCGCGGCGGCGGACGACTGGTCCTAACGCTACCGGACGGATCTGGCTCGCAGCGCCGCGGTCCTGGAGCTCCGCGAGAGCCGCTGCGTCCACCGGCGGTCCGGCGCTTCGTTACGCGGGACGTGCGGCATTTGCTTGTCGTCGACTTGGTGCCAACTCGGTACCACAACTCGGCACCACAGAGTGCGCCGCGGGGCGGTACGCTCGGGGGGAGATGAGATCGGTTCGGACGAAGCTCGGGACGGTGCGGTCGCCGATCACGGTCGCTGCGGTCGTCGCGCTCAGCGTGGTCCTGCTCCAGCCGGTGTGGGTGAATCGCTATCGCTGGTTCGGCGAGCATCGCTGGCACGTCGCCGGCGTCGAGTTGTGGCTCGAGCCGCATCGGGAAGGGACGAAGCTGTCCTGGTCTGGTCGCGGGCGCGGCTTCGTACGGATGTTCGACGGCGGCGAGCCGCGGCGCGATCTCGAGCTGTGGCACCACGACGGGCGCTTCTCGCTGTTCGAGCCGGGCGCGGAAGAGGCGATCCTCACGATCGGGCTCGGCGGCGGGAGGCTGGCGAACCAGCCGCTCGCGCGCGACGAGCCTCGCGAGCGCGTGCCGCGCGAGACAGGCTGGTTCTAGCTCGCGCCGCTCTGGCGCCGCGCCGCGAGGATCGCCTGGACCAGGCCCTCGGGCACTTCGTCGGGGACGTCGTCGTCGGGGCCGGCGCAGAGCTGCGCGAGCTTCGTCGTGCTCGCGTACGTGTCGAGGTACGTCTCGCACTCCGGGCACACCGCGACGTGGCGCTCGAAGGTGCGCTTCTCCGCGGGCGTGAGCTCGTGCGCCTGCCACGCGACGAGGAAGTCGACGAACTGCTGGCACGTGAGCTCCGTGCGCTGCGCGAAGTGCTCCGCGCACGGCGCGCACGCGTCCTTGTGCGCCTCGAAGGCCTCCTCGCCGTGCGGCTCGAGCCGTCCCCGGGCCCACGTGTCGATCGACTGGACGAACTGGTCGCAGTTCACTTGGTCACCTCTCCCAGCACCGGGTCCAAGAGCGCGCGCAGCGCCAGGCGTGCGCGGTGGAGCCGCACCTTGACCGCGTTCGGCGTGACGTGGAGCACCTCCGCCGCCTCCGCCGTGTCGAGGCCCTCGATGTCGCGCAGCACGAGCACGTCGCGGTGCGTCTCCGGCAGCTCGTCGATCGACGTGCGCACGAGCGCGCGCACCTCCGCGCGCTCCGCCGCCTCCTCGGGCTGCGGCCAGCGCCGGTTGTGGTCCTCGAACATGCCGTTCTCGCGGAAGCGCGGGAGCAGCTCGTCGAGCGACTGCTCCGGGCGCTTCGACGCGCGGCGCTTGCGCATCAGCGCCGCGTTGACCGCGATGCGGTGCAGCCAGGTCGACAGGCGCGCGCGCGCGTCGAACTGGTCGAGCGAGCGCAGCGCCGACAGGAACGTCTCCTGGAGCGCGTCGCGCGCGTCCTCCTCGTTGCGCAGGAGGCGCCGCGTCACCGCGAGGAGCCGCGGGCCGTACGCGCGGATCAGCGTCTCGAACGCGTGCTCGTCGCCGGCGCGCAGAGCGCGCAGGAGCGCCGCCTCGTCCGCCGCGTCGAGCTCGGGGGACGCGCTCACTGGCCCGCGTCGCCCTCGCTCCGGTCGGCGAGGAAGCGCGTGCACTCCTCGGCGAGCGCCTCGAGCGCCGCCGTCTCGCGACGCAGCACGTCCTCGTCGTCCGTGCGGAACCGCCAGCTCCGGTCGTACAGCTCGACGTCGAAGCTCCAGCGGTCGACGAGCGGGACGCGCAGGATGCCGTCCTCGATCCACAGGCCCAGCTCCATCCAGCCGGAGACGACGCGCTTGCGGCCGGACTCGGGCGGGTCGAACAGGCTGCGGCCGACCGTCCACAGCGGGCGGTCCGAGCGGTCGGCGCCGAGCAGCTCGAGCAAGGTCGGCGCCACGTCGACGTGCGCAGTCGGCGCGCTGACGCGGCCGGGCTCGATGCCGGGGCCGCGCAGGAGCAGCGGCACCGCGACCTGCTCCGCGGTGAAGTTGCTCGTGTGGCCGAAGTAGCCGTTCTCGAGGAACTCTTCGCCGTGGTCGCCGGTGACCAGCACGAGCGTCTCGTCCGCGAGGCCGCGCTCGGCGAGCACGTCGAGGATCCGCCCCGTGACGCGGTCGGCGTGGTGGACCGCGTTGCGGTAGCGGTTGAACACCGCCCGCTCGAGCTCCTCGTCGGGGCCGTCCACCGACGACATGCGCAGGTAGTTGACCTCGGGCGCAGCAGGCGCGAACGGGCGCCCGTCCGGCGGCGAGCTGTACGTCGGGTGCGGCGAGTCGAGCAGGAGGAAGCCGAACCACGGGCGCTCGTCGCCGGCGGCCTCGAGCTCGCCGATCCAGCTCTCGAACGCGGCCGCGGCCTGGACGTCGCGCTCCCAGGGCGTCTCGCCGGGGAACTCGTCGTACACGTGGTCCGCGACGCGCGCCCACGCGGTCGAGCGCAGCTCGGGGTAGTACATCGACGCCGCCGAGAAGACGCGCACGTCGTAGCCCCGCTCGAGCAGCGCGTCGACGAGCACCGGCGAGCGCCGCTGCTCGAGCACCGGGAACCAGTACGAGCCGTGCAGGCCGTAGAGCAGCGAGAACAGGCCGAAGCGCGTCGAGTTGCCGCCGCTGAGGTGGTCGTCGAAGCGCAGGCTCTCGTCGGCGAGCGCCGACAGGCGCGGCGTGACCTCGGGCTCGAGCATGTCCGCGCGCCAGCAGTCGATCACGACCATCAGGAGGTTCGGCCGCGGCCCGTCCGGGTCGATGCGCGGCGTCGCGCGCGGGTAGTCGAGCCGCACCTCGTCGACGTCGACGTCGACCCGCGGGCCGCGCTCGACATGGCGGCCGAGCATCTCGTCGTAGAGGTCGCGCGCCGCGCGCGCGGGGAGACGCGGGTAGAACGGGAACATCCGCGCGAGGCGCAGGAGCTCCTTGTCCTGCGTGAGGTCGGCTTGCGCGTAGATCGTCTTCTCGAGCCCGACGGCGGAGAGCACGAGCACGCCGACCACGAGCGAGGGCCGCAGCAGGCGGTAGGGCAGCCGGCGATCCTCCGCGACCTCCTCGGCGCGCGCGAGCCAGCGGCGCCAGAGCGCGTACTGCACGCTGAACCCGATCACGAGTCCGGCGCCGATCGCGGCCCACACCTGCCAGCCGAGGTGCACCGCGTCCTCCGACCCGCGCGTGTAGATCAGGTTCCACACGTGCCCGTTGAAGTGGTAGCGGAAGAGGTTGTAGATGCGCGTGTCGGCGAACAGGAGGATCTGGAACGCGATCCACCCGAGCGCCTGCGCCGCGCCGAGCGCGCGCACCGAGCGCACGCAGCGCGTCGCGACGAGGAAGCCGATCCCCGGGGCGAGCGTCAGCGTCGCGACGGTCGAGACCAGGGCGAGCGTGGCGAAGATCCAAGAGCGCAGGCCTTCGGTCTCCGACAGGTGCGTCAGGTAGGCCGTGCCGACCACCACGCCGAGGCCGAGGTTCGCCAACCAGAGCTGGAAGGCGGCCTGGGCGCGCGCAGAGGGGCTACTGTCCGTGCGAGTGCTCATGGGCCGTCCGGCTCTATTGGGATTCTGCAGAGTTGGGATTCTGGAGAGTCCCTTGACCGGAATTTTGCCACGGCCGAATTCTGCCATGGACCTCGGCCGGGCGTCGATCAATCCAGCCCGCAGCGGTTCTCGAGCGTGTTGGGCCCCGCCAAGCCGAACCGGCGGCGGGTCTCGAGGAGCTTCTCCACGGCGTCGGGCGGCAGCGGCTGCAGGCCGCCCCGCGCGACGTGCGCGAGCCACAGGATCTTGGCGGTGTGCTCGACCATGTCGAGCTTCTTGTAGGCGTCGAGCAGGTTCGAGCCCAGGGTCACCGAGCCGTGGTTCTGCATGATCAGGGCGTCGGCGCAGCGCACGATCTTGCGGATCGTCTCGGGCAGCTCGTCCGTCCCCGGCGTGCCGTAGGGGGCCGTAGGGATCCCGCCGAGCGTGACGATGATCTCGGGGATCACGGGGAGCTGCATGTCGATCCCCGCGATCGTGAGCGCGACCGCGTGGGGCGGGTGGGCGTGGCAGACCGCCTTGATCTCGGGGCGCTCCTCGTACGCGACGAGGTGGATGCCGACCTCGCTCGAGCACTGCGGCCCGTCGTCGAGCACCCGCCCACGCGCGTCGACGTGCGCGACGTGGTGCGGCTGCAGGAAGCCCTTCATCGCGCCGGCGGGCGTGATCAGGATCGAGCCGTCGGCCATGCGGGCGGAGATGTTCCCGTCCGCGCCGACGATGTAGTAGCGCTGGTAGCACAGCCGCCCGATCTCGCAGATCGCGCGTCGCAGCCGCGCTTGCTCGTCGATGCCCTCGGGCGTCGCGGCGGCGGGACCGGCGTCGTTCATCGCGCGAGCGGGCGCGGGCGCTCCGCGCTCCGGTGGTCGTACACGAGCTCGCCCCCGCGCTCGACGTAATCGACGATCCCGACGACGATCGTCTTCGCGGCCGCTTTCGGATCGCCCAGGATCTGGCGCGCGCCGTTGCCCTCGTCGAGCACGAGCACTCGGTCGCCCTCGCCCGCCCCGGCGCGGTCGATCCCGATCCGCGTCTTGCCGGTCGGCTTCCCTTCCGGCGTCAGCGGCCGCAGCACGAGCAGCTTCTCGCCGTCGAGGATCGGGATCTGCACCGGCGAGACGACGGTGCCGACGACGTCGGCGAGGAACATCAGCGCCCGCCCTTCCCCGCGTCCGGCGCGCGGTCGAGCACGCGGCCCAGCACGCTCGCCTGCTCGACGAAGCCGATGATCGCCGCGTCGACGGGGACGAACGTCACCGGGCACGCGAGCGCGGCTTCGCGCCCGTCGACGAAGTGCACCAGATCGCCGGGGCCCGAGCCGACCGCGGCGCAGGCGACGAGCGTGCGACCCATGTTCGCGCCGGTCTCGTCGAGCGGCTGGATCCACTGCAGCGCGACGGCCTCGAGACCCTCGTAGCGGGCCGTCGCGACGACGCGACCGATGACGCGGGCGAGGTACACGTCAGACGCTCGCCGGCTCCCACTTCTCGTACACGTTCGCGCCGCCGAGGTCCCACGAGTCGACGATCGCCATGATCACGGCGTCGCACGGCCGATTCTCGGTCAGCGACGTCTGCCGCGCGCTCGATCCGGTCGCGTACAGCACCCTGTCGCCCGGTCCCGCCTGCACCGCGTCGGCGGCGACGACGTACTGCTCGGTCGGCCTGTTCTCGTGGTCGTGGACCTGCACGACGAGCAGCTTGAGCGACGCGAGCTTCTCGTCCTTGTGCGTCGCGACGACGCTGCCGACCACCTTCCCGATCAACACGGCATCACCCCGGCATCGCTTCCTGGCTGGGTCACTCTGGTTCGCTCTGGTTCGCTCTGGGTCATTCCTCGTCGAGGAACGTCACGAACGTCTCGCGCGGCAGCGCGGCCTCGATCGTCCGCTTGCGCAGCTCGTGGTGCACGCGCTCCTGCATCTGCTCCCACGGCGGGCTCGGCCGCGTCGGCCGGATCCACAGGAGCGCGATCCCGTCCGGCAGGCGCAACGGCCCGACGAGCTTGCCGCCCTCGGGCACGGTGCCGACGCCCGCGGCCGCGAAGATCAGCTCGCGCAGCTCCTCGGGCACGCTCGGCGCGAGCCGCGTGACCCAGCCGATCTCGCCGCCCTTGTCGCGCGTGAATCGGTCGTCGGACTTCTTCTGCGCGGCCCCGGCGAAACGCGCCTCGTCGACGAGCGCGGGCGCGAGCGCGTCGAGCTCGGCCTTCGCCTCCTCGAACGTGTGCGGCACGAGCTCGTTCGCGCGCGCCGACGCGCGCCGGAAGATCCAGCGCGCGGGGATCGCCGCGCCCCAGCGGCCCTCGTAGAAGTCGCGCTCGCGCTCGTACGCGTCGCGCAGGCCGTCCGCGCCGTGGCGCAGGTCGACGATCAGGCGCGAGAGCGCGGCGACGCGCACCGCGGGATCCTGCCGGTAGTTCTCGAGCCGCACGCCCTGGGCCCGCAGGATCGTGTCGTACGTCTGTCCGCCGTAGCGCGGGTCCGCGAGCGTCTCCGCGCGGCGCCGCTCGAGCTCCGCGTCGATCGCGCGCTCGATCCGCGCTCGGCGAGCCTGGGCGCGCTCGTCCTCGGTCGCGCCGCTCTCGAGCGGCGGCAACCGGCGCTCGAGCAGGCGCGCGAGCAGGATCTGGAACGCCGTCTCGCGCACGTCGTCGGTCGCGAGGCCGATGCGCAGGCGCTCGCGGAACAGGCTCGCGGCGACGCTGATCTCGCCGCAGCGCGCAGCGATCCCGTCGGCGAACGGCGGCGGCAGCTCCTCGAGACCGCGCGCGGCGATCTCCTGATCGATCCAGATCTCCTGCTGCTCGCCCGAGACCGGGTCGCCCTTGCGGAGGCCGAGCGCGCCCCGCGTCAGTTGCTCGTGCACGATCGCCAGCCGCAGCGTCTCGCGGAACGTCTCGACGTCGATGTGGCTCTCGCGCAGCTTGCCGGCGATGCCTTCCTCGACGCCCGCCGCGCGCAGCTCGGCGTCGAGCTCCTTCCAGCGTCGCGTGAGCTCGGCGCCCGTCACCTCGATGCCGCGCTCGCGCGCGAGGTGCTCGAGCAACTCGCAGCGCACGAGGTGGCGCAGGACTTCCTGGCCGGAGTGCGAGCTGGCGTAGCGGTCGGCGAGGACCGCGTCGAGCTCGGCGAACGTGAGCAGGTCGCCGCCGCCGCGCGCCGCGTGGCCCGGGGGCAGCGGCGGCCGGTCGTCGGCCTGGCGCGCCCGCACGGGCGGAGCGAGCGCGAAGAGCGCGCCGAGGACGGCCAGGACGGCGAGGAAGGCGAGAGCGAGGCGGCGCGGGGTCTGCATGGCGGGCGCGGCGGGGCAGGATATCGGCCCGGGAGCCGAATCCGGCAGCCGAATCGGAGGTCGCCGCGGGGGCGCCCGAGACGACGCGGCCGCGCTCGATCTTCCCGCGTTCGGGCCGCTCGGGGCGCCTTCGGCCTCAGGCGGCCCGCAGGACCGCCGGGCGGCCCCGGCGGATCGCGACGCGCAGCAGGCCGCGCCCGCGGCCGCCTTCGAGCAGCGCGTCGGCCAGGGGCGCCTCGATCGCGCTCTGGATCACGCGCCGGATCTCGCGCGCGCCGGTGCGCTCGTCGTGCCCGCGGGCGGCGACCCACGCGGCGACGCCGGTCGTGAACGCGACGCGGGCGCCGCGCCGGCGCGCCCGCGCCGCGAGCTCGGCGAGCTGAGCGGCCGCGATCCGGCGCGCGTCGCGAGCGTCGAGCGCGCGGAACGTCACGACGCGATCGAGCCGGCCGAGGAACTCCGGAGCGAAGCGGGCGCGCAGCGCGCGGCCCACGACCTCGCTCGCCGTCCGCTGGTCGACCCCCGCGGGTGCGAAGCCCAGCGGGTCGCCCGCCGCCGCGAGCTCGCTCGCGCCCGCGTTCGACGTCAGGACGATGAACGTCTGCTCGAACCCCACGCGGCGGCCGCGGCTGTCGGTCAGGCGCCCGTCGTCGAGCACGGCGAGCAGGAGGTTGTGCAGCCGGCCGTGCGCCTTCTCGATCTCGTCGAACAGCACGACCCGGCGCGGCTCGCGCAGCAGCGCCTCGGTCAGGACGCCGCCCTCCTCGTGGCCGACGAAGCCCGGCGGCGCGCCGATCAGCTTGTTGTACTCGTGCGCGAGCGCGAACTCGCCGCAGTCGACGCGCACGAGGCCCGCAGGCTCGCCGAACAGCTCGTCGGCGAGCGCGCGCGCGAGCTCGGTCTTGCCCGTGCCCGTCGGCCCGACGAACAGGAACGTCCCGAGCGGCCGGTCCTCCCGCGCCAGGCCCGCCGCCGCGCGCCGCACGGCCGCCGACAGCGCGTCGATCGCCTCGTCCTGGCCGACGACGCGCTCGCGCAGCCGACGCGCGAGACGCCGCGCGCGGCGACGCAGCCGCGAGCGTGCCTCGCTCTCGCTCGCGCGCGGGTCGGGCGCCGCGGCCGTCGCGGGCGCCGGCTCGGGCACGGCGACGGCGCGGATCTCGAGCGTCGGATTCACGGCGACGCACAGGCCGTAGAGCTCGTCCTCGGCCGCGGTGGGCGCCTCGGGGTGCAGCGCGCGCAGCTTCGCGGGCAAGTCGTCGCTGAACTCGTCGAGGCAGGCGCGGATCACGGCCCGCCGGTAGCCCGAGCGGTTCGTCCCCGGATCGACCGCGAGGCCGGCGGAGCCGGGCTCGAGCACGCGGACCTGCACGAAGCGGTCGGCGAGCTCGAGGTACTTGAAGACGCGGCGGTGCTTCGCGGGGCGCACGGGGGGGACACGGGGCGCGAGGAAGGGGGGACGGGGACGCGGGTTTCTTCGGAAGCCGGTTCCCGCGGACTTGAAGCGGTCTCGATCTCGGTCCGGGACCGCGCGGATCGGGAACTGGGGCTGGAAACGCGCTGCGCCGGGGCCGATGCACAGCGCCGAGCCCTCGGAACCGCGCGGACCGCGTGGCCGAGGCCACCTCCGCGCGCTACTCTCGGCTCAAGAGATGGATGACGTCCGGTTCCTCGCGATGCTCGTGCACCGCGGACACCTGGACCGCACGCAGGCGGAAGCCCTCGTCCCGGCGTTGCGTTCCGGGGGCGCTCTCGACGACCTGCTCGCCGAGGCCGGGTGGAGCGGCGAGAAGATCGCGCGGCTGCGGCGCACGCAGGCCGGGCTCATGCCCGAGATCCCCGGCTACGAGATCCTCGAGCACGCCGGGTCGGGCGGGACGTCCGACGTCTTCCGCGCGCGCGACAAGCGCAAGAACCTGATCGTCGCGCTCAAGGTGCTCAAGCCGCAGTGCGCCGCCGTCGACTCGGTGCGTCTGGCGTTCGTCGCCGAGGCGCGCCTGCTCGAGCGGCTGGACCACCCGAACCTGGTCATGGGGCTGGGGGTCGCGAAGAGCGGCGCGACGTACTTCACGCGGATGGAGTTCGTCGAAGGGCGCACGCTGCTCGAGCTGCTCGACGAGGGGCGGCGCTTCGAAGAGCACGAGGCGCTCTCGATCGTGCTCGCCGTCGCCGAGGTGCTGCAGTACCTCGAGCGCGAGCACGTCGTCCACCGCGACGTCAAGCCGGGCAACATCATGCTCGCGAACGACGGCGCCGTGAAGCTGATCGACCTGGGCTTCGCGGCCGAGCGCGGCGCGCAGCGCGCGGCGAGCGCGACGGACTCGACGGTCGGCACGGTCGCTTATCTCTCGCCCGAGCAGGCGCGCGGCGCGGCGCTCGCCGACACGCGCTCGGACATCTACAGCCTGGGCGTCTCGCTCTTCCACGTCGTCGTCGGCCGCCTGCCGTTCGAGAGCTCGGACGACGAGGAGCTGATGCGGATGCAGGTGATGGAGCACCTCTCGTCGCCCGAGCTCAAGAGCCGGGGCATGAGCCCGCACCTGCACTACTTCATCGAGAAGATGATGGCCAAGGAAGCGGGGCACCGGTACCAGACGATGGCGCAGCTGATCGACGACGTGCGCGCGCAGGTCGAGGGGCGCGCGAGCCTCGACTTCGAGGCGGACCTGCGCGAGCGGCGGCGCCCCCGGGGTCGGCGCCGCTGAGCGGGAGCGGTCCGATGGCGAACGCCGCCCAGAAGGGGCTCGCGGGCGTCGTGCCCTTCCGCTTCGCGTGCCACCGCTGCGGGCACTGCTGCAGCGCCGGCGAGGGCCACGTGTGGCTGTCGGGACGCGCGGAGCTCGAGCGGCTCGCCGCGCGCCTCGGCACGAGCATCGAGGCGTTCGAGCGCGAGCACGTGCGCACGGTCATCGATCCGGCGACGGGCGAGGCGCGCCTCGCGCTGCGCGAGAGGGATGGCCGCTGCTCGCTGCTCGAGGGGCGCAACACGTGCACGGTGTACGAGGAACGGCCCGAGCACTGCGCGACCTTCCCTTTCTGGCCGAGCGTGCTCGCCGACGAGGACGCGTTCGAGCGCGCGCGCGCCGTGTGCCCGGGGATCGCGGTCGAGGTCGACGTCGCGACGCGCATCCGCGCGTTCGCGCGCCTCGAGGAGCTGTACGCGCAATTCGACGCGCTCGTCGCGAGCACGAGCCCGGTGTGCACGCAGCGCGGCACGTGCTGCCGGTTCGAGGAGGCGGAGCACATGCTCTTCGCGACCGCGCTCGAGGCCGACTACTGCGCCGCGGTCCACCCCGACGCGCCGGCGCCCGAGGCGCAGGGCCGCTGTCCGTACCACGTCGCGGGCCGCTGCACGGCGCGCGTGGCGCGGCCGCTCGGGTGCCGCTCGTACTTCTGCGACGCGGGGTCCGCCGAGCGGCTCGAGGGCGCACACGAGCGCTTCCTCGCGCGCGTGCGCGCGATCGAGCGGGAGACGGGCTACCCGGCGGCGTACGGCGCGTTCCCCGCGCTGCTCGCCGCGCGCGGGATCGGCACGGGGGACGGCACCGGAGAAGTCGCCGGAGGAGTCGCCGGAGGAGTCGCCGGAGGAGTCGCGCAGGACGGCACGGGGGGCGCGGCGTGAGCGCGCGCGGGACGCTGCTCGCGGCGTGCGCTCTCGTCGCCGTGCTCGGCGGCGGGTACGTCGTCGCCCGGTACGCGCGCGCGGACGGACCCGAGGAGCCGCCCCCGACGGAGCCGCTCGAGCCCGAGCCGGCCGATCCGGGCGGCCGGCGCCCGATCCCGGCGGACGCGTTGCCCCTCGACGCGCCCGGCGCCGACCCGCGCTGGATCCGCGCGAACAACGAGGCGACCGAGGCGCTGGCGGCGGGCGAGCACGAGCGGGCGATCGGGCTGCTCGAGCCATGCGTCGCGGCGCACCCCGAGATCCCCGCGTTCGTGCACAACCTCGCGGAGGCGCTCGCGCGGCGTGCGCGCGAGCTCCAGGAAGAGGGGCGCATGGAGGACGCGTTGGCGGCGCTGGCGCGAGCCGTCGACGTCGACGCGGAGCGGGAGGACCTCGCCGAGCTGCTCGCGCGCTGGCGGGAGCAGCACGCCGTCGAACGCGACTTCTGGTCCGACCAGTCGCAGAACTTCGAGCTGTCGTACGACGGCGACCGCGCCGAGATCCTGCACGGCTCGCAGCCGCTGATCGACGCGCTCGAGCGCGGCTACGCGGACTTCCGCGAGCTGTTCGGCGTCGATCCGGTCGCGACCGGCGAGCCGCGCGTGCGCGTCGTGCTGTACCGCGACGAGGAGTTCGATCGGCTGACCGGGCTGGGCGACTGGGCCGGCGGCGTGTTCGACGGCACGGTGCGCATCCCGGTCCGCGATCTCGGCCGCGAGCGCTCGCGCCTGGGGCGCGTGCTGCGCCACGAGCTCGCGCACTACTTCACGCGCGAAGTCGGCGGCAACGCCGTGCCGGGCTGGCTCGACGAGGGGCTCGCGCAGTGGCTCGAGGGCGGCACCGCGTCCGCGCTCGCGACGGCGCGCGCGCAGCTCGCGGGCGAGCCGCTGTTCTCGCTCGACCGCCTCGAGGGCTCGCTCGCGACGTGGAGCGACCAGGACGAGATCAGGCGCGCATACGCGCAGTCGCTCGCGTTCGTCGATCACCTCGCGCGCAACTACGGCGACGCGCTGCTGTTCGAGCTCGTCGCCGGCTGCGGCGCGGGGCGCTCGTGCGCCCAGACGTTCCGCGGCCGCTGGGGTTTCGAGCTGACGACCGCGCTCGACGACCTGCGGCAGGATCTGTGACTCGAGGCCGTCCGAGCGTGATCCGACGCGGCGCGAGACGGCGGCGCGCCTAGAAAGCAAACGACCGCGTGGTTGCGCACGCGGTCGTTTGGTGAGGCTCCGAGTGAGGAGAGGTCACCGGCGCCTCGGCGTCTACAGGTTTGGAAGACGGAATGCGTTACGTTCCGCTCGTACGAGCGTTCTCGGCCCGAGCGCTCGCCCTGTAGCTCAGGAGGAACAAGACGGTTTCTGCCACCCAAATCCCCACGAGGAGGAGCACACAGATAAGCAAGCTTGTTGCCATGCTGGGGCTCCTTTCGTGGGCAGAGGCACTAGAGCCAATAGTCCCTTCGGCGCAGTGTGTACAGATCCTTTCCTCCAACGGCCGCCTTTTTGCAGGCTTCCCGGAACTGGGAGAAATGCAAGAACGTCTCGCGCGACCCCGCTCGCACGCATCGGCCGCGGCCGCGTTGCGACCGCGGTGCGCGCGAGAATGGCCGTGGAACGAAGCGAAACCCGCGCGCCGCCGGGCTGTCCTTCGAACGTGCAGAACGCCCAGAGCCGCTCCGCCGAGTCCGCCGCCGATTCCGGGGGCGCGTCGCCCCGAGCGGCGCGCGGCGTTCCCCGCTCCCCGTTCGAGAATTGCACGCGCGGCCCCCGGCTCTCGGGCGCGGGCCTCGCGCGGCTGGCCGACGACGAGCTGCTCGCGCTCCTGATCGCCTCGCGCGCCCGCGTCGAGCCCGCCGCGCTCGCGACCGCGGTCGCGCTGGGCGCGGGGCGGCCGCTGCGCGAGCTCGCGTGCGCGCCCGCCGAGGAGCTCGTCGCGGAGGGGCTCGCGCGCGCGGCCGCGCTGCGCGTCGCCGCCGCGTTCGAGCTCGGCCGCCGCGTCGAGCGCGGCGCGCGCGAGCCGCGGCCGCAGCTCAGGAGCGCCGAGAGCGTGCACGCGCTGCTCGGTCCGGAGCTGCGCGGGCTGGGGCACGAGACGTTCCACGCGCTCCTGCTCGACGGCAAGCACCGGCTGCGGCGGCGCGTGCAGGTGAGCGCGGGCACGCTCACGACGAGCCTCGTGCACCCGCGCGAGTTCTTCCGCGCCGCGATCCGCGAGAGCGCGGCCGCGGTGATCGCGGTGCACAACCACCCGAGCGGCGACCCCGAGCCGAGCCACGAGGATCTGACGGTCACGCGCCGGCTCGCGGAGGCGGGGCGCCTGCTCGGCGTCCCGCTGCTCGACCACGTCGTCGTCGGCGACGGCCGCTACGCCTCGATTCGCGAGCGCATCGAGTGGTGAGAATCGAGTGGTGAGGGCACCGAGGGCAGCGCGACTGCGGATCAACGGGTCCGCGGAGCCCCGCGGTCACGCGAGCGCGCCCGCGACGATCGCGAGCGCGGCCTCGGCCGCGGTCTCGATGCGCAGCACGTGCGGCCCGACCCGCACGGGCGTCGCGCCCGCCGCGAGCAGCGCCGAGCGCTCGTCCGCGTCGAAGCCGCCC
>CAZGTQ010000421.1:0-12676 GCA_964528575.1 uncultured Planctomycetaceae bacterium | reverse complement strand
TTCGGGCGGCACTCTGCTGCACGTCGACACGTACTCGATCGGCGGCACGATCGTGAACCGCAAGCGTTGCGAGCGCGCCGCGCCGACGGACCCGTGGACGTGCCTGAGGGCGGCCGAGAGGACGTCGTACTTCATCACCGGATTCGAGACTCGTGAAGGCGGCGACGAGGCCTACGTCGCTGGCATTCGGCAGGACGGGAACTGCTTGATCGAGCGCTGGACCGCCGAGCCGCGCCAGGGTGGTTGGATCGCGCGGATCGGTGGAAGCACGCCGCTCGGCCAGCCGCTCCCACCGGCGGTGCCCGTGCTGTCGGTCGAAGGGGGCGGCCCCTGGACCGCACCGTCCGCAGTGGTGCAGTCCCTCCCGCCCGTCGTGCGCAGAACCGTGTACGAGACGCCCGACGGACCGCTCCACGGGCTCGGCGTCGACCCGCAAGGACGCTACCTCGTGTTCTACGACATGGGACGCAACGAGCTCATGCAACTCGACCTGACGGCGAGCCCGCCGGTGGCGAGCGTGCTCGGCGCTCCGGCGACGCACCCGACGCTCGACCAGGTGGGCTCGATCCAAGTTGCGGACTTCGCCGGACAGGGCCGCAAGCTCCTCGTCCGGCGCGAGTACAACGTGGATTTCCACGCGTCGCGCGAGAAGTACACCATCTTCTCCGACGCGACGAACGACGGCATCTTCGAGGCGTCGCTCGCGCTCGAGCGGACACAGTGGCAGGCGTCCCCGTACTCGACTTGGAGCGACTGGAATCTGTACTGGGACGAGTGAAGAGCGCGCTCGCGGCTCGTCAGCGCCGCCGTACCGGAATCGCTCGTCCCGTGAGCACGCGGCGATAGACCCACTCGCACGCGTCCGGATCCTCGTCGACGCGGTGCGCGAGCCGGTCCGACGCGGAGCCGAGCGGGACGCACACGAGCCCGCCGCGCCCCTCGCCACGCGAGACCGACGCGCAGCAGCTCGCGCAGCGCGTCCGCGTCGTCGATCGGGGCGCCGAGCGGCAGCGCGTCGAGCAGAGCGCGCCACGACGTGCGCGTCACGCCGGCTGCCGCGCCGCGGCCCGGCGCTGCATGGCGACCCGGCCGGCCGCGCGCGTCGGCTCGACCTGGGGGCGCAGGTCGTTCAGGAACGGTCGGCCGATCCAGCGGCGGCTGCGTGCGACGAGCCAGTAGCCGAGCTCTACGAGCGGGACGGCCGGCGCGCTCGCCATCAGGCGCGCGGTGCGCCGGTAGCCGATGCGCTCGAGCACGAACGTCGCTGCGCGCCCGGCGCGCAGGAGCTCGCCGCCGGCGGTGAGCACGTGCACCGCCCGCTCGCACGCGGCGGCGAGCTCGGGCGTCATCGGCGGCGACGGCGCGTCCTGGTACGCGACCGGCACGAGGCTCCCATCGGTGGAACGCGACCTGACCCAGGCCGCGCAACGGCCGCAGAAGCCTCAGTCGCCGTCCCAGAGCATCCAGTGCGGAGAGTCCACGGCGCGCGGCTTCAGCCGATGATCGTCATGTCGTGCGCGTTCGAGACGGCACGGATGAAGCACGGCTGCAGCGGATCGGTGTTCAGCACCGCGAACGCGGCCGAGACCGACACGCCGACGAGGTTCGGGTTCGAGGGCAGCGCGAAGATCGGCTGCTCCGAATTCCCCTGGCCGTCGAGCACGCCGATCGCGTTCTGGACGACCGCGTTGGGCGCCGACAGCGAGTAGAGGAAGAGCGGGTCGAGGTCGAGCGGGAACGTCCCGGCGCAGGTCGGGATGCCGATGCTCGAGGACGAGGAAACGAGCAGCACGTACGGCTGCCCCGCGTGCTGGGGCGCGGTCAGCCAGAAGTGGCGCGACTCGCCGCTCAGGGTCTTGCCGATCGTCGCGGTGCCCTCGAGCACGACGCCCGCCTCGGCGCCGCCGACGGCGATCCGGAAGAGCTGCTTCGGCCCGACGTCGTAGCTCACTTCGACGTAGTAGTGACCAGGCGGCACCTGCTGGCCCGCTTGGTCGATCTGCTGCCAGCGGTTCGTCACCCAGCCCCAGGGGCCGATCAGGATCTGCGTGCCGGCGCACGACGAGCCGATCGACGGGTCGTAGATCTCGTTGAGGTTGCCGTCGAGCACGCGGTAGGGGCACCCGATGCTCGAGCCGGCGCCCTGGTAGTCGATCGAGACGGTGATCGAGATCGGGCTGCCCAGCGGGGCGGGCGAAGGGCCGATCGTCGTGCCCACGGTCTGTGCGAGAGCGGGCGCTGCGAGCCCGGCGAGGGCCAGGAGAGACGTCGTGAGTGCTTTCATTGGACGGTCCATCCTACCCGGCGGCGGCCGCACGGTTGCTCGAGCGGGCAGAACGCCGCTCGTCACGACCTCTGCGTCGCCTCGCGCTCCGCCCGCCCGGCGCGCAGGCTCGCCCACACCGACACGCCGATCGTCGCCAGGATGATGCCGACGGACACGAGCGGCGGGACGTGGAACCACTCGGCGCCCATCAGCTTGACCGCGGCGAACGCGAGCACGCCGGCGAGGCCGAAGTGCAGATAGCGCAGCTCCGCGATCGTGTGCGCCATCACGAGGTAGAGCGAGCGCAGTCCCAGGATCGCGAACGCGTTCGAGCTGTAGACGACGAACTCGTCGCGCGATACCGCGAGCGCGGCCGGAACCGAGTCGATCGCGAAGAGGATGTCGGTCAGCTCGAGCGCGAGCACGGCGATCAGCAGCGGCGTCGCCATCCACCGTCCGGCCTCGCGCACGACGAACGCGTCCGAGTGCTCGTGCTGGCTCACCGGCAGGTGGCGCGAGAGGAACCCGACGAGCCGGTTCTCGTCCTCCTCCTTCGGCACGCCCAGGAACGCGCGGTACGCGGCGACGAGCAGCAGGGCCCCGAAGACGTACACGACCCAGCTCCAGCGCTCGATCGCCGCCGCGCCGAGGAAGATGAACACGGCGCGGAACGCGAGCGCGCCGAAGATCCCCCACGACAGCGCGCGGCGCTGATGGTCGCGCGGGATCGACAGGCTCTTGAAGACGATCAGGAAGACGAACAGGTTGTCGAGGCTGAGGCTCTTCTCGATCGCGTAGGCGGCGATGTACTCGACCGCCCGCTCCGACCCCGCGACGGCGAGGACGAACCCGGAGAAGAGCAGCCCCGCGAGCACCCACACGACGCTCCAGACGATCGCGGCGCGCCGCGACGTCTCGCGGTGCCCGCGGTGCAGGAACAGGTCCAGGAAGAGGAGGACGGCCAGCAGCCCGCCGAAGACGAGCCAGGCCCATGTGGGAGTGTTTTCCAAGGGATTAGAATGCTCCGCGCGTCCCGGCAAACTCCGGGCCGCGATCCGACCGGAGGTCGGCTCCCATGACGTACGTCGCGATGATCGGTACCCACGAGCTCCTCATCATCCTGGGGATCCTCGTCCTGTTCTTCGGGTCGTCCAAGCTCCCCGGCGTCGCGCGCGGCCTCGGCCGCAGCGTGACCGAGTTCCGCAAAGGACTGCGCGGAGAGGGAGACGAAGAGCGAGGCGAAGAGAGCGCCGGCCCCGAGCTCGGCCCCGGCCCCGCTCCCGGCCAAGGGCCGGCGCCCGCCTCGGGCTCCGGCGACGAGACGCGCGCCGCCTGAGTGCGACGGCTCAACGCCCGCTCCGCTTCAGCTCGGCGAAGTAGCCGCGGTAGGCGCGCATCGCCTGCCGGCCGAACACGAGCATGATCGGGACGTTCGTGACGAGCATCACGCCGGTCCCGAGCGTCGACACCGCGTCGAGCTCGGCCTCCGTCGTGATCAGCGGCGTCGTCGAGACGAAGACCGCAGCGCAGTACGCGATCCGGTACGGCAGAACGGCGCGGCCGCCCGCCAGGTAGCGCACGCCCTGCTCGCCGTAGTAGCTCCACGAGATCATCGTCGACGTCGCGAAGAGCCAGACGGTGATCGGGACGAGCCAGCCGCCCAGTCCGCCGACGATGCGGTCGAACGCGCGCGCGGTCAGGGTCGCGCCCTTGTACTCGAGGTACGCGCCCGCCGACGCGATGCGCGGCTCCGACGCCGACTCGATCGGATCCCACGCGAAGCTCGCGGCACCGGTCTCGGGGACCACGACCACCCGGCCGTACGCGCGCCACAGATCGTTCCCTGCGCTCGGGTTCGGGTCGGCCGACACGAGCGCGAAGACCGGGTCGCCGTCGCTCCAGATCTGCTCCGCCGCGGCGTCCACCGCTCCTCCCGCCAGCGTCCACGTGCCCACGCCCGCCGGCGCGACCGCGGGCGCCGTGCTGAACGCCACGTCGGGCGGCCGGTTCCAGATCCCGCTGCTCAGGATGACGAGCGCCGTGATCGTGCACACGACGATCGTGTCGATGAACGGCTCGAGCCCCGCGACGACGCCCTCGCTCACCGGGTGCGCGGTCTTCACGGCGCTGTGCGCGATCGGCGAGCTCCCCTGCCCCGCCTCGTTCGAGAACAGCGCCCGCTGCATGCCCTTCAAGAACGCCCAACCGACGGTCCCGCCCAGGAACGCGCCCTGCGCTTGCGCCGGCCGGAACGCGCTCGCGACGATCTCGCGCAGCAGGCCGGGCAACTGGTCGATCTCGACGGCGAGCACGAACAGTCCGGCGCCGAGGTAGAGCACGCACATCACCGGAACGAGCCGGCCCGTCACCGCGCCGATCCGGCGGATTCCGCCGAGGACGACGAGCCCGACGAGAACGGCCATCACCGCGCCCGACGCCATCTTCGGGACGCCGAGGTACGAATGCGTGATGTCCGCGGTGTTCCACGCCTGGAACATGTTGCCGCCGGTCAGCGCCGACACGAGCAGCGTGAGGCAGAACAGCACGGCGACGAACCGGCCGACGCCCCGCAACCGCGGCGACATGCGCTCGAACCCCCGGCTCGCGATCCACATCGCTCCGCCGCGCGGCTCGTCCGGCCGATCGAGGTTGCGGTAGAGCATCGCTTGCGTGACCTCGGTCGTCTTGAGCGCCATGCCGACGAAGCCGGTCACCCACATCCAGAAGACGGCGCCGGGCCCGCCGAGCGAGATCGCGAGCGCGACGCCCGCGATGTTGCCGAGCCCGACCGTCGCCGACAGCGCCGTCGAGAGCGCCTGGAAGTGGCTGATCGCGCCCGGCGCGTCCGCGCGGTCGTGCTTGCCGCGCAAGAGCGCGACGCCGTGCGTGAGCGAGCGGACCTGCGCGAAGCCGCTCCACACGGTGAAGAGGATGCCGACGCCGAGGACGGCGAGGAGCACGTTGTCGTGCCAGAGAACCGCGTTGATCGAATCGAGCACGTCCAAGGGACCCGCTCCTTCGCGGAGGGCAGCCGCCGACCGATTCCTGCCTGGAGCTCCTCGGCGCCGCAGCCCCTCCCGGTCGTCGTGGCCGGAACGTCGGCTGGACCTCTGCGCGCGAACGGCGCTCGGGCGGCATCGCGAGGAAAACGCGCAGATTTCTACGCTCCCGCGCCGCGGTCCGATAGGGGGCTCAGCAGATCCGGTGCCGAGCGGTCCGTCGCGCTCCGGCTACGATCGGGCCATGCGCATCCCGCTCTCCGCGCCCGCGTGCGCCGCCGCGCTGTCCGCCCTGCTCGCCCAGCAGCTCGCCGCGCAGGACACCGGCTTCCGTCCGCTCTTCGACGGCCGCACGCTCGACGGCTGGTGGGGCGCGGCGACCGAGGACCCGCGCGCGTGGCAGGCGCTCGCTACCGAAGAGCTCGCGGCGAAGAAGCGCGCGAGCCTCGCCGACTTGAGCGCGCACTGGCGCGTCGAGAACGGCGAGCTCGTCAACGACGGCGAAGGGCTCTACCTGACGAGCGAAGGGCAGCTCGGCGACTTCGAGCTGCGGCTCGAGTACCGCACGGTCGCGGGGGCCGACAGCGGCGTGTACCTGCGCGGTTGTCCGCAAGTGCAGATCTGGGATACGACCGAGGCCGGCGGGAAATGGAACATCGGCGCGCAGCACGGCTCGGGCGGTCTGTGGAACAACAGTCCGGGCTCCGCGGGCAAGGACCCGCTCGTGCACGCGGACCGGCCGTTCGGCGCGTGGAACGCGCTGCGCGTCCTGATGGTCGGCGAGCGCGTGAGCGTGTGGCTGAACGACGCGCTCGTCGTCGACCACGCACGGCTGGAGAACTATTTCGATCGCTCGCTCCCGATCCCGGCGCGGGGGCCGCTCCAGCTCCAGACGCACGGCGGCGAGATCCGCTGGCGCGACGTCGTCGTGCGCGACGTCGAGCCGGACGAGGCGAACGCGCTCCTGCGCGCGAAGAGCGGCCCCGGCTTCGAGCCGATCTTCGACGGCGCGAGCTTCGCCGGCTGGGCGGGCGCGACCGACGGCTGGACGGTCGAGGACGGCGCGCTCGTGTGCAAGCCCGGCAGCGGCGGGACGATCTACACGCTCGCCGAGTACGACGACTTCGAGCTCGAGCTCGACTTCCTGCTCCCGCCGGGCGGCAACAACGGCCTGGCGATCCGCTATCCGGGCGCGGGCGACGCGGCGTACGTCGGCATGTGCGAGCTGCAGGTGCTCGACGACGCGCACCCGAAGTACGCGACCCTCGACCCGCGGCAATACCACGGCTCGGTCTACGGTCAGGTCGCAGCGCACCGCGGCTACTTGCGTCCGACGGGCACGTGGAACCACCAGCGCGTCACGGTGCGCGGCCCGCGCATCGCGGTCGAGCTCAATGGCACGCGCATCGTCGACGCGGACGTGTCGGCAACGACCGAAGCGATGGTCCCGCTCGAGCGTTTCACGGGCCGCACGCGCACGAGCGGCCACTTCGGCCTCGCCGGCCACAGCGACCCGGTGCGCTTGCGCGCGCTGCGCATCCGCCCCCTCGAGCGGGAGGACGGTTGACAGCGGACGCGGGGAACCATCACGAGCGCGCGCTGCTCGTGGGAACGCTCCTCGGCCTCGTGTGGTCCGCGCTAGCGGCGTCGGCCACCGACGTGTTCGCGTTCCCGATCGTGTGGACGTCGATCGTGGTCGCGAGCTGGGCGCTCCCGGCGCCGGCGCGATGGTCCGCTCCGCACCAGCGCGTCCTCGCAGGCGCAGGCTTCGCGCTGCTGGTCGGCGTGCTCGTGACGAGCTTCGTCGTCCTCGTCGGAATCGCGTTCGGCGCTATGGGCGCGGTCGATTGGGAAGCACTCGGCCAGATCCTCGGTACGTTGCCGGAGCTGCTGCTCCACGTCGCGCCGCTCGCGATCGTCCTGCCTGCGGCCGTCCTGCACGTCGAGCTCATCTACCGCCTCGACCGCGCGGCGCGGCGGCGCGCAGCGGACGCGGGCTCGTGGTGACGTCGGCCAACACGGCTCCGACGCTGCGGTCGACGGATCGGCGGCGAGCGCGTATCGTCGAGCGCGTGAAGAGCGACCGGTTGCGCGCGCTGCTCGTCGGGGCGGCCCTCGGCGTCGTCTGGTCCGCCGCGCTCGCCGTTCGCGACGGCACGTGGCTGGTCGCGCCGCTCGTCCTCGTCTCGAGCGCACTGGCGAGCGCCGCTCTCCCCTCGCCCGCCAAGTGGTCGGCACCACATCAGCGCGTGCTCGTCGGCTTCCTGCTCCCGCTGATCGTCGCACTGATCGGCGCGACGTTCGTCGGCGTCCCATGCCTGGTCGCCGGCGGCCTCGACTAGGAAGGCGACGACGGAGCGCTCGCCCAGGCCGCGTCGCTGCTCTTCTTCGCGCCGTTCCTCGCGCTCGCGGCGTACGCGAGCGCGTTCGTCGTCGCGCTGCCCGCGGGGATCGTGCACGCGGAGCTGCTCTTTCGCGTCGATCGCGCCGCGCGCCGGCGGCTCGGCGCCCCAGGACCGTGATGATCGCGAGCACATTGCGCGGAGCGCTCCTCGCCGTTGCGGCGCTCGCGGTGCCCGTTTCGCCGATCGCGTGCGGTCTCGCGTTCCTCGTGCTGTGGAGCGCGCCGTTCTTCTGGGGCCTCTTCGCCCTCGTCGTGCTGGCGCCGGCGATGCTCTTGCTCGTCGCGTCCGTCTGGCTGCTCGGCCGGCGGCCGCTCAGCGGCGCACGGTGACGAGCTCGTCCGGCGCGAGAGCGAGCGCGATGCGCTCGAGGGCGACGCCGGCGCGCAGCAGCACGAGGTCCCAGTCGCCGGAGGGCGCCGAGAGCACGAGCGAGCGCCCCAGGGCGACCTCGGCGCGCTCGAGGCCGCGCGCGTAGCCGCCGCGGCGCAGCACGAGCGGCACCGGCGCGCCCGTCGTGTCCCGCAGCTCGAACGCGTCGACGCGCTCGGGGTCGGCGACGATCACCTGCACGTGGCCGCGCCCCGCGTCCGCGCGCGGCTCGAGCACGATCTCGAGCTCCGCGGGAGCGCCGGCGTCCGCGAGCAGCACGCGCGCGCCGCTCACGCGGGGACCGCGGACGAGCAGCGCGAGCTCGTCGGGCGCCGCCGACGAGAACGCAACCGGACCGAGCTCGAAGCGCCCGTCGATGTCCGCCGTCGCCTCCGGCCCGTCGACGTCCCACGAGACCGTCCGCTCGCCGCTCGGCCGAACGCGGAACGCGCGACGCGTCGCGCGCACCGCCGCGCCCGCCACCGGGTCGCCCGCGCTCGTCACGACGCGGCCCGCGAGCACGATCCCGCCGCGCGCGAGCTCGATCTCCAGCGCGGGGCCGCCCGCCGCGTGCGGAGCCGTCTCGGCGAGAGCGAGCGTCCCCTCGTCGAGCGCGCGCACGACGTAGTCGCGCGCGAGCAGACCCTCGAGCCGGAACGCGCCGTCCGCGTCCGTCGTGCTCCACGACCACAGCGCGTTCGGCGTCGCCGCGAGCGACTCCCCCGCCTCCTCGACCGCGGCCTTCGCGCGCGCGCCGGCGAGCACGCTCTCGAGCACCGCGGGCGACTCGCCCTCGACGCCGAGCACGGTCGGATCCGCGAGCCACACGCGTACGCCGGCGCGCGGCGCGCCGCGCCCGTCGACGACGCGCCCCGCGAGCGCGAGCGCCGGCGGGCCGAGCTGCAAGCGCACGAACGGCGGCCACGCGGCACCGTCGCGCGTCGCGACGCCCGGCCGCGCGCCCGGGTGCGCGGCGACGAGCTCGTCCACCCCGTCGAGCGCCGATGCGTCGAGCACGAAGTGGCCGAGCGCGTCCGTGCGCACGATCGTCGCGCCCGCCGCGACGCGAGCTCCCGCGACCGGGCGGCCGTCCGCGTCGACGACGACGCCCGCGACCTCGCCCTCGACCGCGACGAGCGGCGCGAGCACGACGAGCACGCGCGCTTCGTCCACCCCGCCGACCGCGCGCTCGTCGTCCGCGTAGCCGGGGTGCGTCGTGACGAGCCGCGCGTCGGGGAGCGCCGGCACGGCGCCGAGCGCGAAGCTCCCGTCGTCGGCCGCGCGCGCTCGGTGCTCGACCTCGCGCGACGCATCGAGAACGCGCCCGATCTCGCGCTGCACGTCGCGCGGCACGCGCCACGCGACGCGCGCGCCCGCGAGCGGCCGCCCCGCGGGGTCGACGACCCGTCCCGATACGACGCGCGCCGGCGCGACGACGACGACGAGCTCGCGCTCGAGCTCGGGCACGACGTCGCCGGCGAGCAGCGTCGCGAGCCGCTCGTCGTCGTCGTGCACCGCGCCCGCGGCGCGCGCGACGACGGCTTCGAAGTGGCCGTCCGCGTCGCTCGCGAACGGCTGCGGCGCGCCCGAGGACGGGACGAAGGCGAGCGCGACCGCGCCGGCGGGCGCGCCGCCGGCGAGGAGCACGACGCCGCGCACGGTGGCTGTCCTTGCGTCCTCGGCAGCGGCCGCGGGCGTGGGCGCGTCAGGCGCGGCCGCGGGCGCTCGCTCCCCCGCTTCGGCCCGCGCGCCGACCGCCGGCTCGGCCTCGACTCGCGCGTCGCGCGGCGGCGCCGCGGGAACGGCGACGGGGCCGAGCGGAGCGGAAGGCGGCGCCGGGCCGCCCGGCCACACGAGCCAGGTCGCGGCCGCGAGCGCGAGCGCGACGACGGCGCCGGCCGCGACGGCCACCTTCGTCGAGATCGCGAGCGCCGCGAGCGCTGTGCCGGGCGCCGCGTGCCGCGCGTCGGCGAGCAGCGGCGCGAGCGCGCCGAGCCAGGTCGCGCGCTCGCCGCCGCTCTCGCGCTCGAGCTTCTCGCGCAAGCGCGCGAGCGCGCGCCGCAGCCGCGAGCGCACGGTATCGAGCGGCACGTCGAGCCGTTCGGCGATCGCACGCGGACCGAGCCCCTCGAAGTAACGGAGCAGGAGCGCCGTGCGGAACGGGTCGTCGAGCGCGAGCACCGCGTCGACGAGCGCGCGGTGGGCGCGTGCGCGCTCGAGCACGGCCTCCTCGTCGTGCGCTTCGCCGCGCTCGGCACGCGCGCGCCGCTCGCGCTCGGCGCGGCGGGACTCGGCGCGCTCGCGCTGGCGTGCGAGGCTGCGCAGCACCGTCGCGAGCCAGGCGCGCGGGTGCGGGAGCGAGCGCGGAGGCCGCTCGAGCGCGACGACGCACGCCTCCTGGACGAGGTCGTCGGCGGCGTGCGCGTCGCGGACGAGCCCGCGGGCGAGCGCGCGCATCCATTCGGTGTGCGCGAGGAGCTCGTGCTCGATCGGGAGCGGTGCGGTCATGTGGAGTCGGAATGCCGCCGCGCGCGCAACGGACTCCCAATTCTGGCCCGAGTCCCAGATCGAGCGGGACGTGGGGGCGGCGGGTTCGCTACGCTCGCGGCTCCCCGACCGGCACCTCGAGGGAAGACGACGATGAAGCTGGGGCTCTTGGCGGCCGCGCTCGTGTGCGCAGCCGCGTCCGTGGACGCGCAGGTGGCGCGCTACCGCTTGACGGTCGACGTGACGTGGAGCGAGGCGACGCACCCGGGTCTCCTCCCGGACTACGCGCACCTCTCGTGGCTCGCCGGCGGCTCCCACGGCGCGAGCATCTCGTTCTGGGACGCCGGCGCGCTCGCGAGCGCGGCCGTGAAGCAGATGGCCGAGACCGGCGCGACGGTCGCGCTCCAGCAGGAGGTCGCCGCCCAGGTCGTCGCGGGGAAGGCGTGGACCGTGTACGCGTGGACGTATTGGTTCTGCGCGCCGTCGACGGACGTGTGGGACTGCGGGTCGAAGGTGGTCGAGCTCGACGTCGCCCAGGGGTTCCCGTACGTCACGCTCGCGTCGATGATCGGGCCGAGCCCGGACTGGTTCGTCGGCGTGTCGAGCCTGCCGATGCGCGACGCGAACGGCTGGCGCGACGAGATCGTCGTCGATCTCGTCCCGTACGACGCGGGCACGCGCGACGCGAACGTGTTCGCGCTCGGCGGTCCGCTGACGACGCCGCCGCAGCCGATCGCTCCGATCACGGCGGCGAGCGGTCACATCATCGGACCCGCGCCGCTCGGCACGTTCACGTTCGAGCTGCTCGAGCCCGTCCTCGAGGCGAGCGCGACGCAGCTCTCGATCGGCGCGGGCGACGTCGTGACGCTCGACGTGCGCGCGACGTCGCTGCACGCGGGCGACCCGTACCTGATCCTCGGGAGCGTGTCCGGCTCGGTGCCCGGCTTCGCGTTCGGCGGTCTGACGGTCCCGCTCGTCGTCGACGACTACTTCGACCTGACGCTGACGAGCCCGAACCGGCCGCCGCTCGCCGCGACGTTCGGCACGCTCGACGCCAACGGCGAAGCGCGCGCGACGATCGGGCCGGTGCCGGAAGCGCAGCTCGCGGGGCTGACGGTGTGGCACAGCGCCGCGATCCTCGAGCTCGACCCGCTTGGCGTCACGGCCTTCACCGACGCCGTGGCGTTCCAGCTCGTGCCGTAGCGGCGCGGCGACGCGGTTCGAGCGGCGCGCTCGAAGCGACGCCCGCGCTCGTTCAGTCGGGTAGCTGGCCGGCGAGCCACAGCCACTCGTCGGCGAGCTCGTACAGCTCGGGGTGCTCTTCGACCGGGATCCAGACGAGGTGCGAGACGACGCGGCCGTCGGGCAGCACGGTCTCGCGCGACTGCACCCACGGGTCGCCGCTGCGACCGCGGATCACCAAGCCGCCCTCGCCCGGCTCGATGCGGCCGTCGCCGTCGACGTCGACCGGGTCGTCGAAGTCGCGCTCGTGGTAGAGCCCGGCGGCTTCGCGCGCGTCGAGCGTCGCGAGCTTGCGGCGAACGAGCTCGCCGCCAAGCCGTTCGGCCTCGGCTTCGAGGAACGCTCTCGACGCGTCGCGGTAGCGCTCCTCGAACACCGCGTTCGGCGTGCGCACGTGACGCGCGCCGTTCAGCCACGGCTCGTCGAAGTTCCATTCGGACGGAGCCGGCTCGGCGGCGGCCGGGGCGGCCGGAGCGGCGCCAGACGGCTCCGGCTCGGGCTCGGCGGCTACGGAAGTGTCGTCGGGAACGCGCGGCGCGAGCTCCGGAGCGACGTCCCGTCCCGAGTCCACGGTCGACCGCGCCGCCACGGGTGGAGCGGAGGTCGAGCGCGGCTCGCGGCCCAGACGCAGCCCGATCGCGATCCCGACTCCGACGAGCGCGACGGCTCCGGCAGCGAGCGCGAGGACGGCGAGGACGCGAATCGGACGCACGACCCGATCCTACGCGCGGCTCGCGCAAGGGTTCACGGCGACCCGGATCCTCGTCGCATGGGCGCGTGAGCGACGCCGGCGACGAGTGGTTCCTGAGCGCGTCGCAACGGCGGTCGGGGGCATTTTTTTCTCATGCCTCCCGCGGATTCGGTCGATCCCTGGGCGACCCCCGCGGGAGCTCGGCTCCACGCGGCCC
>CAZGTQ010000420.1:0-8065 GCA_964528575.1 uncultured Planctomycetaceae bacterium | reverse complement strand
ATCTGAGCTCCGGCGGACAGGGATGATCGACGAGACGCTACTCGGTGAGCTGAAGCGGCGGTCGGACTCGACCGGGCGGGTCTCGATGGTCGTCGAGTGGCTCTCGAACCCGGACGTCGACCGCGCGTCCGCGAGCAGTCGGCGGGAGCTGCAACGCGAGTTGGAGCGCGCCTATCGCGAGATGAAGCGCTCGCTGCTCGCGGCGCTCGAGACGGACGAGGCGGTCTCCGTAGAGGACCTCCCCAGCTCGCCGAAAGCGATCGTGACGGCGACTCCTCGAAAGTGGACGGAGCTGATGGAGTCGGGTGGCGCGATCGCGAGCCATCCGCGGGTGCGCGTGCTCAGGGACGTGCGCTTCGAGGCGCTGTGATCACAGCCGCTGTCATCACAGCCCGTTCTCCAAGTCCCACACCAGCACGCGCGAGCCCGCGCCGTTCGATGCGAGCCAGCGTCCGTCGGGGCTGAACGCGAGCGCGCTCGCCGCGGTCGGCGACGCGTGACGCAGCGACGCGAGCTCCGCGCCGGTCATCGGGTTCCACAGCTTGATCGTGCCCGACTCGTCGCCCGACGCGATGCAGCGGCCCCGTGGATCGAACGCGATCGCGCGCACCGCCGCCTCGTGTCCCTCGATTGCGCGCCGTTGGGCCTCGGCCGGCATCGACCAGACGCGTAGCGTGCGATCGGCGCCGCCCGTGACGAGCGTGCGGCCGCGCGCGTCCCAGGCGAGCGCGTTCACCGGCCCGGCGTGGCCCTCGAGCACGCCTCCGGTCCGCAGCCCGCTCTCCGCCGTGACGAACTTCACCGTGCCGTCGCGGCCGCCCACCGCGACCGTCCGGCCGAGCGGATCGCCCGCGAGCGCCGTCACGCCGTCGTTCGCGTGGCTCTCCTTCCACTTCTCCTGCGCAGCGAGATCGACGCGCCACGTCGTGCCCTTCTCGTTGCCGAGCCACACGAAGCGGCCCTTCGGATCGCACGCGAGGCGGCTGACGTCGAGCACCGCGACGTCCATCGAGCGCAGCGGCCGGCCGTCGTCGCCCGCTCGCTCGGAGAGCAGGCTCGACCCGAACGTCGCGTGGACGAAGTTGCCGCGCAGGTCGACGTCGAAGCCGACGAAGCCCGACTCGGGTCCCTCGACCGTCCACAGGTCCCTGCGCGCGCGCGAGTCCCACGCATGGATCGTCCCGCCGCGCGCGGCGGAGTACAGGCGCACGCCGCGCGGTTCGAAGCCGACGAAGTCGACCTCGCTGCGGTGCCCGGCGAGCTCGAGCACGGGGATCTGGGGCGCGGCGGGCTCGGCCGGCGCGTCCTGGAGCGTGAAGAGGGCGAGCAAGAGCGGAGTGAGCATGGCGACGACGTTACCCGATCGACCATGATGTCGCGCTCTCCACCACCGAGACAGGAGCCACATGCCCGAGCTCATCGCCGAGCCGACGGTCGTCGCGGCCGCCGGGACCAAGCCCAAGCGCATCGAGGAGTACGTCGGCCGCGTCAACTCCGGTCACAGCAGCGTGAGCGTGGCGCGCATGCGCTCGCCCGCCGGCTGGGTCGAGCCCGGGCAGCGGCCGGATTTCGAGGAGGTCACGCTCGTCCTCGACGGCGTGCTGCGCGTCGAGCACGAAGGCGGCTTCCTCGACGTGCGCGCGGGCCAGGCCGTCGTCACGCGCGCGGGCGAATGGGTGCGCTACAGCACGCCGAAGGGGGCGGAGTACGTCGCGGTGTGCCTGCCCGCGTTCTCGCCCGACACGGTGCATCGCGACGAGCCGTGAGGCCCGACGCCGCGCTCGCGGCGGTCGTGCTCGCCGGCGTCCTGGCGGTGTCGCCGAGCGTGGCCGCGGGCTTCTACGCCGACGACTACGTGCACCAGGTCGTGCTCGCCGACGACGAGGAGCGCACGACCATCCCCTGGTGGAGCCTGTACGACTTCGGCGCGCGCGCGGAGTGGGTCCCGTTCGACGGCGAGGTCGGCGGCTTCCCGTGGTGGACCGACGACGCGTGGAGCATCCGCTTCTTCCGCCCGCTGGCGAGCCTGTCGATCGCGCTCGACCACGCCGTGTTCGGCCGCTGGGCGCCGGGCTACCACCTGGTGAGCATCGCGCTCTTCGCGCTCGCGATCGTGCTCGCCCACCGGCTCTACCGCGCGCTCGGGCTCGGCGAGCGCGCGGCACTGCTGGCGACGCTCCTCTTCGCGCTCTCCGACGCGGCGGTGATCCCCGTCGGCTGGATCGCCAACCGCAACACGCTCCTGTGCGCCGTCTTTACCGTGCTCGCGGCGTGGCTCGTCGCGCGGCGCGAGCGGCCGGCAACCGCAACGATCGCCGGCGCGCTCGTCGCTGCGCTCTGCGCCGCGCTGTCGAAGGAATCCGGCGTCATGTCGTTCGTCGTCGTCGCGGCGCTGCTCGTCGCGCGCGGCCGAGCGCGCGTCGCGGTCCTTCCCCTCGCGATCGCGGCCGCGTACGTGGTCGCGCTCGCCGCCGCCGGCTTCGGCACGTCGAGCGGCTTCTACGCGACGCCCTGGCGCGACCCGGCGGCGTTCGCCTCGAATCTCGTCGTGCTGTTCACCGCGGGCGCGACGAGCCTCGTCGTGCCGCTCCCGCTCGACGTCGTCAGCTTCGCGCCGCAGGTGCGCTGGCCGCTGTCGATCGCGGGCGCGGTCTTCGTCGCCGTGCTCGGCACGTGGATCGCGCGCGTCGTGCGCGGGCGGCCGGGAGCGGGAATCTTGGCGCTGTGGGCCGCGCTCATGCTCGTGCCGCAGGGGAGCGCGCCGCCCTCCGAGCGGCTCCTGTTCACGGCGTCGATCGGCGCCGCGGGACTGCTGGCGCTGTTCTTCGAGCGGCTGTGGGACGGGCGGCGCGAGCGCGGCTTCGGGCAGTGCCTCGCCGGCGGCGCGCTCTTCGTCCTCGCGACGCTCGGCGCGGGCGTCGCGCTGCTGAGCGGGTCGGCCTTCCTCGCGAACCTGGCGCGCGACGTGCGCTCCGCGGCGCTCGCGGCGGACGTCGGCTCGCCCGAGCTCGGCAGGCGCGAGCTGTTCGTCCTCCAGGCCGAGAGCGGGTCGCACGCGTTCACGCTCGCGTCGGCGTGGCTGCACGGCGCGGACGATCACGACCTCGGCTTCTGGACGATGCAGAACGAGCGCCGCGGCCTGCGCTGGACGCGCACGGGCGAGCGCTCGTTCGAGCTCGAGTCGTCGGACGGCCCGTTCCTCGAGGGCATGTTCGAGCGCGTCTACCGCGCGAGCGAGTCGCCGCCGGCGCGCGGCACGACTTGGCACGCCCGCGCGTTCGACGTCGAAGCCGTGCGCGTCGACGACGAGGGGCTGCGCGCGATCCGCGTCACGACGCCCGAGTCGCTCGACGCGCCGCGCTACCGCTTCCTCGTCCCGCGCGCGGGCCGCCTGGTCTCGATCGACCCGCCCGCGGTCGGCGAGACGACCGTGCTGCCGCGGATCGATACGGCGCCCCTGGTGCTCTGATCGCGATCACGCGTCTCGTTCGCGGACGAGATCCTGCAGCCGGTCGAGGAGCCTGCGCGCGTCGCCGGCGCCCTGCTCGAGGGCCAGAACGAGGTCGCGGCTGCCGGAGTCGTTCGCGGCCTGGTCCTGCAGGCAACGACCGCTCGTCACGAGGACGTTGATCGCGTTGCGCAACCCGTGCAGTACCTCGTCGACCTCGCTCCTGCCTTCCCTCATTGGGCCCCTCTCCTTCGTCGGTCGACACGTTTCACGCTGCCGCGATTCTAGCGTCGCCCAGGGACGCGCAGCGCCCGCCGACCGTCCGCGATGGCCGGCCCGGCTGGACTCGCGGGCACGAGGTTACCCTGATTCGAGAGAGTCCAGGACGTGGCGGCCGGTCGGCGGCTCCGAGCTCAGTCGCGGCGCTCCGGCAGGACCTCGTCCAGATAACGGAAGAAGTCCGAGTCGCGGCTCAGCATGAGCGTCGCGTTGTCGCCGATCGTCTTGCGGTAGCTCTCGAGCGTGCGGTAGAACGCGTAGAACTCCGGGTCGGCGCTGTAGGCGTCGTTGAAGATCGCGGTCGCGCGCGCCTCGGCCTCGCCGCGGATGATCTCCGCCTTGCGGTGCGCTTCCGAGGTGATCTCGGCGAGCTGTTTCTCGGTCTGGCCGAGGATCTCCGCGCTGACGCCCTCGCCCTCGGAGCGGTACTGCGCGGCGATCCGCTGGCGTTCGCTCACCATGCGGTTGAACACCTGCTGCTGCACCGAATCGATGTAGTTGAGCCGCTTGATGAGCACGTCGACGAGGTCGATGCCGTACTGCGCGAGCGGCACGGACGCCTCCTCGAGGATCATGCGCGTCAGACCCTCGCGGCCGACGACGATCGGCTCGTCGAGCGCGGGGTTCTCGCCGATGCGCCCGCCGCCGAGCTCGCTCTGCGCCACGTTCCACGTCCGCGACCGCACGATCTCCTCGAGCGTGGTCGCCGAGATCGTGTCGCGCACGACCGAGTCGATGATGTCGTCCAGCCGAGACTGCGCGCCCGCCTCGTCGCGCAGCGCCTCGAGGAAACGAAGCGGATCGGCGATCCGCCAGCGCGCGGTCGTGTCGACGCTGATGAACTCGCGCCCGCGCGTCGGGATCTGGTTGGGGTCGCCGTCCCACGCGAAGATGCGCTTGTCGAAGCGGCGCACCTCCTGCACGAACGGCAGCTTGAAGTGCAGCCCCGGCTCGGTGATCGTGTCGCCGACCGGCGCGCCGAACTGGACGATGACGGCCTGCTCGGCTTCGTCGAGCGTGTACGCGGACGCGCCGAGTCCGATCAACAGGAGCACCGTGACGATCGCGCCCAGCGCGACCTTGGCGTTGCGCGGCATGCTCCTCATCGGTTCCTCCTCGCGGCCGCAGCCGCCTCGTCGAGGTGGAGCAGCGGCACCGGCCCGCCCTCGTCGCCGACGACGTACACGTGCCGCGCGCCGGGCAGCACCTGCTCGATCATCTCGAGGTACAGCCGCCGCCGCGTGAGATCGGGGTTCTTCTCGTACTCGGTCGCGAGCGCGGTGAAGCGCGTCGCCGCGCCCAGCGCCTCGTTGATCCGCCGCGCCGCGTCGCCTTCGGCCTGGGCGATGGTCTGCTTCGCCTCGCCCTGGGCCTTCGGCACGACCTCGTTGCGCCGCCGCTCGGCCTCGTTGATCAGTTGCTCCTTCTCCTGGCGCGCCTCGTTGACCGCGTTGAACGCCGGCTTGACCGGTTCCGGCGGCGTGACGTCCTGCATCTCGACCGTCCGGACGTGGATGCCCGCGTCGTACTGGTCCAGGATCTGCTGGATCCGCTCGCGCGCCTGGGAAGCGATCTCGACGCGGCCTACGGTCAGCACTTCGCTGCCGAGCCGGTTGCCGACGATGCGGCGCATCACCGCCTCGCTCACGTCGCGCAGGGTCTCGGTGGGGTCGCGCAGCCGGTGCAGGTACTTCGCCGGGTCCGCGATCTGGTACTGCACGACCCATTGCACGTCGATCACGTTCAGGTCGCCCGTCAGCATGAGCGAGACCTCGAGATCCGCCTGCGAGCGGTCGTAGGTCGTGCGCTGCGCGGCGGCGATCGTGCGGAAGCCGAACTCCTGCTTGAGCACGCGCTCGGTCGGCACCGGGACCGCTTGGTCGATGCCGAACGGCAGCTTGAAGTGGAGCCCCGGCGGCCGCGGCTCGCCGAC
Organism: uncultured Planctomycetaceae bacterium; assembly: GCA_964528575.1. Lineage (GTDB taxonomy): Bacteria > Planctomycetota > UBA1135 > UBA1135 > CAZGTQ01. Next base: position 2,405 of record CAZGTQ010000420.1, on the reverse strand, counting down.
GACGGCGCCGAAGCGCTTGACGACGGCGCGCTCCTCGGGATCGACGGTGTAGTACGACGAGAACACCCCGATCACGGCGAGGAGCGCGAGCGCGGCGGCGGCGACCCAGAGGGTCCAGCGCCGCCCCGCGCGCGCGAGCTGCCGCTGGAGTCTTGCGAAATCGGCTTCGGAGAGTGCCATGCGCGGTGGATGGTAGCGAGCCCCGCTCCCTGCGCACGATCGGCCGCTTCCTTCTATCGATTCTCGCCCTTCATCGCGGTCGCGAGGTCCGCCAGCGCGCGCGCGTACTCCTGCGCCCGCGGGGCGACGTCGTGCGTCCCGCCGCCGGTACCGACCTCGATGCGCGCCGGGCCGGCCTCGCCCGCGCCGAGCACCGCGCGGTGCCAGCTCCCGCCGAGCTCCGCGTAGCCGACGACGAAGTAGACGTCGTAGCGGCCCTCGCCGGGCGCGACGAGCTCGACTTCGCGGGACGCGTCCGCCGCCGGCCAGCGCGCGAGGTCCCAGTGAAAGCGCGGCGTGCCGCCCGCGACGCGCTCGTCGAAATAGGCCGCCGCGCCGTCGGTCGCGACCAGCCCGACCTGCACCCGCCCCGGCGCGTCGGGCAGCGCGAGCTCGCGCGGCAGCCGCAGCCGCACGTCGATGCCGCGCTCGAGCACGACCGTGCGCTCCCCGGCGAGCGCGCGCACTTCGGCCGAGCGGAAGCCCGGCGCGTCGACGCGCGCGTCGACCGCCGTCGGGCGCGCGAGCAGCTCGGCTGCGCCGTTCGCGAGCTCGACGATGCGCGGGGTCGCGCCGGCCGGGTGCAGCGTGACGAGCCCTTCGGGCACCGGCGCGCCGCTCGCGTCGAGCACGACGAGACGGAAGTAGCCGAGCCGCCCGCGCAGGTCGACGTCGACGCGCGCCTCGCCGCCGGGAGGCACGCGCACGCCCTCGACGCGCGCGAGCGGCTCGGCGTCGCCCGCGAGCGCGATCGAGACGTCGACCTCGCCCGGCGGCAGCGCGCCGAGTCGGAAGCGTCCCGACGCGCTCGGCCGCGTGTCCGCGCCGCGCCAGACGGTGCGCCGCTCGTGCGCGTCGCGCGGCGCGACGGCGATGCGCAGGCGCGTCCCGTCTGCGCCGTCCGGCAGGCGCAGCGCGCCGGCGAGCGCGCCCGCGCGCTCCAACACGACGACGGCGTCCGCGCGCCCCGGCACGACCGGCGCGAGCGCGCGTTGGACCCAGCCGTCGAGCGTGACGGCGAGCGCGTCCTCGCGGCCCGGCGCGAAGCGTCCCCACGCCGCGAACGCGCCGCGCGCGTCCGAGGTCGCGCGCGCGCCGTGCACGAGCTCCCAGTCGGGCGCCGCGTCGGAGAACGAGCGGTCGGTGACGAGTTGAACCAGCGCGCCGGCGAGCGCTGCGCCCGACGCGTCGAAGACGCGGCCGGCGAACGCGAGCGGCACGGGCTCGAGGCGCACGTCGCCCAGCGGCACGTCGCCGGGCGCGAGCGGCGCGACGAGCGCGAGCTCGGCCGCGTGCGCGCGCTCGCCGTCGTCGTGACTCACGACGAGCGTGCAGCGCAGCGCGTCGAGCTCGGGCGGATCGAGCGTCGCGCGCACGCCGCCCAGCGCGTCGGTGCGCGCGGAGCGCACGACGGTCCGCTCGCGCCCGCGCGCGTCGGCGAACGTCGCGCTCAGCCGCACGACGGCATCCGCGAACGGCGCGCCCGATGCGCCGAGGATGCGCCCGACGAGCGCCGGCGCCCGCTCGGCCGCGCGCAGCGCGATGCGGACCTCGTCGCCGGGCCCCGCGGGGCCCTGGAGGGTGCGGCGCACGCTCGCCACCTCGACGCCCGGCGCGGCCTCGCACGCGAGCTCGAGACCGAGGCCGACGAAGTCGAACGTCGCGCGGCCGCCGGCGGTCCATGCGCGGTGCGTTGCGCCGCGCGCCGGCGCGAGTGCGCCGTCGCCGCGCGCGCGGACCTCGGTCAGCGCGACGAGACAGCCGTCGAGCGGCGCTCCGTCCGCGCCCGCGACGTCGACGACGACGCGGCCACACGCCGGCAGCACGAGCCGGACGGGCTCGCTCGGCAGCGCGCGCGGGTCGAGCTCGACCGCGACCGGCTCGGCGCTCGGGATCGCGAGCAGCGCGAGCGCGGACGCGGCGCGCGCGAGACGCTCGCCGAGGACCTGGTCGACGTGGCGCAGCGTCGCGACTCCGTCCGTGCCCGTGCGGCCGCGCCAGCCGGAACCCTCGGTCCGCGCTGCGACGGCGTCGGCCGCGACGCGGACCGGCACGCCGGGGACGGGTCGGCCGCGCTCGTCGACGACGCAGATGCGCAGCGTGCGCTCGAGCCCGAGCGCGAGCTCGAGCGTCCCGGCGGCGCCGGGCTCGAGCGCGACGAGGCCGAACCGCTCGCCCGCGCGCGC
>CAZGTQ010000419.1:0-2441 GCA_964528575.1 uncultured Planctomycetaceae bacterium | reverse complement strand
GCGAGCGCGCGGTGCTGCTCGATCTCGGCGAGCGCCGCGAGCCCCGCCGCGGGTCCCGCGACCATCGCGACGGCGATCGCGCGGTTGAGGCGCGCGACCGGCGAAGGCGTCGCGCGCACGAGCAGGTCGTACCACGCGAGGATGCGCGGCCAGTCGGTCGCTTCCCAGCTCGGCGCGAGCGCGTGGCACGCCGCGAGTCCGGCTTCGACGTGGTAGAGCGAGAGCTCGTCGCCGCGTCCCGCGCGCGCGACGTGCAGGGCCGCGCGCCGCGTCAGCTCGGCGTCCCACAGCGAGCGGTCCTGGTGCTCGAGCAGGAGCAGCTCGCCCGACGTGTCGACCCGTGCGGGCAGCCGCGCGGCGCCGAACAGCATCAGCGCGAGCAGTGCGTGCACGCGCGGCGCGTCCGTCGCGGGGCTCTGCGCGAGCAGGCTCCCCAGGCGCAGCGCCTCGCGCACGAGATCGGCGCGCACGAGCTCCGCGCCGCGGTGCGCGGCGTAGCCCTCGTTGAACGTCAGATAGACGACCTGGAGCACCGAGTCGAGCCGCGCCGGCAGCTCGTCCGGCCCGGGCAGCTCGAGCTCGATCCGCTCCTCGCGGATGCGCCGCTTCGCGCGCACGATGCGCTGCGCGATCGTCTGCTCCTTCGCGAGCAGCGCGCGCGCGATCTCGGGCACGCCGAAACCGCCCAGCGTCTTGAGCGTGAGCGCGATGCGGCCGTCCTCGCCGATCGCGGGATGGCAGCACGCGAAGATCATGCGGAGCTGGTCGTCGCGTAGCGACTCGGGCAGGAGCGCGAGGTCGGACTCGGACGTGCGCGCGAGCGCCTCCGCGCGCCACGCGTCGAGCTCGCGCTCCTTCTCGGAGAGCGATTCACGCCCGGCCGCGTCGCGCGCGGTGGCATCCCTACGCAGCGCGTCGAGCGCGGCGTTGCGCGCGACGCGGAACAGCCACGCGCTCGGATCGGCGGGCACGCCGCGCAGCGACCACTGCCGCAGCGCGCGCACGAGCGCCTCCTGGACGACGTCCTCGACCAGGTCGAGCCGCGACGCGCCGAAGATGCGTGTCAGCGTCGCGACCATCTGCCCGGCGCGGCGCCGGAACAGGTGGTCGACCAGGCCGCGTACGTCCTCGTCAGCCAGCGTCCTCCCCCACGCTGTCGACCATGCGCACGTCGATGCGGCACCCGTACTTCGCGTGCGGACACTCGCGGGCGAGCGCGACCGCCTTCTCGTAGCCCTCCGCCCGGATCACGAAGTAGCCGCCGAGCACCTCCTTCGACTCCGCGAACGGCCCGTCGGTGACCTCGATCGACTCGCCGCGCGTCGTCATGCGCCGGCCGCCTTCGTCGGTGAGCTTGCTCCCTTCGACGAGCCGGCCCTCGGCCTGCATCTTCGCGGCCCACGCGCCGTACTCCTGGACGATCTTCTGCATCGTCTCGGGCGTCAGGTCGGCGTAGGAGGAGGGATCGTCGTACAGAAGCAGCATGAACTGGCTCATCGGTGGTCTCCGTGTCGAGAGGTCGTGTCTCGTCATCCACGCGCGGCGGCGGGCGGAATCGACGCTCGAGCGTCGAAAATCGTACGGCGATCGGAACAATGGCCGCCATGAAGCCGAAGGTCCTCGCCGCGCTCGTTCCGCTCGCCTACGTCGCGCTCGCAGCCTGCACCGCCGTGCCCGAGGCCGGGCCGCCCGAGCCCGCCGGCCTGGTCGTCGTGCTCCCCGACGTCCCGCCCACCGAGCGGGCGGTCCGCGTCGAGCACGTCGTCTCCGCGCCGATCGAGCGGGTCTGGTCGCTGTGGACGACGAGCGCGGGCGTCGAGTCCTTCTGGGCGCCCGAAGCGATCGTCGACGCGCGCCCCGGCGGCGCGTACCGCGTGCACTTCCTGCCGGACGGCGAGCCGGGCTCGAAGGGCAACGACTGGGGGGTCGTGCTCGGCGTCGACCCGCCGCGCCGGCTCGTGACGACGTGGTACCAGCCGCCGTACATGCCCGAGGTGCGCAACGAGGCGACGCGCCTGGACGTGCTCCTCGAGCCCGCCGAGGCGAACCGCACTCGCGTGCGCATCGTGCACTCGGGCTGGGGCAGCGGCCGGGCGTGGGACGAGGCGTTCGCCTACTTCGACACGGTGTGGCCGAACGTCCTCACGGGCCTCGAGGCGCACGTCGTGGGCGCCGAGTTGCCCTGAGCGCGCCTCGCCTCGCTCAAGACGCGCGCTGCTGCCGCTCGTGCTCGCGGTTGAGCTCTTGGGCGCGTCGCAGCGCCGTCATGCGCGTCGGGAAGATGTCGACGATGCGCGAGTTGAAGGCGTTCGTCGACGGCGGGATCTCGCCGCGCTCCTCGCCCTCGAGGCGCTGGTAGATGACCTGGGTGTCGTGGACGGCGTAGCCGCAGCCGATGTCGTTGACGATGTAGCGGCTCTGCTTGGGAGGTTGGGCCATCG
>CAZGTQ010000418.1:0-3779 GCA_964528575.1 uncultured Planctomycetaceae bacterium | reverse complement strand
TGCGCGGGTGCGCTGCGGCGATCGTGCCGAGGCGGGAGAGCGACGGGCCGACGAGCGGGTACGCCAGCAGCACGTCGGGCTCCTCGACGCCCTCGGCGGCGAGCACGTCGCAGAGGACCGCGGTCTCGCGCGTCGTCGCGGTCTTGTAGCAGCGCACGCCGGCGCGGGCGAGCTCGGCCCAGACGCGCGGGATCTTCGTCGTCTTGACGTGCGGGCGCCAACGCTCCGGGTCGCCGCCGACGAGCTCGATCACGCGGCGCACGTTGTCGCGGACGCGGTCGAGGTGCACGACGAGCGCGGGCGTGAGCGTTTCGGCCGCGAGGGCGGGGGGCAGAGCGTAAGCGGCGACATCGAGCTGGTCGAAGCTCATGAGACCTCCTCGGGCGACAGAAGGGGCCACGACCGGTGGCCGTCGCTGCCCCACGGCTCCTCGCTCTGCGCCGGCATCGGCGCCATCGTAGCCCGCTTCGCGACGCGCGGGCGGAGCGGCCGCGCCGGCGCTCCGCCCGCGACGGTCGGGAAGCGGCGACGCGCGAGAGCACTCGCGTGCTACGCGAGCACGCCCAGCTCGCGCAGTTGCGCCTCGGCCTGCTCCGCCCAGCCGCGGTTCGCGAGCGGGCTTGCCGGGCTCGGGTGCAGGATCGTCTCGACGCGCGCCGCGTCGCCGAGCGTGCTGCGCGCCCGGTCCCGCGCGAACGCGCCGACGCCGATCACGAGCTCGGGGCCGAGGTGCTCGACCAGGCGGCGCAGCGCGTCGTCGCACACGGCGAAGAGGGGCTCGCGCTCGCGCGCGGGGAGCTTGTCGGGCGTGCGGTTGCGGCCGCTGTCCTCGAGGAAGCACAGCGGGCAGTAGTTCCAGACGAAGAAACGATCGAAGAACGCGTCCGGGGTGCCGAAGCGCTCCTTCGCCCAGCTCCAGATGCGCCGGCCGCTCACCTCGCTGCGCCCGCACGCGTGGCCGTCGATCGGACGCTTGGGGTGCTGGACGCGCGGCGGCTCGAGCGGCTCGTCGATCCCGAGCCAGTCGCGCACGTGCTCGCTCTCGCCGAAAGGGACGCCCGTCTGCGCCATGCCCCAGGGACCGGGGTTCATGCCGACGAGGAGCGCGCGCACGCCCGGCCGCGCGTAGCGTCGCAGGTACTGCTCGTGGTTGCGGCGCGCGTAGACGAGCGGGTTGTAGACGTGGACGACCGGCGGACCGAACTCGAGCGCGTCGGCTTCGCGCGCCAGCCGTCGGGCGATGCGCGCGGCGTCCATGGCGCGGATTGGACCACGCGCAGCGGGCGGAGCGAAGCGGGTCGCCGCGCCGACGCGCGCCGACGCGCCGGTCCGCGGCGAGCCCGCGACGTACCGGCGCGGCGAGGCGATCTGGCGAGGCGATCGGTCGGATCGGATCGGGCTCGCGCTCAGCGCGAGCCGGCTCCGCTCGTCTCGCGGGCGGACGCGGCGCTCGGGCGGCCGAGCAGGTGGCGCAGCGAGTCTTCGAGACGCGGGTAGCGGAACGCGTAGCCCGTGCGCTCGAGCACCGCCGGCTTCACGCGCTGGCCGGAGAGCAGGAGCTCGTTGGCCATCTCGCCGAACGCGAGCTTCGCGGCGGGCGCGGGCATGGGGACGAAGGTCGGCCGGTGCAGGACGCGGCCCAGCGTCTTGGTGAACTCGCGGTTCGTCACCGGGTTCGGGGCGACGACGTTCGTCGCTGCGCGCACGTCCTCGTGCGACAGCGCGTGCAGGATCGCGCCGGCGACGTCGTCGACGTCGATCCAGCTCATCACCTGGTCGCCGCTGCCGATCACGCCGCCCGCGCCGAGCTTGAACGGCGTCAGCATCTTCGCGAGCGCGCCGCCCGAAGGGCTGAGGATCACGCCGAAGCGCGTGTGCACGACCCGGATCCCCGCCTGCTCGGCGGGCTCGGTCGCACGCTCCCACTCGGCGCACACGTCCGCGAGGAAGCCGGCGCCCCGCGCCGAGGTCTCGTCGACCACCTCCGCGCCACGGTCGCCGTAGAAGCCGACCGCCGAGGCCGACACGAGGCAGCGCGGCGGCCGCTCGAGCCCGGCGAGCGTGTCGCACAGCGCGTGCGTGCCGCCGACCCGGCTGTCGCGGATGCGCTTCTTCTGCTCGTCCGACCACCTTCTGGATGCGATGTTCTCACCCGCGAGGTGCACGACCGCATCGAGCCCCTCCAGCGCGCCGTCGTCGATCTCGCCCGCCGCGGGATCGACGCGGACCTCCCCCGGCCCCTGCGGCGGCCGCCGCACAAGGCGCACGACCTCGTGTCCGGCGGTCTCGAGGAGCGGGATCAGCGCAGAGCCGACGAGCCCGCTCGACCCCGTGATTGCGATCTTCTGCGTCCCGGTCATGGCGTTCCTCCGATGCGTCTCGAGGTCCAGAGCGAGCGTGCGGTGCCGGTGTTCGAACATCCGTCGCAGGCGCCGGCGCACCGCTCCCCCCGCGAGTCCCCCCGCGAGTAGCGTGCCGAGCGCCCCGAACGGCAGCTCGTACTCGACCGTGTCGCGCAGCCGGCACGCCCCGGCGCCGTCCGGCGTGAGCTCGTGCACGTGGTGCCAGCGCGCGAACGGGCCGGCGACCTGGACGTCCTCGAACCTGCGGCCCTCCTCGAGCGCGACGTGCTCGGCGACCCAGCGCGCGGAGACGAACGGCGCGAGGCGCACGCGCAAGGCGACGCGCGAGCCGACCGCGATCCCCGAGCCGCGTTCCTCGACCTCGACCCGCTCCCACGGCGGGTTCAGCCGTTCGAGCGCGCCCGGCCGCGCGTGCCAGCGGAAGACCTCGTCGCACGAGGCCTCGAAGCGGCTCTCGTGCACGAAGCGCGGGCTCACGAGCGCCTCCCGGCGGCGTCCGGCGGCGGCGGAAACCGCACGACGAGCCAGTCGCGCAGCTCGCGCAGCGTGTCGAACGTCCGCGCGCCGCTCGGCCCGCGTCGCCCGTGCCGCCGCGCGCCCGCGCCGCCGACGACGAGCTCCGTCGACTCGGGCAAGCGCCGCCGCAGGTCCGCGAGCGCCGCGTCCGTGCGCACGCCCGATGTCGCGATCGACACGCCGATCCCGACGGCGGGCGCGGCGATCGGCTCCGCCGCCGCGACGATCTCGTCGACCGGCGTGTCGGGCCCGAGCATCGCCGTCGAGACGCCGAGGGACTCGCACAGCACTCCGACCATCTCGATCCCGAGCCCGTGCCGCTCCTCGGGCAGCGTCGCGAGCACGATCGGCCCCGCGTGCCCCGCTCCCGGTTGCGCCCGCAGCGACAGGAGCAACAGGCTGAGGAAGTCGCCGATCGCGTGCGACCCCGCGTGCTCCTGGTGGACGCAAAGGGAGCCCTCCGTCCACGCCCGACCGACGCTGCGCAGGAGCGGCGCGACGCGCTCTTCGAGGAACGCGAGCGCGCCGAGCTGCCCGTAGGCGAGACGCAACGCCTCGTGGAGCTCCTCGATGCGGCCCTCGCGCACCATCTCGAGCAGCAGCAGCGTCTCGCGCGACTGCTCCTCGACGCCCGCGGACCCGGCGACGAGGCGCCGCAGCTCGCTCTCGTCCGCCTGGAGCACCGCGCGCGCACGGTGCCCGCGCTGGAGCGCCTCGGCGACTTGGCGCAGCCAGGCGACCTGCTCGGCGGTGTAACGGCGGTGGCCCGACTCGAGCCGCACCGGGACCGGCACCCCGTAGCGCCGCTCCCAGATGCGCAGCGTCGCGGGCGAGATGCCGGTCGCGTCGGCGACCCGGCCGACCGAGAGCAGCTCGGCCCGCCCGGAGGGCTCGGAGGGA
>CAZGTQ010000417.1:0-21250 GCA_964528575.1 uncultured Planctomycetaceae bacterium | reverse complement strand
TCGAGGAGGTGCTCGCCGACCGCGGCGGCCGCTTCCGGCACCTCGGCGTCGCGCCGGGCGGCTACTACCTCGTGCTGCTCGTCGAAGGCCACGACGCGGTCGCGGAGACGGAGCCCTTCGCCGTCGAGAGCGGAGCGACCGAGTCGGTGGAGCTGGTCGCGCCCTGAGCGCATCCGAGCGTTACCCTCGGGGCATGGCCAGCCCCCCCGCCGCCGCGCGCCCGCTCACGTCGCAGAAGGCCGCGCGCTTCACGGAATCCGTCATTCGCGAGATGACGCGCGTGTGCGCGCAGCACGGCGGCGTGAACCTCGCGCAGGGCTTTCCCGATTTCGCCGCGCCCGCGGCGATGAAGGAGGCGGCGAAGCGCGCGATCGACGCCGACGTCAACCAGTACGCGATCACGTGGGGCGCCGCGAGCCTGCGCCGCGCGGTCGCGGAGCGCACGACGCGCTACAACCGCATCCCGACCGACGCGGACGCGAACGTCACCGTCTGCTGCGGCGCGACCGAGGCGATGATCGCGGCGCTCCTGGCCGTGCTCGATCCCGGCGACGAGGTCGTGGTCTTCGAGCCGTTCTACGAGAACTACGGCCCCGACTGCATCCTCTCCGGCGCCGTGCCGCGCTTCGTGCGCCTGCGCCCGCCGGACTGGACGTTCGACGAGGGCGAGCTCGCCGCCGCGTTCGGGCCGAGGACGCGCGCGATCGTGCTCAACACGCCGCACAACCCGACCGGCAAGGTCTTCTCGCGCGAGGAGCTCGACGCGATCGCGGCGCTCTGCGTGCGCCACGACTGCCTCGCGATCACCGACGAGATCTACGAGTACATCCTCTACGACGGCGCCGAGCACGTCTCGATCGGCTCGCTCGACGCGATGCGCGAGCGCACGATCACGATCAGCGGCCTGTCGAAGACGTGGAGCGCGACCGGCTGGCGCATCGGCTGGTGCGTCGCGCCGGCGGAGCTCTCGCGCGCGATCCGCAAGGTGCACGACTTCCTCACCGTCGGCGCGCCCGCGCCGCTGCAGGAGGCCGCCGCGGTCGCGCTCGGCTTCGACGACGCGTACTTCGCCGACCTCGCGCGCGACTACCGCGCGCGACGCGACCTCTTGAACGGCGCTCTGCGCGAGTGCGGCTTCACCGTCTTCGAGCCGCGCGGCGCGTACTACACGATGACCGAGATCGGCGGCCTCGCGCGCGCCGGCGAGGACGACGTCGCGTTCGCGCTGCGCCTCGTGCAAGGCGGCGGCGTCGCGACCGTGCCCGGCTCGAGCTTCTTCTCCAACCGCGCCGACGGCCGCTCGATCGTCCGCTTCTGCTTCGCCAAGCGCACCGAGACGCTGGAGCGCGCCGCCGCCGTGCTGCGCGAGCGGCTCGGATGAGCGCGCGCCGCGGAGCGCTCGCGCTCGCGCTCGTCCTCGGCCTCGCCGCGTGCCGCGACGAGCCCGAGCCCGAGCCCGCTCCGTCCACACCCGTCGATCCGGCGACACCCGCCGAGCCTGCGACACCCGTCGATCCGTCCACACCCGCCGATCCGTCCACATCCGCCGATCCGTCCACATCCGCCGATCCGGGGCCGGACGAGCCCGACCCCGGCGGCCTCGCGCCCACGCACGCGATCGCGGGCCTCGCCGGCGTCCAAGCGGTCTGGGAGGTCGCCTTCCCCGGCGTCGAAGCGCCGCCGCACACGCTCACGGCGACGTACGTGTTCCCCGACCGCGCGGCGATCGGCCTGCGCCCGGACGAGGGCGCGACCCGGCCCTTCCGGCGTGAGCTGCGCTGCCGCGCGCGCGCGTTCCTCTGGTCCCAAGGGCAGCCCTCGATCGAGTACGAGCCCGCGTGGCGCGACGACTTCGTGCGCCGCGCGGAGCTGCGGCGCGCGGCGCTCCTGTGGCCGGACGGCTTCGCGTGGAGCGACGCCGCCGGCGGCGGCGGTGCGCGCGTCGCGCCGCTCGAGGGCGACCTCGGCGAGTTGCGCGCGGAGCCCTCCGGCGACGGCAGCGCGGGCGAGCCGCCGGCGCGCTTCGTCGTGCGCCCTGGCGACGGCGAGAGCGCGACGTTCGCGCTCGCGGTCGGCGCGTGGCGCGAGGAGCACGGCCGGCGCTGGCCCGCGCGGATCACGTTCGAGCGCGTCGCCGACGAGAGCACGCAGACGATCTGGACCGAGACGCTGCGCTCGGTCGAGACCGCGATCGCGTACGCGGACTCGTTCTTCGTCCCGCCCGACCAGCGCGACGAGCTCGACGAGCGTGACGTCGACGGCGCGCGCCCGAGCGTCGACGGCCTGCCGCTGCCCGCGCGCGACGAGCTGCGCGTCGCGCTGCCGCAGGAGCGGGCGGGCTGGGACGCGCTCGTCGCGTGGGCGCGCGAGCGGCTGGACGCGCTCGCGGCCGAGCACGGCGCGGACGTCGAGCACGAGCCGGTGTTCGAGCTCGACGCGGCGGGCACGCCGCTCGCGCTCCTCGCGCGCCGCCCGGCCGCCGCCGAGCCCGCGCGGGCGCCCTGGGTCCGCCGCCCCGCCGGCGAGGGCCTCGCGCTCGCGGGCGACGGCGCGCCGCGCAGCGCCTGGCTCGCCTCCCTGGGCCGCGCAGTCCCGGCCGGGCGCACCCCGGGGACGCCCTACGCGCGCGTCACCGGGCAGCCGGGAGCCCTGCGCTCCCAGGTCGTCCTGCCGCTCGACTGACCACGCCTTCGACTGACCCATGGCGGGGCCACGCGTGTCCCCTGCGTGAGACCCCCGCCCGTCCCCCTGCCGCAGGCGCGGTCCGGGGACTAGAATGAGGGCGACCCTGCCTCCCCCGGCCCGGGCACGGCCCGCGCGCCGCTCGTTGGGGCTGGCGGACCGTTGCGGGCCCTCCGAAGGGCTTTGGTGAGGTCCTCGCGCCTCCCCCGCCGGCTCGCGCAGCCCAGCGGCACCGTTCTTGCACGGACTGGGGGGCTGCAACGCTCTTGCAGCACGCTCTGGCTCCGGGTTGCGTCGGCCGCCGGCCGTCGCGACACGTCCAGAAGGCGCGCGGTGCCGATGAGGAAGATCGGTGCCCCCCACCTGGTGATCCCATGCGCAACCGAGTCTCCGCCCTCCTCTCGCTCGCAGCCTGCTGCACGCTCGTATTCGGCGCCCAGCTCGACGCCCAACGAAGCGGCAACAGCCGAGGAAGCTCGAGCCGCGGCAGCTCGATCGGCGCCTCCCGCAGCTCGGGCGGCGGCGGATCGAGCCGGCCGTCGTTCGGCGGGTCGTCCCGCTCCAGCAGCCAGCAGCCGTCGTTCGGCGGCTCGTCCCGCTCGAGCGGGCAGCGGCCGTCCGCGGGCTCGGCGCCCTCCAGCGGCCAGCGGCCGTCGTTCGGCGGACAATCATCGAGCGGCTCGCGCTCGATCGGCAGCAGCTCGAGCGGCTCGCGCTCGAACGTCGGCTCGCGGCCCTCGCTCGGCGGCACGCAGCGCTCGAGCGGCTCGTCGCAGCCCGCGTTCGACGGCTGGACGCGCTCGAGCGGCTCGAACGTCGGCTCGTCGAGCTCCGGCTCGCGCTCGACCGCTCGCGGATCCACCCGGTACGAGGCACCGGACCTCGGCTCCGTCGGGAGCAGCGGCTCCCGCGGCGTCACCCCCGGAGCGGACGTCGGCTCCAGCTCGGGGTGGTACGGCTCGCGTTTCGACTCCGCGGGGTCGCAAGGCAGGGATACGGGCGCGGCCCTCGGCAGGGGGGGCGAGCGCTTCGATGGAACCGATCCGCTGGACACCAGCACGGTGACCGGCGACGACCGGGTGCTCGACGTGGGCGGCGCGGCGCCACGCCGCGTCCGCTTCCCGCGCCCGTACACGTCCACGTTCTCGACTCAACCGCCCACGACCGGCGCCCCCTCGACCGGCACCTCGTCGCCCGGCTCGAGGGTGGCACCGTCGGACAGCTCGAGCCGCTCGTCTTCGCTCGTCGAGCGCTACCGGGCGGCCGGTCTGCTCGGCCGCACGCGCATCACCGACCGCGACGGCGCCCAGGCTCCGTCGGAGGGCCGCGAAGTGCGTGCGCTGCTCGAGCGCTATTCGCGCGGCGCGTCGAGCTCCGTCCGGACGACGCCGCCGGCCGTGCGCCCCGGCACGGACGACGTGCGCACGCGGCGCGACAACGGCGCGCCCGCGCTGCGCGGCGCCACGGACTATGCGCGCGGCCCGCAAGGCCGCACCAGCGTGACGCGCGGCGGCTCGACCGAGAGCCTCCAGCCCGCGCGCGGCGCGAGCGAGCGCATCACGAAGCAACGCACCGCGGGCGAGCGCATCGCCGACGCGCGGCGCGACAACGCCCACCTCGAGCAACTCGCCAAGCGCGATCCCGAAGGCGTGAAGCAGGCGGCGCGCGTCGGCTCCGCGGTCGCGAACGTCCAGCGTGGCGCGCTCGACACCGCCGTGCGCCTCGCCGGCGGTCCCGACAACGCGGTGAAGCGCATGCGCTACGCGGCCGCGGCCGGCAAGACGAGCACGGGCAAGGTCGGCCCGAGCGGCGTCGAGCAAGTCGTCGGCAAGATCGGCACGAAGGGCTCGTTCTACGCGAACCCGTACGCGTACGGCTGCTCGTCGTTCGGCCTCACGTTCGGCGCCTCGTTCGGGTACGGCAACTGGTGGTGCGGGAACTACTTCGCTTCGCCGTTCTACACCAGCTACTGGGGCTGGAACTGGTGCTTCGGCGTGCCGTACTACTACTCGGCCTTCTACCCGTACTACTTCGGCTACCGCTACTGCTACTGGCCGTACTACGCGAGCTACTACTCGCCCGGCTACACGCGCGTCGTGTACGAGACGGTGTACGTCGACAACGACCCCGACGTGATCTACGTCGAGGTTCCGGCGGCGCAGCAAGGCGAAGGCGTCGTCCTGCCGGCCGAGCCCGTCGCTCCCCCGCCGCCGGCGCCGCAGCCCGAGCTCGGCGACAGCGCGGAGCACTTCCTCGAGCTCGGCGACGAGGCGTTCCGCCAGGGCCGCTACGCCCAGGCGGTGCAGTACTACGCGAAGGCGATCGAGCTCGCGCCCGAGGTCGGCGTGCTGTACCTCGTGCTCTCGGACGCGTTGTTCGCGACCGGCGACTACCACTACGCCGCGTACGCGATCCGGCGCGCGTTCAAGCACGATCCGGGGCTCGCCACGACGCCGGTCGACAAGCACGACTTCTACGGCGATCCGGCCGAGTTCGACCGCCAGCTCGCGGTGCTCGAGCAGTACGTGCTCGACCACCCGGCCGACGGCGACGCGCGCCTCGTGCTCGCGACGAACTACCTCTTCGGCAACCGCCCCGCCGCCGCGGTCGACCTGATCCAGGGTCCGTTCGCGCAGTCGATGCTCGCGGACGAGGCCGCGCGCCACGTGCTCACCGGCGCCGAGATGGCGCAGTACGGCGAGCCGGCCGCGCCCGTGAAGCAGGAGTAGGCGCCGCAGTCGCACACTTCGTCGTCGCTCGGCGACGACGGAGTGTGCGGAGCGAGCGGTGCGGGACCGGCGGCTCAGCCGCCGGCGAGCAGCTCGCGCGGGCCGCCGTCGCCGCGGTACACCGCGACGCGCGGCGCGCGGCCGAAGCGCCGCTCGAACGCGGAGCCGAGCGCACTCTCGAGCTCCTCGCGCGCCCCGCTGCGCAGGAGCACCACCGTGCAACCGCCGAAGCCGGCGCCGGTCAGGCGCGAGCCCAGCACGCCCTCGCAGGCGGCGGCCGCGTCGACCAGGCAGTCGAGCTCGGGCACCGAAACCTCGAACAGCTCGCGCAGCGACGCGTGCGCCGCGGTCATCTGCGCGCCGAAGGTCTCGACGTCGCCGGCGCGCAGCGCATCGCGCGCGGTGAACGTGCGCGCGACCTCCTCGAGGACGTGGCGCGCGCGCCGCGCGACCGTGGCGTCGAGCTCGTCCTCGTGCTCGCGCAGCACGTCCAGCGGCACGTCGCGCAGGCACGTCGCCTCGGGCACGTGCCGGCGCAGCCGCTCGAACGCTTCGCCGCACTCGCGCACGCGCTCGTTGAATGCGACGTGGGCGAGCTCGCGGCGCACGCCCGTGTCGGCGACCGCGATCGAGACCGCGTCCGTGTCGAGCAGCAGGTGCTCGGTCGTCTCGTCGCGGCAGTCGAGCCACAGCAGGTGACCGGGTCGCGACAGGCCGACCGCGTGCGGGTCCATGATGCCGCAACGCACGCCGACGAACTCGCGCTCGGCCCACAGCGCGACCTGCACGTGATCGCGGCGCGCCAGGCCGAGCGACCAGAGCGCGTCGAGCGCGAACGCCGTCGCGACCGTGATCGAGGCCGACGAGGAGAGCCCCGCGCCGATCGCGAGGTTGCCGCCGAACAGGACGTCGGCGCCGCACGTCGCCGCGTGCCCGCCGCCGCGCAACGCGTGCACGACGCCCAGCGGATAGTCGTACCAGTGACCGCTGGCCGGCGGCGGCGCGTCGAGCGCCAGCTCGACCGCCCCCGGCTCCAGCGTCGAGGCGAGGCGCAGAACCCGGTCGGAGCGCGGCGCGAGCGCGACGAACGTGCCGCGGTCGATCGCCATCGGCATGACGGGGCCGCCGTTGTAGTCGAGATGCGCCCCCATCAGGTTGACGCGGCCGGGCGCGAAGAAGACGCGCGGCGCCGCACCGACGCCGAAGCGCTCGCGAAAAGCGCGCTCGTGCGCCGCGCGGAGCGTGGGCTCCGACGGCTCGAAGGCCGTGTGCGAGCGGGAACGGCCGGACGCTGGCATCGGCACAGGGTACTCGCTGCGCGGGCGAGCCGCGCGCGCGGAAACGCTGCGGGGCGCTGGGCCGCCGGGCCCCGCCGCGCTATCGTGCGGCTCGCATGCCGACCGCGCGCCCGTCCCGCCCGCGACTCGCCGCCGCGCTGCGCGGCGCGCTGATCGGCGCAGTGCTCGGCAGCTCGATCGGGCTCGCGTCGTGCGGCAGCGTCGAGCTCTCGCGCACGACCGAGTCGTCGGGCACGTTCCACGCGACCGGCTTCTCGTTCACGCTCTTCTCGGTCGACCTGCCGACCGCGGCGATCGACATCGCGCGCGGGAACGCCTCGGATACCGGGCGGCCGAACATGGTCGTCACCGATGCGCGCGTGACGCCCTACTTCGGCCGCTGGTGCGACTGGTTGTTCGAAATCGTCGGCTGGCGCCGGGCGTCGGTCAGCGGCACCTGGGGCGTGCCCCCCACCGAGCCGCTCGACTGATCCGCCGGCCGCGGCGGCCGCAGCCACAGCTTCACGCGCCACGCGAGGATCCAGCCGATGATCTTCCAGCCCGCGCGCAGCGTGCCGGCAAGCGTGCCGGTGATCTTGCTCTTGCCGACGCGCGCGCGGTAGCGCACCGGGACCTCGACGACGCGCAGGCCGTGCGTCTTCGCCTTGAGCTGCATCTCGATCGTCCAGCCGAAGTCGCGGTCGGACATGCCGAGCGAGCGCAGCGCGTCCACCCGGATCGCGCGGAACGGCCCCAGGTCGGTGTAGCGCGCGCGGAACAGCACGCGCAGCAGGAAGCACGCGAGCCGGTTGCCGAGCCACGCCTGCGGCAGCAGCGCTTCCATCGTCGCGCCGCCCAGGACGCGCGAGCCGATCACGAGATCCGCGCGCCCCGCGAGGATCGGCGCGAGCACGAGCGGCAGCTCCTCGGCGTAGTCCGAGTGGTCCGCGTCGAGGAACGCGACGACGTCGGCGTCGCCCAGCGCGTCCTCGCCCTCGAACAGCCGCGCGATGCCGCTCAGGCACGCCTGACCGTACCCGCGGCGCGGCTCGGAGACGACTTGCGCGCCGCACGCGCGCGCGACCTCGGCCGTGCGGTCGCGCGAGCCGTTGTCGACGACGACGAGCCGGTCGACGCGCTCGCGCGCAAGCTCCGCGAGCACGAGCGGGAGCGCGTCCTCCTCGTCGAGGGCGGGCATCACGAGGCCGACGCGCGGCGCGGACATGCGCGGGAGTATAGTGCGCCCGCTTTGCATCCTTGCTCTCGGCTCCCGCGCGTCCTCGCCGTGCTGGCCAGCGCGCTCGCCGTCCTCACCGTCCTCGCCGTCGTGCCCTCGTGCGGCGGCGGCGACGGTGCGCCGCGCCACCTCGTGCTCGTCACGCTCGACACCGTGCGCGCGGACCGCGTGGGCGCGCTCGGCGGCCGGCCCGGCGCGACGCCGCGGATCGACGCGCTCGCGGCCGAGGGCACGCTCTTCACCGACGCATGGACGCCGCGCGGCCAGACGTGGCCGGCGCTCGCGTCGCTGCTCTCGGGCCGCCATCCGCTCGTCCACGGCGTGCGCGAGAACGGCTTCGCGCTGCCGTCGGCGGTGCCGACGCTCGCCGAAGCGCTGCGTCACGCCGGCTTCCGCACGGGCGCGTTCCTGTCGAACGCGTGCGAAGCGTGGGGTGCCGAGCGCTTCGACCGGCTCGCGTGCACGCAGACGGCCGAGGAGCGCGCCGGCGACCAGTCGCGCGCGCAGCACGCGTGGGACGAGCGCGCGGTCGACGAGGCGCTCGCGTGGCTCGACGCGGGCGGCCGCCGCTCGTTCGCGTGGGTGCACCTGTACGACGCGCACAAGCCGTTCCCGACGATCGACGCGCTGCGCGAGCGTTTCCTCGACCCGGCGTACCAGGGCTCGTTCCGCGCGACCCCCGGCGAGCGCGCGAGCCGCCACGCGATGGCGTTCCACGAGCGCGTCGACGCCGCCGCGCTCGCCGGCCGCGTCCCCGCGCCGCCGGAGATGGAGGCGCTGCTCGCGTATTACGACGCGGGCCTCTTCGGCGTCGACCGCAACGTCGGCCGGCTCGTCGACGGCCTCGCGGCGCGCGGACTGCTCGAAGACACGCTGCTCGTCGTCACCGCCGACCACGGCGAGGAGCTGTTCGACCACCACGCGTACCCGTACCACGGCGCCGCGCTGCACGGGACGACGCTGCGCGTGCCGCTCGTCGTGCGCGACCCGCGCGCGCCGGGGCCGCGCCGGGTGGACGAGCGGGTGAGCCTGCTCGACGTCGCGCCGACGCTCTACGACGCGCTCGACGTGCCGCCGCCGGGCCCGCTCGACGGCGTGAGCCTGTGGCCGCTCGTGCGCGGCGACGCGCAAGTGGAGACCGCGGAGCGCGAGCACCTGAGCGAGCTCGTCGAGCTCGACGTCGAAGCGCTGCCGCCGCGGCTGGGCGGCGAGGTCTTCGCGTTGCAACGCGGAGCGTGGCGGCTCGTGTGGAACCCCGAGCGCGTGCGCGTGACGAAGCCGCCGTACGAGGCCGGCGCGGGGATCGTGCACGAGACGGCGCTGTATCGTCTCGACGAGGATCCGCTCGAGCGGGTGGACCGCGCGGCGGAGAACCCCGACGTCGTCGAAGCGCTGCGCCGCGCCCTCGAGGCGCGCGTCGCGCGGCTGCGCGCCGAAGCGCGCCCGCAGACGCTGCCGAGCCCGGAGGTGATCGAGACGCTGCGCTCGCTGGGGTATCTGGGGGACTGACGCCGACGCTCGGCCGACGCTCGGATTCGGTCCGCTACCGTTCCCGACGGAGGATCAGCCAGCCGCTCTGGATCGGGATCGGGTCGAGCAGCGTGCCGGGCTCGACGAGATAGAGGCGGTCGAGCACCGGGCTCATCTTCGGCGTGCCGCGGTGGATCCAACCGAGGTCGCCGGCGCGGGCGCGGCCGGTGTAGTCCTCGTCGTGCTCGCGCGCGAGCGCGGCCATGTCCTCGCCCGCGCGGATGCGTGCGACCAGCCCCTCGGCGATGTCGCCCGCCTCCTCGCCCGTGCGCTCCGAGTACGGCATGCCGGGCAGCGCCGTGCGCGCCGCGACGAGGATCGAGCGCGCGCGGACCCACGTGCCCTCGGCGAGCGCCGGGTCGATCGCGTCGAGCGGCACGCGCTGCACGATGTGCAGGCCCAGCGGGCTCGGCACCGGGCCCACGATCTCGCCGACCTCGGCCTCGAACGCCGCGGCCTTGATCATCCGGTCCTCGGAGCCGCGCTCGAAGACGCCGACCGCACCGCCGCGCGCGGCGCTCTCGGGATCGTCGGAGTGCTCGCGCGCCAGCTCGGCGAAGTCCGCGCCGGCGCGCAGCCGTGCGAGCAGCTCGTCGCAGCGCGCGCGCGCGTCGTCGCCGGCCAGCATGATCTGACGGCACCCGGCGTACGTGTCGACGCGCTGCAGCACGTGCAAGCCCGTCGTAGTCTCGATCGGCGCGCTGACGTCGCCCACGTCCGCCGCGAACAGGAAGAGGTCGAACTCGGGGTGCAGGACGCCCGGCGGGAACGAGCCGAGCACGGCGCCGAGCGCGGCGTTGCGGTTCGCCGACCAGCGCTTCGCGAGCTCGACGAAGTCCGCGCCCTCGGCGAGCTCGCGGACGATCTGGGCCGCGAGCGCGCGCGCCTCCTCCTGCGTCCGCTCGACCCTCGCCGCGACCCCGCGCGCGCCGTCGTGGACGAGGTGGATGATGCGCACCGAGCGCAGCTCCGGCCGCTCCGCGCCGAGGAACAACGGATCGACGAAAACGGAGCGCGGCTCCTCGGCCGGGCCGGCGGCGGGCGCGTCCTGGGCGAGGGCGAGAGCGAGAGCGATGGCGGCGATCATGGCACCCGGAGCTTAGGGCAGACGCACGATCAGCTCCACCGGCCCAGCGTCGGCGGGGACGGCGCGCTCGACCTCGGCGCGCGCGCTCCCGCGCTGGGCCTCGAGGCGGTACGTGCCCGGCACGAAGCGGCCGAGCTCGAGCGAGCCGTCGGTGCCCGAGACGCCGCGGCCGCTGAAGACCGAGCCCAGGGTCCGCTCCGCGTCGTCGCGCGGTGCCGCCGCGGACGCCTCCCCCAGCGCGACGAGGCGCGCGATCGCCCCCGGCACCGGCCGGCCCCCGGCGTCGAGCACGAGCGCCCGCACCGACACCCCGAGCTCGAGCACGACGTCGAGCGGCGCCGCTCCCTCGGGCTCGAGCGCGACGCCGGCGACGCGCGTCGTCGCGAAGCCGTCGGCGGACGCGGACAGGTCGTACGTCCCCGGCTTGAGCGCGCGCAGCTCGAAACGCCCCTCCTCGTCGCTCTCGTCGCGCGGCGGGCGCAGCGCGATCGCGTCGCGCGCGAACGCCGTGACGCGCGCGCCCCGCACCGGCGCCCCGTCCCGATCGCGCACCACGCCGACGAGCGCGAGCGACGGCTCGAGGCGCAGCTCGACCCCGCGCTCGACGACGCCGTCGCGCACGACGACGCGCACGGGCTCGCACGGCGCCCAGCGGCCGGACTGCTCGCCGCGCGCCGGCCCCTGCGCGACGAGCTCGTACTCGCCCGGCTGCAGGCGCTCGAAGTCGAACGAGCCGTCGCGCTCGGAGCGCTCGCGCGCGCCGCGATTCGACGGCACGAGCAGACCCGCGAGCAGCCCCTCGGGCGCCTCGGCGAGCGCGGTGCTCGTCAGCACGACCTCGGCGCTCCCGATCGGCGCGCCGCTCGCCGCGTCGAGCACGACGCCGCGGACCCCGCCGCGCGGAAGCGCGAGGTCGAGCCGGTGCTCGGGCGCGTCGGGGATCGCGACGTCGAGCCGCACGTCGGGCCCGTCGACCTGCAGATCGAACGTGTACGCGCCCGGCGCCAGGCCGGGGAACTCGTAGGCGCCGCCGGCCCGGATCTGCGCGAGCTTCACGTCCACGCCGAGCACGCTCTCGCTCTCGAGGCCGAACGCGACGATCACGCCGTTCTCGAGCGGCTCGCCGTCCGCGGTCGCGACGCCGAAGACGCGGCACGCGCTCGCGGACTCGTCGACGACGTCATAGCGCACGAGCTCGCCGTCGGGCACGGTGACGAGGTCGAAGCGCACCGTGCCGATCAGGCTCAAGAGGTGCAGCGCCGAGTCGGGCCGCGTCAGCACGAGGAAGTAGCCGCCCGGCGTCACGTTGTCGATGCTGTAGGCGCCGCTCGCGTCCGTGCGTGCGTCGTAGAGCGCGCCGCTCGCCACGCTGTCGCCCGCGAGATCCTCGGGCGAGATCGCGAACAGGAGCGCGCCCACGACCGGCCGGCCGAAGCGGTCGCGCACGGTGCCGTACACGCCGCCGCCGCGACGCATGACGACCTCGACGTCGGGCAGCACCGCGGCGCCCTCGAGCTCGAGCACGGCGCTCTCGCCGCGCGCGAAGTCGGGGTGCGCGCCCGCGACGCGCAAGACGCCCGGCGCGACGCCGACGAGCTCGAACGTCCCGTCCGGCTCGGACAGCACCGTCTCGTCGCCGAACAGGCCGATCCCGGCGGCGAGCGAGATCGCGCCGGGCGGGATGTTGTCGCCGAGCCGGAAGTCCGCCGCGCCGGTCGAACGCCGCCGCTCGCGCCGGCTCGTCCGCGGTCCGCCCTCGGGCACGGCGACGAGCTGCGCGCCCGCGACCGGCTCGCCGTCCTCGTCGAGGACGACGCCGCGCACCGTGCCGCCGCGGCGGAGCTTCACGATCACGCCGCGCGTCGTCTCGCCCGGCGCGACGTCGAGCGCGACCGTCTCCGGCAGGTAACCCGGCGCGGAGAACGTCAGCTCGCTGGCGCCCGCGCGCACCGCTTCGACGCGGAACCGCCCGCTCTCGTGCTCGACGAGCTGGCCGCCGCTGTACGGGTTCCACGCGCCGGGCGCGCCGGCCGACAGATCGATGCGGTCCTCGCCCTCGATCTCGAAACGCGTCACCGGCTCGGCCGCCGCCTCGTCCATCACGATGCCCTCGACGGCGCCGCCGCGGGACAGCTCGATCGTGATCTCGTCGCCGCCCGAGGGATCCCAGTCGTGCTCGGTCGGCCGGTAGCCCGGCTTGAAGAGCTGGATCTCGTGCGGCGGATCGCCCGGGAACGGCCCGGCGACGAAGCGGCCCTCCGCGTCGGTGCGCGGGTAGTCGAAGCCCTCGACCGCCTGGGCGAGCAGCGGCGCGAGCGTGAAGTCGAGCTCGAGATCGCGCCACGCGAACAGCTCCCAGCGCACGACGACGTCGGGAACCGGCGCGCCGTCCTCGTCGACGACGCGGCCGCGCACCATCGGTCCGGGCGAGAGCACGACGTCGCCGGCCTCGGCGGCGCCGGCCGCGGGCGCGCGCACGACGGGACTCTTGCCCGGCAGGTGGCCGTCGGCGATCGCCAGCACGTCGAGCTCGCCCGGCGGAGCGTGCTCGATCACGTAGCGCCCCGACGCGTCGGTGACGACGTGCGTCAACAGGAGCAGCTCCTCGGCGAACGCGAGGTCGCGCAGCCCGCGCGGGATCGCGCCGACGTGCGCGCCGCGCAGCGGGCCGGGCTCGTGCTCTTCGCCGTCGGTTCCCGTCCGCCGCGCGAGCACGCGCCCGCTCACCCGCGCGCCCGACCGCGTCTCGATCACGACGAGCGTGTCCGCGCCGGCGCGCACCTCAACGCCGGTCGCGTGCGTCAGCGCGAAACCGCGGCCCATCGCGGAGACCTCGTAGCCCTCGCCCGCGGGAAGCCCCGCGAGCAGGAACGCGCCCTCGGCGTCCGCCGTCGTCTCGACGTAGCGCAGCGTGCCGCGCCGCGCCGCGACGAGCAGCGAGCCCGCGCCCTGGAACGCCGCGACCTTCGCGCCCGCCGCGGGGCCGCCGCCGGGAGCGAGCACGCGCCCGACGATGCGCCCGCCCGCGCGCACCCACACGTCGAGCGGCCCGCCCGCGCCGGACGCGGCCACGGCGACCTTCGGGTAGCTCTCGCTCGCGTGCCACGCGCCCTGCGCGTCGACGAAGTACTGCCCCGCGCGCACGCCCTCGAACGCGAACGAGCCGTCGCCCGCCGACGCGACGACCGCGACGGGCTGGGCGCGCGACGCGAAATCGTCCGAGGCGCCCGCGAGGCGCAGCACGCGGCCGATCAAGTTGCTGCCGGCGGGCGGGAAGGCCCACAGCGAGACGCGCGCTCCGCCGACGCCGGCGCCGTCCGCGCGGTCGCGCACGCGCCCCTCGAGGCGGCCGTCGCCCGGGAGCCGCACGCCGGGGCGCACGACCAGGCCGCCCTCGGTGGTCGCGACCGACGCCCCGCCGCTCGCGAGCCGCTCGCCGTCCGCGGCGTCCGCCGGCGCGACGAGCGACGCGTCGGTCGCGGCGGCGGTCGGCGCGAGCGCGGCGTCGGGATCGGCGCCGTCGCCGCGAGCGCGGGTGAGCCACAGGACCAGCGCCACGAGCGCGGCCAGCAGGACGAGTGCGGCGGGCGCGACGGCGCTCGCGCGGCCGCAGCGAGTGCTGGGGTGGGGGCTCATGGGTCTGGGATGCGTCGGACGCCGATCCGCATTCTGCTTCAAGCGCGGCCGTCCGGCGCAGCGGATCCCTCGTGGCGTGGCAGCGTGACGCGCGCGACGGTGCCGGGGCCGTCGGAGCGCGGCTCGAGCTCGATCGTGCCCCCCATCTCCTCGATCACGCGCTTGGCGATCGCAAGGCCGAGCCCCGTGCCCTCGCTGCGCGTCGTGAAGTACGGCTCGAACAGGTGCTGGCGCGCCTCGGGATCGATGCCGCTGCCCGCGTCGCGGATCTCGAGCACGACGCGGCCGTCGCGCTCCCCCACCCACGCATCGAGCTTGCCGCCTTCGGGCATCGCCTGGAGCGCGTTGGACACGAGGTTCGTCACGACCCGGCGCAGCTTGGACTGGTCGACGTGGACCGGTCCGCGCTCGCCGTGGCGGAGCACGGCGACGCCGAGCTCGTTCGCCCACGCCTCGTGGAGCTGCAGCACCTCCGCGAGGAGATCGGCGAGGTCGAACGACACGGGCTCGGGCTTGCGGCCGCCGGTGAACTCGTAGAAATCGGTCGCGATCTCGCGCAGGTTCGACACCTGGCGCGACATCAGCTCGATCGTGCGGTCGAGCAGCGGCACGAGGTCGTCGCGGCGCTCGCGGCGCGCGCGCTCGAGCAGGTCGAGCGAGAGCTTCATCGGCGTCAGCGGGTTCTTGATGTCGTGCGCGATCTGCCGCGCCATCTCGCGCCACGCCGCGTCCTTCTCGGCCTTGATCAGCTTCTCGCGCTGCTCGCGCAGCGCGCGCGTCATGCGGTTGAACGAGACGGCGAGCTGGCCGACCTCGTCCCTGCTGTGGACGTCGATCTGCGTCTCGAGGTCGCCCTCGGCGATGCGCCGCGTCTGCTGCTCGAGCACGAGGATCGGATTGGTCGTGCGCCGCGCGATCACCATCGTCCAGAGCACGACGACGAGCAGCACCGCCGCCGTGCCCTTGACGAGCAGGTCGTGCATCTCCGCCTTGCGCGCGAAGATGTCGTCGTTGTCGATGCCGACGCCGACGACCCAGCCGAAGCCGCCGTTGCGCGGGGCGAGCGTGTGCCAGAACGCCGCGTTCTTGCGCTTGCCCCCGAACGTGTACTCGCGGTAGAGCCCCGAGCGCGCCGAGCGCGCGTCCGCGACCATGCTCGGCAACTGCACGCGCGGCCCCGACACCTTCGCGCCGTACAGCGTGTGGTCCTCGTGCGCGATGATCGTGTCGCAGTCGCTCGCCCAGATCCACGCGTACGGCGACGGCTCCTTGCCCGGCGTGACGAGGCCGCGGAAGTAGTCCTTGATCACCGGCACGCTGATCATGCTCTGCACGCTCTGCCAGTTGACGAGAGCGAACAGCACGCCGACGGGGCGCTCGGGGCGGAGGTAGTCGAAGACCGGGCTCGAGAAGCCGATGTGGTGGTCCGACGGGCGCGGGCTCGTCGGGCTTGGCGTGAGGCCCATGTACGGCGACACGTGCCAGTCGACCCGATCCGGTCGGCCGGCGAGGCCCTCCTGGAACCAGCGCTCTTGCGCGTAGTCGCGCGCGAACAGCGAACGCAAGAGGTCGGGGTCGAGCGGGCGGCCGAGCGGGTCGTGGCCGTTGCACACCGCGAGGCGACCGGTCTGGTCGACGAGCAGGAGCAGGTCGTACACCTCGAACGCCGCGACGGTGCTGTCGAGCTCCCGCGTCTGTAAGCGCCGGAAATCGTTGCTCCGCGCCGGCAGGTCGTCGAGGCGGCCCTCGGGCAATGCGATCGCGTATTCCGCGCCCCAGCGCCCCTCGTCCGGCTCGGGCGGCTTCACCGACCATTGCGCGAGCTGTTGCTGCGACCAGCGCTCGACTTGCTTCTGGCGCAGCTCGAGCATGCCCTCGAGGTTCTGCGCGAGGCCCTGCGCGACCCCCTGCAGCGTCTGGAGCACGACCTTGAGCGACAGCTCCTGCGTCATCTGGAAGTCGACGAAGAGCGCGAAGCCGACGAACGGCAACACGACCGCGCCGAGCACCGCGACGATCAACTTGGTAGAAATCCGCCGGAACATGGGCCTGCCATGCGACGACGCCTTCCCGCCGACGCTCCGCAGCGCGACGACGCTCCGCAGCGTGCCGTCGCCGTCCCGCAGCGTATCGTGCTCGTGCGGCTCTCGCACCTGGGCGACGTCGTCCACGCCCTGCCGGTCTTCCACGCGCTGCGCGCGCGCTGGCCCGACGCGGCGCTCGGCTGGGCGGTCCAGTCGGAGTTCGCGGGCCTCGTGCGCGGCCTGCCCGGGCTCGACGCGACGTTCGCGTTCGAGCGGCGCGGCGGCGCGCGCGCGTGGCTGCGCCTGTGGCGCGCGCTGCGCTCGTTCCGGCCGGACCTCGCGGTCGATGCGCAGGGGAACCTGAAGAGCGCGGCCGCGACCTGGGGCAGCGGCGCTCCGCGGCGCGTCGGGCTCGCGCGCGTCGATTGGCAGGAGCGCCCCGCCGCGCTCGCTCTGACCGAGAGCGCGCCGCCCGCGGCGGGGCCGCACGCGATGCACCGCATGCTCGCGCTCGCCCGTCACCTCGGCGCGGATCCGGGCGCGCCGCGCACGGATCCCGCCCTCGATCCCGCCGAGCGCGCCGCGGGCGCGGCGCTCGCCGACGAGCTCCTCGGAACGGGCGACGCGGTGCTGCTCCACCTCGCCGCGCAGCGCGACGTGCGCGCGTGGCCGCCCGCGTCGTTCGGCGCGCTCGCGCGGCTCCTGCTCGACGCGGGCCGTCCGGTGCTCGTGCTCGGCGGCCCCGCGGAGGAGGACGAGGCGCGCACGCTCGAGGCGCAGCTCGGCCCGCGCGCGGGGCTCGCGTGGTGGCACGGGACGAAGGACCTGCGGCTGCTCGCGGCGCTGTTCGCGGCGGCGGGCGAGCGCGGCGCGCGCCTCGTCGGCTGCGACTCGGGGCCGATGCACCTCGCGGCGGCGAGCGGGCTGCCCGTCGTGCTCCTCGCCGGCCCGCGCGATCCGGCGCGCACCGGGCCCTGGCCGACGCCCGACGAGCCGGGGAGCCCCCACCGCGTCGTGCGCACTCCCGAGCCGCCCGACTGCGAGCCGTGCCTCAGCGCGCGCTGCCGCCATCTCGAGGGCGCGGTGTGCATGAGCGGGATCGCGCCCGCGCGCGTGCTGGCGGCCTTGGACCCCGTCGGGTCGTGAACTATCGTCTTGCGCCTGCCATGCGGATGGTCCACTACTTCGCGGTCGCGGCCATCGTGGTCGTGCCCTTGCTGCTCGCGACGGTGCTCTCCGGCATCTTCGCGGACGGCTCGACGCGGCACCTCTCGATCGGGCTGCTCGGCGCGCTCGCCGCCGTCGGCGCGCAGACGCTGCTGATCCTGTTCATGATCATCACCGGGCGCGTGCTGCGCTCGGCGATGGAAGCGCGCCCGCTCGCTCCCGAGTTCCTCGCCGAGGCGAACGAGTTCTTCGCGCGCAAGAGCGCGTATCCCGTCGCCGTGCTCGCCGCGCTCGCGGTCGTCGCCGCCGCGGTGCTCGGCTACGGCGAGCGCGGCTTCGGCGCCCCGGCCGCGGTGCACATGCTCGTCGGGCTCGCGGCGGTCGCGTTCAACCTCGCCGCGCTCCCGCTCGGCTACCGCGCTCTGCGCGAGAACCAGCGCCTGCTCGACCGCGTCGCGGCCGAGCTCGACCGCCTCGACGCGCAGCCCGACGCGCCCCCGCCGCCGCCAGCCGACGAGCTCGACCCCGCCGGCGCCGCCCGCCGCTGGGCGCTCGCGGGCGCCGCGGCGTGGCTGCCCTACCTCTACTGGGTCTTCATCGAGTGGCGCGGCGACTTCGGCGCCGTCGGCCCGCTCGTCCCGATCGGCAGCGCGCTCGCGTCCGCGTACGCGTTCACGTGCGCCTGGCTGTCGCGGCGCGCGGCGCAGCGCTCCGGCGCGTAGCTGGCCGCCCGACCCGGCCGACCCGCCAGACCCCGGCCGACCCGGCCCGCCCGGACCCGCTCAGCGCGGCTCGCCGGCGCCGCTCTCGGTCGGAGCGGCCGTCTCCTCGAGCGCGCCGATGCGCGGGCGCACGTCGAGGTAGGCGGGCCAGAAGACCTCGATCTGGCGCAGGAGCGCGAGCTCCGCGGCGGAGTCCGTCGCCTCGGCGGCCCCCGCGTACAGCTCCTGCGCCTGCGCGACGAAGCCGAGCAGCGTGTCGCGGCGCGCGATCGCGTCCTCGAAATAGCCGCCGGCGCGCTGGATCACGCGGTCGTAGCCCTCGGCCGCGGCCACGTAGTCGTAGTCGCGCTCGAACGTGCGCGCGTCGTCGTACATCGTGCGCAGCCGCGCCGTGCGCAGCGCTTGGAGCGCGTCGACGAACTGCTGCGCCTGGCGCTCGCTCGTGGCCTCGCTCGCGACGAGGACCTCCTCGGCCTCGTCGAGGCGCCCGCGCACCACGAGCATCTCGGCCTTCTTGAGCGCGTCGTACGCCTCGACCTCGACCGTGAGCCGCTCGAGGCCCTCCTGCGCGGCGACGTTCTCGGGATCGCTGAGCAGCGCGATGCGGAACTCGTTGCGCGCCGCGGGGTAGAACCCCTCCCCCTCGAGTTGGTGCGCGATCGACACGCGCTGCGACGCGAGGAGCTCTTCGACCTGCTCCTTGCGCTGGTCGGCGCGCTCGTCGCCCGGCAGGTACTTGCCCGAGACGTATGCGAAGTGCGTGCGCGCCTGGTTGAGCAGATACTCGCGCAGATCGTTGACGCCGCTCTTGTAGTGCGCGTCGCCCTGGCTCTGGCGGTAGTCGATCCTGACGAGGAGCCGCTCGATGCCCTCGACCGCGCGCGGGTGGTCGGGGACGTGGTAGAGCGCGCTCTCGTACGCGTCGTACGCCGCGACGAGGTCGTCCGAGCCGAGGTGCTCGAGCGCGACGCCGAGCAGCACCTCCGCGCGCTTGCGGTGCGTCTTGTCGATCCAGGCGCGGAGGATCGGGTCGTCGGGCAGGATCTCGTACGCCTCGTAGAGCTTCTCGAGGGCCTCCTCGTCGCGGCCGGCGAGCGTGAGCGTCCGCCCCTCGGCGAGCAGGACCGCGGCGCTCGCCTCGCGGTGCACCCGGGCCGCGGCCTCGCTCTGGGGCGCGCTCTCGTGCCAGGCGGCCGCCTCTTCGACGGCCTCGCCGTAGCGGCCGGCGTCGATCAGCCGCTGGACCTTCTGGTCGCGCGCCGTGCTGGTCGCGCACGCGGCGAGCGCGAGCGCGGCGAGGGCGGCGTGGGCGACGGACGGGCGGGCGCTGGACAGGTCTCGCATGGGTTCGGCCGGGGGTCGCGGGCGGAGCGGGCTCGGACGACGGTGGATCGGCATTCTTCCCGGCTCTCAGGAGCGCATCGCGCCGAACAGGACGATCCCGAGGCTCCCGAAGAACAGGACGGGCAGCCAGCTCGCCAAGAGCGGGCTCAGGATCTCCCGCATGCCGAGCGAGCGCGAGATGAAGTCGGCGCCGAAGTAGAAGACGCACAGGGCGAAGCCGAAGGCGACGCCCTCGACGCGGCCCCGGTCGTGGCGCAGGAGCATCGGCAGCCCGACGAGGAGCAGGACGACGTGGGCGAGCGGGAACGTCAGGTGGTACTGCAAGAGCGTGCGGTACTGCGCGTTCCCCGTGTCCCGGGCCGCCAGGGCGCGCACCTCGGCGAACGAGAGGTCCATCGGCCGCTCGCGCGCCTTGTGGGCCATCAGGACGTCCGCCGGCGTGAACTCGAAGCCCTCGAGGTGCCCGACCGGCACGGGCGCGGCTTCGCGCTCGGTCAGGTCCTCGCGGACGCCCCCGGCGAGCTCCCAGGCGCCCCCGGTCCACACGGCGCGCTCGGCCTCGACGTTGATCCAGCGCGGGCCCGCCATGTCGGTCGCCTCGAGGCCCCGGATATGCGCCGGCGTGCCCGAGGTGTACTCGGTCAGGCGCACGGGGTTCCCCGCTCGGTCCTTGAGCCACAGGTTCTCGAGCACCTGGCCCGAGCCTCCGTCGACCAGCCGCGCCTGGAGCTCGTCGCGGCGGTTGCCGATCTGCTCGGTGAACCACTCGCGCAGGCCGAACATGCCGAGCGCGAGCGCGGCCGCGCTCGCGAACACCGGCAGGAGCAGCCGGTGCGTGCTGATCCCGGCGGCGAGCGCGGCGACGATCTCGTTGTGCCGCAGGAGCTTGGCGAGCGTGAACAGGCCCGCGAGCAGCGTCACGAACGGCGCGAGCTGCAGGTACACGAACGGCAGGTTGAGCAGGTAGAACTCGACGATGAGCCAGCTCGACGGCGGCTGGCCCGTCAGCGGGCTCGGCTGCAGGTACTCGTCGAGCTTCGTCGCGAGGTCGAGGATCACGAACAGGCCCACGACGAGCAGGAACGCGACCGCGTACGAGCCCGTGAAGAGCGAGAGGACGTATCGGTCCAGCTTGCCGCCGAACGCGAGTCCTCGCCTGGCGCCGCGTCGAGCCATGCCGGGCGGCATCCTACCCGCCTCGCCGCGCCGGGTCTCCTCTCGCGCGCGCGCCGCCCGTACGATCGCGACGCCCGTGACCCAGCCCGCGAACCCGTACCGCGCATCGGCCCGGCGCACCGTCGCTCTCGAGCACCGCGACGAGGACGGCCGGAGCGTGCCGGTGGTCGTCAAGCACTTCCACCATCCGCGCGCGCTCGGCCGGCTGCGCGACCGCCGCCGCGCGCGGGCCGAGCACGCCGTCCTCGTCACGCTGGGCGCGCGCGGCGTGCCCGTCCCGCGCTCGCGCGGCGTCGAGCGCACCGAGCGCGGCTGGCAGGTCGTGCTCGAATGGATCCCCGACACGGTCGAGCTCGAAACCGTGCTGGCGGGCCGCGCGCCCTGGCCCGCGCCGCCCGAGCGCGTGTGCGCCGAGCTCGGCGTGCTGCTCGCGCGCGTGCACGCCGCGGGGCTCGACCACGAGGACCTGCACCCGGGCAACGTGCTCGTCGACCCGGCGGGCGCGCTGTGGCTCGTCGACTTCCACCAGGCGCGCGTCGCCGCGGCACCGCTCGACCCGGGGCGCGCGCTGCGCGACCTCGCCGCGTGCGCCGCGCGCGGCCGCGAGCTGCTCGGCCCGCGCCGGCGCGCGCGCTTCCT
>CAZGTQ010000416.1:0-14533 GCA_964528575.1 uncultured Planctomycetaceae bacterium | reverse complement strand
TCGCGGTCGCGTTGGCGCTTGTCGTAGAGCTTCTTGCCTGCGACGAGCGCCATCTTGACCTTGATCAGGTGGCCCTGGAAGTAGAGCTCGAGCGGGACCATCGTCTTGCCGCGCTGGAGCACCTGGCGGCGCCACTTCTCGAGCTCGCGACGGTGCGCGAGGAGCTTGCGGTCGCGCTCGGGCTTGTGGTTGTACACGTTGCCGAAGGCGTACTCGGGGATGTTGGCGCGCACGAGCCAGAGCTCTTCGCGGCGGAACAGGCCGAACGACTCGACGATCGAGGCGCGGCCCGCCCGCAGGCTCTTGACCTCCGTGCCGACGAGCTGGATGCCGCACTCGAGCTCGTCGAGGATCTCGTAGTCGTGGTGCGCGCGGCGGTTGGTCGCGATGACGCGCTTGGCCTGGTTTTCACGAGCCATGGGGCGGGCAGCATAGCGGCGCGGCGGCCGCCGAAAGTCCGCGCCCGGACCGTTGACCGGGCCCGGGGCGGCGCGTATCTTCCGGCGCGCTGTCCGGGTGGCGGAATTGGCAGACGCGCATGGTTCAGGTCCATGTTCCCGCAAGGGAGTGGGGGTTCGACTCCCCCCCCGGGCACCAGCTAGCTCGTCAGAAGGAGTTGTCGCGCGGGTAGAACCAGATCCCGACGACGACGACGACGAGCAGGACGGCGACGGCCACGAGGCCGATCCAGAGCCAGGTCGCGCTCATTGCCCAGGTCCTCGTCGAGCCCTCAGCGCGCGTCGCGGCGGCTCGACATCGCGATCACGAGGACCACGCCGATGACGACGACCACCGCGGAACCCGCCAGGAGGAGCAGCATCATGCTCATGGCGAAATCGTAGTCCAGGGGCGCGGGGGCGAACACCGTCGATCCCAGGTGCAAGGGCACCCCGGGCGGGGCCGTTACTCACCGTGCCCGCCCGGGGCGCGGTAGACGAGGATCGCGCGGCTGCCCATCTCGCCGGGGAGCTCGTGCTCCCACACCGTGTCGAGCCGGAAGCCCAGGCGCTCGGCCTCGCGCTCGCCCGCGCGCACCTCGCGCGACCAGGACGAGCCCTTGAGCATGACGAGGTCCTTGTGCGAGTGGCGCACCTTGCGCAGCAGGCGCACGTTCTCGCGCACCGAGCTGATCGCGCGCATGACGACGATGTCGTACGCGTGGCGCGTCAGGTGCTCCTCGCCGCGCGCCCACTCGGCGCGCAAGTTCGGCACGCCGAGCGCCTCGATGCACTCGCTGACGAAGTCGATGCGCTTCTTCGTCGAGTCGAGCAGGAGCACGTTCGCGTGGGGCTCCCCCATCGCGATCGGCAGCCCGGGGAAGCCGGCGCCGCAGCCGAGGTCGAGCACCCGGCGGCCGAGCAGCGGCAGGAGCCGCGTGGCGCGCCACGAGTCGAGGTAGTGCTTGGCGGCCATCTCCTTGGGGTCGACGATGGCCGTCAGGTTCATCCGCTTGTTGCCCTCGAGCACCATGCGGGCGTGGCCCGCGAAGATGTCGAGCAGCTCGGACGAGATCTCGTCCTCGCCCTCGAAGGCCCACTCCATCGCCTTGCGGAGCTCCTTCTCGGTCGCGACGCGCGTGTCGGCGAACTGGAGCTCGGCGTCGGGGTCGTGCTCGACTTTGGCGGCCTTCTGGGCGGTCTTGCGACCCGTTTGGCCGGCGCCCTCCTCCTCCTCCGCGGGCTCGCCGTCTTCGGAATCGTCGGAGTCGTCCGGGTCGACCTCGTCGTCGTCCTCCAGGTCGAGGGGCACGTCGTCGAGGTCCTCGTCCGGAGCGCTGACCAGCTCCGCCAGGTCGTCGTCGGGCTCCTCGTGTTCGCCGTGCTTGCGCGCCATCCACTCCTCGGTGGGCCACTCCCTCGGTCCGGGCGACGCTCCGGGTCGATCCCCGTGACGATGCCCTGGCGTCGGCAGGGCGGCGGTCTGGCAGGGCAGCAGGGATTCGAACCCCGATCCTGCTGATTTGGAATCAGCCGCTCTAACCGATTGGAGCTACTGCCCTACGAGCCCGCAGATTACCCGCCCGTCGGGCCCCGGGGCAAGCGCCGCAAGCCGCGCTCGCGGCGGAGGACCGCCGGGCTCGCGCTGGGGCGTCGGCGTCCCAGCGGGTATCGTCTTCCGATCCGCGTCGCCGGGGGACCCGGCCGACCGGACGCCGCAAGACGGCGCCGCCGGCCGCTCCAACGCCCCGCCCGTGCCGCACCTCGAGACCATGCCCAAGACCGGGAGCGACGACGCTCTGACCGACGAGGCTTCCCAACACCCGCGGGAGCCGGACGCCGACTCGCCGCTCGTGATCGAGGCCGAGGGCGTCGAGGTCCAGCTCATCCACCAGGACGCGCTGCGCGTCATCTCCCGCCTGGACCGCTTCGGCTACGAGGCGTACCTCGTCGGCGGCTGCGTGCGCGACCTCTTGCTCGGCCGCGCGCCCAAGGACTTCGACGTCGCGACCGCGGCGCACCCGCGGCAGATCAAGCGGCTGTTCCGCAACGGCCGGATCATCGGCCGGCGGTTCAAGCTCGTCCACGTCGTCTACGGCGACCACATCGTCGAGACGGCGACGTTCCGCGCGAAGCCGGACCAGGAGAGCGGCGAGGAGGACCTCCTGATCCGCGAGGACAACGTCTTCGGGACCGCGGCCGAGGACGCGGCGCGGCGCGACTTCACGATCAACGGGCTGTTCTACGACCCGACGCGGCACCGGATCATCGACTACGTCGGCGGCCTGCGCGACCTCGAGCGCGGCGTGCTCAACACGATCGGCGATCCCCAGGTGCGGATGTACGAGGACCCGGTGCGGATCCTGCGGGCGATCAAGTTCGCCACGCGCCTCGGCTTCCGGATCGGGAGCGGGACGTGGGACGCGATGGTCGAGGCGGCGCCGGAGCTCGTCCGCTCCGCTCCGCCGCGCGTGCTCGAGGAGATCTTGCGCCTCCTGCGCTCCGGCACCTCGCTCGGCGCATTCCGCATGCTGCGCGCGTGCGGCGCCCTCGACGTGCTCCTGCCCGCCGTCGACGAGTTCCTCGGGCCGCGCGAAGACTCCGATCCCGCGGTCCGCGACCGCTCCGACATGTACTGGCGGCTGCTCGAGGCGCTCGACGCCGACGTGCACGCCGGGCGCGAGCCGACCACCGCGCTCTCCCTCGCGGTGACGTTCCTGCACGTGATCGAGCGCGAGGCCGACCCGACGACGCGTACGCTGCCCGGCTCGCCCGGCGATCTGCACACGGTCGCGGGCGAGGTGCTCGATCCGGTGTCGCAGGCGACGCGCCTCTCGCGGCGCGACTACGCGCGCACGCGGCGCATCGTCGCCAACCAGGCGCGCTTCACGCAGTCGAAGAGCAAGCGCTTCCGGCCGCTCCTGTTCATGCACGGCGACGACTTCGAGGAGTCGCTGCAGTTGTTCCGCCTGCGCTGCGCGGCCTGGGGCCAGGGCTGGGACGTGTACGAGGGCTGGGCCGAGCGCTATCGCCTCGCGCTGCAGGTGCCGTCGGACGAGGTCGACGAGATCCGCAAGCGCCGCCGCCGGCGCCGCCGCCGACCCAGCCGGGGACGCGAGCGCGAGGGCGGCGAGGACAGCGACCGCGACGACGACCGCGACCGCGACGAGTAGGATGGCTCCGCCGAGCAGGACGGCTCGGACTTCCGAGATTCCCGCGTACCGCGTACCGCGCGCCTCGCTACCGCACTCCATGCTCTCCTTCTCGATCGCAGCGCTCGCGCTCGGCGCCGCGCCGCTCGCGATCCCGCCGCAGCGCGCGGGCGAGCCCGACGACGAGCGCGTCCGCAAGGCGTGGTCGACGCTCCTGCCGCAGGAGCGGTTCGACGCGGCCGAGTGGTTCCGCCTCGAGGTCTCGCTCCTGCGCACGTTCCAGGGCGGGCTCGTCGACTATGCGCTCGGAACGCAGGAAGACGACCCGGGGACGTGGCCGGACGCGCCCGCGCAGCTCGCGTACTTCGATCCGAAGGAGCACGCGCCGAAGCAGCCGATCCCGCGCAAGCCGCTCGACGCGTCGCGCTCCAGCGTGTCGCGGCGGGTCACGGCGCTGCGCCGCGTGACCGCCGATCCGTTGCTCGAGAGCGGTTGGCGCTACGACTGGGGCTCGGGCGCGATCCTGCGCACGCGCGACTGGAACGACCCCGAGCTGATCTTCGAGAACGGGCTGCGCGGCTTCGCGCCCGACCTCGACCTCGCGCAGGAGATCGTCGAGCGGTTGCTCGACGACGGCTCGCAGCGCCGGACGCTCGCGGCGTTCGACCACGCGTACACCGACCGCGAGGGCGGCGTCTACCCGGTCACGCTCTACGAGGCGTGGGCGTCGGGCACCGAGATCGAGATGCCGGACGTCGACGTGCTCGGGATCGTGCACACGTGTCTGGGCGAGCGGCGCCGCTGGGTAGCGCCCGTGCCGTCGAGTCAGCACAAGGCGCTGTACGACAAGATCGGCGAGCTGTACGTGCCGGCCCGGCGACACCGCGGCTTGCGCGAAGCGCTCGCGCGCACGTACCTGCGCGGCAGCGCCGTGCCGCTCGACCTGTACGCGCCGAACGTCGACCAGTTCCACGCGCTGTGGGAGACCGCCACGTCGACGCCGTCCGAGCTCGCGAAGATCCTGCCGCCGAGCGCGGACTGGGAGCGCTTCCTCACCGAGTGGCGCGACCGCTGCGTCGCCGAGCCGGAGCTGTTCGAGGCGGGCGTGCGCCGGCGCGAGACGCTCGACGCCGACCGCGCGCGGATCCGCGCGAAGCTCGTCTGGGTGCTGGGCGAGCTCGGCGCGTTCGAGCGCGAGCGGCAGCCCGAGCCGCCGGCGCCCGCGCAGCCGGACGGGGAGTCGAAGGGGGGCGAGCGATGATCGCTCGAGTCGCGCTCGCGTGCGCCGTCGCGCTCGCGCTCGCCGGTTCCACGGCGTACGCCGACGACGGCGAGCAGAACCCGCTCGCGCCGTACGAGGACGCGCTGAAGAAGCTCGGTCGGCTGCGCGGCAAGGAGCGCACGGAGCTGCTCGAGAAGCTCGACGCGGCGCTCGCCGCGACGGACGCGCCGCAGGTGAAGCTCGTCGCCGGCGTGGTCGGCGCGTCGAAGATCGACCCCGACGACCTCGACGCGGCGAGCGAGTACGAGCCGCACGACGCGAAGCGTTGGGTCGACGCGAAGCGCGACCGCAAGCTCCAGCGCTCGAGCTCGAGCCGCTGGAAGCAACTGCACGAGCGCATCCACGCGACGGTGTATCCGCCGCGCGAGCTCGAGACGCGCGCGATCTACGAGTGGTCGACCGGCCGCATCGTCGCCGACCCCGCGCACGCGGACGACGACGAGCTGCTGTTCCGCAATCTGCTGCGCGGCTTCCCGCCCCATCAGGACGTCGCCGAGGCGCTCGTTCAGCAGGCGCTCGACGGCGCGCGTTCGCTGAGCAAGGAAGCGGAGTTCTTCGCGCACCCGTACGCGGACCTCGACGGCCGCTGGTACGAGCGCATCTCGCTCTACGACGTCTGGTCGCACCAGATCCCGAACGACGTGCCCGACGTCGAGGCGCGCGCGTTCGCGTCGCTCGTGCGGGGCGAGTCCGCGCCCAACCCGCTCAGCCGGGCCGACCAGCAGACGTGGTACCCGCGCATGCAGGAGGCGGCGAAGAAGCTCCTGCGCCACCGGCGCAGCGCGGAAGCGGTCGCGGCGGTCTGGTTCCAGGGCGCGCCGAAGCTCCAGCACGGATATGCGAACACGGCGAGCTACTTGCAGGCGCTCGTCGCGCGCGAGAAGGAGCAACTCGAGCCGGTCCGCGCGCGCTTCGTCGCCGACAGCATCGGATTCCTCGACGTCGCGAAGGCCGAGGCCGACGCGGACGGCGGGAAGGGGTACGAGGCGGGCAATGCCCGTGCCGCCGCGCTCGAGGCCGGGCGTGCGAAGATCCACGCGGCCGTGGTCGGCGTGCTGCGCGCCGAGGGCTACCTGGACGACTAGCCGAGGAGCGGTTACAAATCGCCGCTTCCCGATCACCGTTCTCCCACTCGACATACCTGCCATGACCGATCTGCACACGACCGCGCGCGCGCTCGTCGCGCCCCACAAGGGCATCCTCGCCGCCGACGAGAGCTCGCCGACGATCAAGAAGCGTTTCGACGCGATCGGCGTCGATTCGACGGAGGAGAACCGGCGCGACTACCGCGAGATGCTCTTCACGACCAAGGGCGCGAACGAGTTCATCAGCGGCGTGATCCTCTACGACGAGACGATCCGTCAGAACGCGAAGGACGGCACGCCGCTGCGCGAGCTCCTGAGCCGCCAGCAGATCCTCCCCGGGATCAAGGTCGACGCCGGCGCGAAGCCGCTCGCGAGCGCGGAGGGCGAGAAGATCACCGAGGGCCTCGACGGGCTTCGCGAGCGGCTCGCGGCGTACAAGAAGCTCGGCGCCGCGTTCGCGAAGTGGCGCGCGGTGATCACGATCGGGAACGGCATCCCGAGCGACTACTGCATCGACACGAACGCGCACGCGCTCGCGCGCTATGCCACGCTCTGCCAGGAGGCCGGCATCGTTCCGATCGTCGAGCCCGAGGTGCTGATGGACGGCGCGCACGACGTCGAGCGCTGCTACGAGGTCACCTTGCGCACGCTGCGCTCGGTGTTCGGCGAGCTCGCGGCCCAGCGCGTCGACCTCGAGGGCATGCTGCTCAAGCCGAACATGGTGCTCTCGGGCACCGAGTGCGCGCAGCAGGCGGGCGTCGAGGAGGTCGCTCAGCTCACCGTGCGCTGCTTCCGCGACACCGTCCCCGCGGCGGTGCCCGGCATCGTGTTCCTTTCGGGCGGCCAGAGCGACGAGCTCGCCACCGCGCACCTCAACGCGATGAACCGCATGGGCCCGCACCCGTGGCAGCTCAGCTACTCGTACGGCCGCGCGCTGCAGGCGCCCGCGCTCAAGGCCTGGGCCGGCAAGCCCGACCAGTTCGCCGCGGGCCAGCGGGCGTACTACCACCGCGCCAAGTGCAACGGCAAGGCGCGCACCGGCGAGTACACCGCCGCGATGGAGAAGGAGCTCGTCGGGGCGAGCTAGCGCGGCCGCCGTCGCCCGGTCAGCAGCGCGCGACGTCGCGGCCCGCGAGCTCCGCCGTCGCGAACGCGGACTGGAAGTTGAGCCCGCCGATGGGGCCGGCGCCGTCGAGCAGCTCGCCGCACACCCACCGGCCCGCGCACCCGCGCACGCGCATCGTGCGCGGGTCGACGGCGGCGACGTCGAGCCCGCCCGCGGTCACTTCCGCGCGGTCGAAGCCCAGCGTCCCGCTCACCGGCACGCGCAGCCCCTTCAGCGCCGCGATCAGCCGGTGCCGCGCCGCCTTGTCGAGCGCGCGCGCGCGCGGGTCGGGATCGTCGAGCAGCGCCTGCGCCGCGACGCGCGCGAGCACGCGGCGCGGCAGGTCGAACGGGAGCACGTGACGCACGCGCGGCCCGCCGGGCGCGGCCGCCGCGTCGACGAGCAGCGCGCGCAGCTCCTCCCACGCGAGGTCGGGCGCGAGGTCGACGAGCAGCGCGAACCGCTCCCCCGCCCCGCGCGCGACGTGCTCGGACAGGTCCATCGCGCCCGGCCCCGAGACGCCTTGGTGCGTGAACAGCACCGGGCGCCGGCGCCGTCCGACGACGCGCTCGCCGGCGACGAGCCGCGCCTCGACGTTCGCGAGCGCGATCCCCGTCAGCTCGCGCACCCACGGTGCGTCGCTCGCGAGCGGCACCAGCGCCGGCACCGGCTCGACGAGCGGCAGGTCGAGCGCCCGCAGCCATGCGTACGCGTCGCCGGTCGTGCCGGTGCGCGGATAGCTCGTCCCCCCCGCCGCGAGCACGACGCGCGGGGCCGCGACCGCCTCGCCGCCGGCCAGCGCGACGCGCCAGCCGCCGCCCGGCTCGCGCGCGAGCCCGAGCGCGCCCGCGTCGCAGCGGATGCGCGCTCCCGCCTCGCGCGCCGCGCGCTCGAGCGCGTCGCGCACGTCGCGCGCGCGCCCGCTCGCGGGAAAGACCTTCTCCAACGGCTCCTCGTGCGTCGGCACGCCGCGCTCGGCGAACCAGGCGCGCACGGCGAGCGGCGGGAGCGCCCGCATCGCCGGGCGCAGGAAGCGCTCGCCGCGCGGCCCGAACAGGCGCGCCGCGTCGTCGGGGCCGAGCGTCGTCGTCAGGTTGCAGCGCGTGCCGCCGCTCGCGAGCACCTTCGTCCCGGTGCGCGGCGTCTTCTCGAGCACGAGCACCGACGCGCCGCCGGCGGCCGCGCGCGCCGCCGCCCAGAGTCCGGCGGCGCCCGCTCCGACGACGACGACGTCCGCGCTCGCCGCGGAGCTCATCCGCCGGGCGCCCTCATCCGCCCGACGCGACGGCGCGCTCCCACGCCTCGATCTCGGCCGCGCTGCGCGGCCCGCGCGGCGGCGTGTCGTCGTCGCGCTCCGCGAGGTAGCCGTCGGGCAGCGTGACGCGCTGCGTGCGCCCGCCCTTCGCGCGCTGGGCGCGCAGCGCGCTGCGCGGGAACGGCTCGTCCGCATCGAGCGTCGCGAGCGCGCTCATCATCTCCTCGATCGTCTGGAGCCGCGAGAGCGCGGCGCGGATCGCCGCCGAGCCGCGAAAGCCCTTCGTGTACCACGCGCACCACTTGCGCATCTGGCGCATGCCCATGTCGACGCCGAAGAACGCGACCAGGCGCTCGGCGTGATCGCGCATGACGAGCGCGATCGCGCCGAGCGACGGCGGCGGCCCCGGCTCGACCCCGGCGAACACCTGCGCGAGCTCGCGGAACAGCCACGGCCGCCCCAGGCAGCCGCGGCCGACGATCACGCCCCGGCAGCCCGTGCCGCGCATCATCCGCAGCGCGTCCCACGCCTCCCACACGTCGCCGTTGCCGAGCACGGGGATGTCGACTGCGGCTGCGAGCGCGCCGATCGCGTCCCAGTCCGCGTCGCCCGCGTAGAGCTGCGCCGCGGTGCGCGCGTGCAGCCCGATCGCCGCCGCGCCCTCGGCCTGGGCGACGCGCCCGGCGTCGAGGTAGGTCAGCAGCCCCTCGTCGATCCCCTTGCGCACCTTGACCGTCACCGGCACGTCGCCCGCGCCCGCGACGGCGGCGCGCACGAGCCGCGCCATGAGCCGCGGCTTGAGCGGGATCGCGCTCCCGCCGCCGTGGCGCGTCACCTTGCGCACGGGGCAGCCGAAGTTCATGTCGACGTGGTCGACGCCCTCGGCGACGAGCGCGCGGACCATCTCCCCGAGGTCGACGGGATCGGAGCCGTAGACCTGGACCGAGCGCGGCGACTCGTCCGGCTGCGAGCTCGCGAGCAGGCGCGTCAGCCGGTTGCCGGCGAGGAAGCCGCGCGCGGTGATCATCTCGGAGACGTAGAGCCCCGCTCCGTGCTCGCGGCAGAGGCTGCGGAAGGGGTAGTTCGTCACGCCGGCCATCGGCGCGAGCACGACCGGCGGCCAGATCGCGAGCCGGCCGAGCCGCAGGGGCGCGAACTCTCCCGGCCGCGCCGGCGGCACGTCGCGGTTGACCTGTGTCGCGAAGCGCTCGTCCACGCGCGCGTCCGCGGCTCAGCCGCCGGAGCCCGACTCGACGGGGACCTCGGCGCCGTCGCGCTCGCCGTCACCGTCCACCGGATCGTCGCCGTCCACCGGATCGTCACCGTCGCCGCTCGACGCCTCGCCGGCGGCGGCCGCGGGCTCCTCGGCCTCGGGCACGCCGACGAGGCGCGTCTTCGACTCCGGCAGCGGCAGCCCGGCGCCGCCGAACGCGTTCGCCTCCACCGCGATCGTCTCGAGCCTCTGCCCGCCGGCGAAGCCGCGCTCCCAGGCGCGCGGCGCGCCGTGCTCGTCGAAGTCGAAGCGCATCGCGCCGACGTGGGTGCGCACGTTGTGGCGCGTGCGCTCGTTCCACGCGAGGTCCCAGCGCACGATCTCGGGCTCGAGCTCCTCGTGGAAGTAGATCACCGGGAGCGCGCCGTCCTGCGTCATCTGCCCGAGCGCGATCGGCGTCGTGACGCTGTTCACGTAGATCGCCCCGACCGTACCGGGGGTCGATTGCGTGTCGCGGAACATGCCGTCGGACCGCCGCCGCACGCGCATCCGGCCCGCGACCCAGCGGCCCTCGGAGACGAGCTCGTGCGGTTGCTCGGGGTTCGCCTCGTTCGGGTAGCGCATCGTGATGACGAACTCGTCGAGCTTGCCGTCGCGCAGCCGCTGGAGCACCTCGACCTCGCCGCCGACGAGCACCGAGTCGCCGGGCGTGCGCAGGCGGCCGCCGATCGCGACGCGGCCGTCGGGCTCGCGCACGACCGCGTAGCGCTCGCCGGAGACGCGCTGGCCGAGCGAGAACGTCTCGACCTGCCCCGCGAGCACCAGCGCGCCCTCCGGCATGTCCGGCGGCGGGATCTCGAGCGGCTCGGTCGCCTTCTCGCGCGCGACTCGTTGCTGCTGGACGACCGTTGCGACGACGTCGTCGAGCAGCGGCTTCTCGAGCACCATCCCGCGCAACACGACGAGCGCCGGGTCGCGCAGCGCCGCGACGTCCACGGTCGGGTCCGCGCGAACGCCGACGACGTCCGCGACCTGGCCGGCGGCGAGCGTGCCCCGCTCGTCCGCGACGCCGAGCAGCTCGGCGGCGCCCGCGGTCGCATAGCGCAGCACGTCGGCGGCCGGGATCCCCGCCTTCTGCCAGAGCGCGAGCTCGTCGTGCAGCGCCTGGCCCGGCATCAGCCACGGGTGCGGCGCGGCGCTGCCGGGCAGGAGCGGCGCGCCCGCTTCGTGCAACATCACGAGCACCTGGCTCTGCTTCTCGACCGCGCGGTTGCCGATCTCGGCGAACGTCTCGTCGCTCCCCATGTGCCCGAGGCGCGCCTGGAGCTCGCCCTTCCACCAGATCTCGTACGTCGGGCTCAGACGTTCGAGCAGCCCGAGCGAATCGCTCTGGTCGCCGAGCTTGACCGCCGTGCCGTTCAGCACCGGCACGAGCCCGATGTGCTCCTTCGCGAGCGCCTTGGCCGGCTCGCGGAACGCCGGCAGCAGCACGCGCGGCCAGTCCATCGACGGCGGCAGCAGCGCGTCGAGGTAGAGGAGCCCGTCCTGGCCGCCCGCGATCGTGCGCTCGAGGCCGACGGCGGGAACGAGCGGGCCCCAGACCTGCATGTCGGCGGCGTGCGCGAGCTCGACGACGCGCTCCCACACGTCGGCGGTGAGGCCGCGGTGGATCGAGACGAAGTCCGGCTCGTACGTCCACAGCTTCTCGAGCAGGGGCGCGACCTGATCGGGCGAGCGCAGCACCGCGGCCTCGGGCGTCGCGGGCGGATCGCCGTCGAGCAGGACGCACGGGGTCAGGAGCGTGGGGCCGGGCGCGCGGTCGCGCGAGGCGGACGCGCGCAGGCGCTGGACGATCGCGAGGTCGTTGCCGACGTCGCGCACGAGCGTGACGCCCGCGGCGGTGTACAGGCCGTCGTGCTCGGCGTCGAAGCCGACGAGCCCGTCGACCAGGCCCGGGACGAGCCAGAGCCCGGTCGCGTCGACGATCTCGGTGCCGGCCGGCAGCTCCAGATCGGGCCCGACCGCGGCGATCCGCCCGTCGGCGATCAGGACCGTCGCGACGCGCGGCGCCTCGTCGGGGACCATCGAGACGACCGTGCCCCCGGTCAGGGCGACGTACTGGGCGGCGAGGACGAGCGAGAGCATGGGCGGATCGTACGGAGGGGTTCTCGGCGACGAGAGGGCTTTCTCCTCGGGGCGGCCAGGGCCCCGGATCGTCGAGGGGCTCGTCGACGGGATCGTCGACGGGCTCCTTCGACGGGCTCCTCGACGGGCGCCTGGACGGGCGCCTGGACCGCCTCCTAGGGGACAGTTCCTATGGGACCGGACGGGTGGAGGTGACAGAGTTGGCCAGGCTCTCGTAGGGGCGGCGTCGGGGGTCGTAGCGTCCCCGCCGTTGTTCCTGCGCAAGACCGTCGTATCCTCTTCGGTTCGTTCCGCCCGGCCACCCTCGCGCTCATGAGCTTGCTCAGCCAATTCAAGAAGCAGAACTGGAACGCCCTCGAAGAGTCCTGGACCGAGCTCATGCTCGGGGACGCCTCGCTCGAGGGCGTGTTCGACGTGCTCGACGCCGCTGCGAGCTCGCGCCAGATGGCGCGCTGCGTGCCGCTCGTCAAGGAGCACGCCGGGATGCTCGCGAGCGCGGGCCGCGCGGCGGACGCGTGCGAGCTGCTCGGCTCCGCGATGCTGGGCGGCGGATCGCCGGGCGAGCTCGCCAAGCCGCTGTGGGAGCAGGCGGTCGCGACCTGGAGCGACAAGCCGTGGTGGCCGGCGTACGCCGAGCTCGCCGGGCTGACGGAGAACGCGCCGGACATGCGCGCCGCCTGGGGCTCGTTCCGCAAGCTCCTCGCGCTCGACGAGGGCACCGCGGTGTTCCACGGCCGCGGCTGGGGCATCGGGCTGATCACGTCGCTGCGTCGCATGGACCTCGAGATCGACGTGCGCTTCCACGAGGGGCGCCGCGACCGGTTCCCGCTCGCCAGCGCGATCGAGATCTTCGAGATCCTGCCCCCTCACGACCTGCGCAGCCTGGTCGTGCGCGACCCCGACGAGCTGAAGCGGCGCTTGCGCGAAGAACCGCTCGACGTCTTGCGCGCGTTGCTCAAGCGCTACCAGAACCGCGCCAACCAGGCGCTGCTCAAGACGGCGCTCGGACAGTGCGGCATCGCCGGACCCGCGTTCAGCGCGTGGTGGCGCCGCGCGAAGAAGGAGGCCGACTCGAGCGAGTGGTTCGAGGTGATCGGCAGCGGCACGAAGACGCAGGTCCGCGTGCTCACGGACGCGTCGGACCCGGCG
The DNA here is from genome assembly GCA_964528575.1 of uncultured Planctomycetaceae bacterium. GTDB lineage: Bacteria > Planctomycetota > UBA1135 > UBA1135 > CAZGTQ01. The sequence continues at coordinate 1,710 of CAZGTQ010000416.1, read as the reverse complement.
CTCAACCTGCGCCGGCAACTGCGCAACTCGACGAGCCTGGTGAGCGCGCTGCAGCGCGTGCGCGACCTGTTCGGCCACGAGACGCTCTCCAACGAGATGCGCGCGGCCGCGCTCGAGACGCTCGAGACGCTCGCGTCCGACGACGCGCAGCCCGAGCCGCACCGCATGGTCGCGTGGCTGTTCCTGGGCGAGGCGACGGGCAGCACGCCCGAGCCGCTGCTCGCGCGGCTGCGCGCCGCGGCGGCGGCCCCCGAGCCCGCGTCGCCGGCCGACCCGCCCGCGCTGTGGAGCCTGCTCCAGACGGTGCCGGGAGCGCGCGAGCACGAGTCGGCGTTCGCGGTGCTGCCCGAGATCCTGGGCGACGACTGGCTCGAGATCTGCGCGCGCCAGCTCCCCCACGTCCCGCCCGGCCTCGTGCGGCCGATCGTCGAGGCGATGCTGTCGCAGCGCTCGGAGCAGCTCGTCGCGCACTACAACTTCCTGCTCGCGCGCCTGACGCTGAACCCCTCGCTCCTGATCCACCTCGCCGAGCTCGTCGAGTCCGGAAAGCTGCGCGGCAACCTGCCCGAGCCCGTGCGGCGTGCGCAGGCCTACGTCCAGCTCTCGACGCACCTGCAGGAACGCTCGTCGGCCGCCGCGCCGATCGCGCGCGCCCGCACGCGGCTCGCCGCGCTGGTCGCGGGCTCGAAGCCGACGCTGCTGCGGCGCCTCTTCGAGGGCGCGGACCGCGACGTGCTGCGCGCGACGCTGACGATGATCCGCCGCGGCGTCGACGACGTGATCGAGTCGGCGTTCGGCGCGGTCGTCGTCGAGCTCGACCCCGACCTGTTCCGCCTCGACGAGAAGCCGTTCTGGGCGGACGGACGCATCTGGACGACGCGCGCGGGGTTGGCGAAGCGCGAGTCCGAGCTCAAGGAGCTGACCCAGGTCAAGATCCCGGAGAACTCCGAGGCGATCGGCCGGGCCGCGGCGCTCGGCGACTTGTCGGAGAACTCCGAGTGGGAATCGGCGATGGAAGAGCAGCGCATCCTCACCGCGCGCGCGACCGAGATCGAGGCCGAGCTGCGGCAGGCGGCGCTGATCGACAACGCGCCGCTGATCGAGGACGTCGCGACGCCCGGGACCACCGTGCGCTACCGCGAGGTGCAATCGGGCGAGGTGCACCGCGTGACGCTGCTCGGCCCGTGGGACACCGACCGGCCGGGCGTGATCTCGTACCGCTCGCCGCTCGCGCAGGGCCTGCTCGGGCTGATGGCCGGCGATCGCTCGCAGATCGAGCTGCCGTCGGGCACCTTCGAGGTCGAGCTGCTCGCGATCGAGACCTCGTAGGAGCGGGCTGCTTCTCGACCGGCTGCTTCTCGACCCGCTGCTTCTCGACCCGCTGCTTCTCGACCCGGCTACTTCTTCCCCGGCGCCGCCGGCGCCGGCTCGTCCTCTTCCTCCTCGCCGAGCTTCTCGAGGAACGTCCCGAACTTCTGCTGGAGCTCGTCGGCGGTCGCGAATCCCAGCCGCTCCCAGCCCTGCGAGCCCATGCCGTTGGCGTAGTAGACGGCGAGGTACTCGATGACCTTCTCGCGCCCCTCGTCGCCGCACTCGTTCATCAGGAAGTAGACGAGGCTCGCGGCCTGCTCGTAGAAGATGCCGCGCTGCGACATCGGCGCGTTGTGCTTGGCGCTGCGCAGGTAGACGGTCGTCACGACTTCGTCCCCG
>CAZGTQ010000415.1:0-11309 GCA_964528575.1 uncultured Planctomycetaceae bacterium | reverse complement strand
CGAGTTGCTCGCGCCCGCGTGGAACTCCGACATGGTGCCGGCGCAGTACTACCTCACCGTGCTCGGCAACGACCGCTCGACGTCGCTCTCCGGCTTCGGCGGCGCGTCCAGCGACGTGCGCGTCCATCCCGTGCTGTACCTGGCGAGCCGCGCGGCGCGGGCGGGCGACGCGGAGCGCTGGAGCGACGAGCTCGCGTACGAGCGGCTCGGCGACGACGGCAGCGCCGCGATCCGAGTGTTCCCGATGGGGGTGCCCGCACCCACGCCGGCCGGCTCCTCGGGCGGGAGCCCGAACATCGCGCTCGCGACAGCGGTGTTCGAGGACATGCCCTCGCGCTTCGACGCGTACACGAGCCTCGACGCCGTCGTGCTCGACACGAGCGGCGGGATGCCGGATCCGCGCGCGCTCGAGACGCTCGTCGCGTGGGTGCGCACGGGGGGCACGCTCGTGCTCGTCGGGCCGCGCGCGCGCGAGCTCGCCGAGGCCGACGAGCGGCTCGCGCCCTGGCTCGAGGAGCGCTTCGAGCTCCAGGGCGCCGGCGACGCGGTCCAGCGGGTCGGTCTGGGCCTCCTCGCGATCCTCGCGACGGCCGACGCGTTCCCCGCCGCGCGGCACCACGCGGCGCTCCAGTACGTGCTCGAGCAGTCGCGCTCGTACGTCCCGCGGCCGGGCGAGTCGCGCGTGCGCGGCATGGAAGCGCGGCTGGAAGGGATCGGCGACCTGCCGTACCGCACGTTCACGCTGCTGCTCGTCGTGTTCGCCCTCGTGATCGGTCCGATCAACTTCGTCGTCGTCAAGCGCCTCAACCGGCCGGTGCTGCTGCTCGCGACGATCCCCGGGATCGCGCTCGTGGCGACCGCGTTGCTCCTGCTCTACGGCATCTTCTGGCAGGGCATCGACACCAAGACCGCGTCGAAGACGCTGACGCTGCTCGACCAGCGCGCGCGCCGCGCGGCGACCGTCGACGTCCGCGAGATCTACGTCGGGCTCTCGCCCGGCGGCGGCATGCGCCCCGCCGCGGGCACGGCGATCCTGCCGTGGGTCGAGAGCGAGCAGCGCTGGAACGCGCCGCGCCGCGCCTACCGCGTCGCCGTCGGCGGCGGCTCGCAGCAGCTCACGGGCGACTTCCTGCCGGCGCGCCGTCCGACGCAGCAGGTGCTGATCTCGGAGAGCGCGTCGCGCCTGCGCCTCGTCGTCGCGCGCGAGGGCGAAGCGCTGAGCGTCGAGAACGGGCTCGACGCGACGGTGGATCAGCTCGTCCTGCTCGATCCCGACGGGCGCTCTTGGGCGACCGAGGCGCCGCTCGCGCCGGGCGAGCGCGCGCTCGCGGTTCCGATCGAGAAGGGCGAGGCGATGAGCCGCACGCAGGCGCCGCTGTGGCTGGGGAGCTACGAGGCGACGATCGCCCCCGGCGCGCGCAGCCCGTTCCAGGACGACTGCGGGCTCGACCTCAGCGAGCACCTCGGCGCGCACCGCGTCGTCGGCATCCTCGACGCGAGCGCGGAGGCGTGGCGGTGACCGCGGCGCTCGACGTGCGCGGCGTCACGCGCCGCTACGGCTCGCTCGTCGCCGCGGACGAGGTCTCGTTCCGCGTCGAGCCGGGCCAGATCTGCGGCTTCATCGGGCCCAACGGCGCCGGCAAGACGACGACGATGCGCATCTGCGCGACGCTCGACCTGCCGGACGCGGGCGACGTGTTCGTCGACGGGAACTCCGTGCTCGAGGAGCCGCGCGCGGTGCGCAAGCGCCTGGGCTTCATGCCGGATTCCTACGGCGCGTACTCCGCGACGACGGTCGGCGACTATCTCGACTTCTTCGCGCGCGCGTACGGGCTGCGCGGTCGCCAGCGCCGGCGCACGATCGAGAGCGTCATGGACTTCACCGCGCTCGGGCCGCTCGCGGGGAAGGAAACGACCGCGCTCTCCAAGGGCATGAAGCAGCGGCTGTGCCTGGCGAAGACGCTGCTGCACGATCCGGCGCTCCTGATCCTCGACGAGCCGGCGGCGGGGCTCGACCCGCGCGCGCGCGTCGAGCTGCGCGAGCTCGTCAAGGCGCTCGCGGCGATGGGCAAGGCGGTCCTGATCTCGTCGCACATCCTCGCGGAGCTCGGCGAGATGTGCCACACGGTGGCGGTGATCGAGCGCGGGACGATCAAGGCGACCGGCACGGTCGCGGACATCGTGCGCGCGATGGCGGCGCAGACGCAGATCCACGTGCAGGCGCTCGTCGACGACGAGCGTCTCGAGCGGTTCCTGCTCGAGCAGCCGCGCGTCCAGGCGGTGCGTCCGGCGCGCGCGGGGCTCGAGGTCGACTACGAGGGCACGCGCGAGGAGTCGGCGGACCTGCTCGCCGCGCTCGTGCGCGCCGAGCTGAAGCCGGTCGAGTTCGCCTCGAAGGAGGTCGACCTCGAGGACGTCTTCTTGAGCCTCACCGAAGGGCAGGTCCAGTGACGGCAGAAGCAGCGGCGGCGCCGACGGCGCGCGAGCGGTGGGCCGAGCGGCTCGACGGCTGGGTCAACCCGATCGTGGTCAAGGAGGTGCGGCAGGCGCTGCGCGGCAAGCACTTCATGATCGGGTTCTGGCTCACGCTCGTCGCGGCGACCGTCGTGGGCGTGACCGTGATCCTCACGGCGCACGTCGAATCGTTCGGCAACGGCGAAGGCATGGGCCAGGCGTTCTTCGTCGCGATCTTCGCGTGCCTCTCCGGCGCGGTCATCGGGCTCGTGCCGTTCAGCGCGTTCCTGGCGATGGGCGCCGAGTGGGAGGAGAACACGTACGACCTGCTCGTGATCTCGAACCTGCGGCCGCTGCAGATCGTGCTCGGGAAGCTGCTCTCGGCGGCGATCCAGACCGTGCTGTACTTCTCGGCGTTCGGCCCGTTCCTCGTGTTCGCGTTCCTGATGCAAGGAGTCGACCTGCTCGCGGTCGGCGTCGTCCTGCTCGTGGCGTTCGTCGGGAGCCTGGCCCTGTCGTCGATCGCGCTGTGCCTGTCGAGCCTGACGCGCGTGCGTTTCGCGCGCGTCCTGCTGCTGGTCGCGCTCGGCGGCATCCTCGTCTTCGGGTTCGCGATGAGCCTCGCGACCGCCGCCTTCACGGTGGAGGACCCGACGCAGCTCCAGAGCCCCGACTTCTGGGTCGGCATGCTCGGCGTGCTCGGCAGCGTCGCGGCGATCGGCGCGCTCGGGCTCGCCGTCGCCTGCTCGCGCCTCGCGCACGACGAGGAGAACCGCTCGTCGCCGCTGCGCGCGATCTTCGTCGCGGTGTTCGCCGCGGCCCTCGCCTGGCTCTGGTTCTTCTACGAGGTCCAGGTCGACCCGGAGATCATCACCGTCGGGATCGCCACGCTCCTGTTCGTCTCGGTCGCGGCGATGCTGTTCTTCGTCACCGAGCGCGAGACGCTCGGGCGCCGCATCACGAACCACGTGCCGGCGAACCCGCTCGTCGCGCTGCTCGTGACGCCGTTCTTGCCCGGCGGCGGCCGCGGGATGATCCTGCTCCTGCTCACCGGGCTCGTCGGCCTCGTCGCCGCGCCCGTCTTCTTCGCGCTCGGCCCGCCGGTCGGCGGCTCCCTGAGCGACGAAGGCGGGATCGCCCTCGTCATCGCGTTCCTCTACACGCTCGTCTACCTCGGCCTGCCGTCCGGCGCCCTCTCGCGCGCGACGTCCGATCCGCGCGGCGTCGTGCTCGTGCGCGCCGCGATCCCGCTCCTCGTGCTCGTCGCCGCGTTCCTGCCGACGATCCTCGGGTTCTTCGTCGGCGACCGCGACCTGATGGCGCTGAAGCACCCCGGCCAGCCGCTCTGGCTGATGAACCGCGTGTGGAACGGCGGCGTGTCGCACGAGGAGGGAACGGTCCTCGATCTGCTCGTCGCGCTCGGCGTCGGCACGCTCATCCTGAACCTGCCGCGCATGGTGCGCGGCGTGAACGAGGTGCTTGCCGCGAGCGCGCGCCGGCGCGAAATGCTCGCGCGGGCGCGGAGCGCGCCCCAGGACGCAGCCGCCGATGCCGTCGCCGAGTCCTGACGTCCGCCGCCTCGCGTCGCTCTACCGGCCCGCGCTGCCGGACCGGCCGGTGCGCGGCCTCGCCGGCGAGCTGCTCGGCCGCGGCACGGGCTCCTCGCTCGAGTTCCAGGACCGCCGCAACTACGTCCCCGGCGACGACCTGCGCCACCTCGACTGGCGCGCGTACGCGCGCACCGACCAACTCCTCGTGCGCCAGTACCGCGAAGAGATCGTCCCGCGGCTCGACGTGCTCGTCGACGACTCGCGCTCGATGGCGCTCGACGACGACAAGGCGCGCCTGGCGGTCGACCTCGCCGCGCTCGTCGCCCTCGCGGGCCGCGAAGCGGGACTCTCGGTGCGCGTCTTCGCGCTCGGCGACGCAGCCAGCCCGATCGAGCTCGAGCGCTTCGCCGAGGAGGGCGTCGCGCTCTCGGGCGCGCGCGCCCTCGCGCCGTCGCTCGACGAGGCGGCGCCGCTGTTGCGCCCCGGCGCGGTGCGCGTGCTCGTGAGCGACTTCCTCTCGCCGCACGACTCGCGCCGTCTCGTGCGCACGTTCGCCGCGCGCGCCGGCGCTTTCACGTGCCTGCAGATCCTCGGCCGCGAGGACGCGGAGCCGCCCGAGGGCGCCGCGTACAAGCTGACCGACGCGGAGACCGCCGCGACGGTGGACCTGGTGCTCGACCGCCACGTCGTCGAGCGCTACCGCGCGCGCCTGCGGCGCCTGTGCGACGCGCTCCAGTCCGAGTGCCGCCGCGCCGGCGGCAATTTCCTCTCGCTCGTGGCCCGCGGCACGCTCGACGAGCACTGCCGCGAGCGTCTCGTCCCCGCCGGCATCCTCGTGCCGGCCTGAGCGGGCAGCTTCCAGGCGCTGCTCTCTGGCGATGTTGGCGGCCGAGCTCGGCGGCCGAGCTCAGCGGCCGAGCTTGCGGCCCGCCTCGCGGCGCGCGCGCTCGAGCGCGGAGCCGAGACTGGGGGGCTCGGCGCCCGGGCTCGGCTCCTGCGGGCCCGCAGCGGAGCGCGACGCGCCGGCGGCGGGCGCCGACTCGGCGGGCGCCGACTCGTCGGGCGTCGCGGGCGCGCTCTCGCGGCGCTTCGGCGCCTCGTGCTCGGCGGCGCGGCGCGGGCGCAGCCGACGCGCGAGCCCACCGGCCGCTGCACCGGCGCGCGCGGCGGCGGTGCGCGCGCCGGCGGGGACGCCGAGGCTGCCCCAGAGCTGGAGCCGGCGGCCGGCGATCTCGAAGAGGAGCAGCAGGATCGCGGCGACGAGCAGCTCGCGCGACACGACGCGCCACGCGCTCGACTCGCGCTCGCCTTCGAAGAGCGCGGGGACCGTCGTCGCGACGGCGCCGCCCGATTCGCTCGCGACGCGGCGCAGCAGGCGCTCGCCGCGCTCGGGGTCGGTCGAGCGCTCGAACTCGGGCGAGTAGGGGAGCGCGATCGGCGGGAGCGTGACGAAGCGGTCCTCGCCCAGGCGCACCGTGCCGAGCGTGATGCCCTCCGCCGCGAGCGGGTGGCGCGCTTCGAAGCGGTTCTCCGTGACGCGCTCGAGCACGAGGTCGGTGCGCGCGCCGTTCGCGTCGGTCAGGCTCGCGGCGAGGTGCGCGGTGTCGGGCGGTACGCCCGAGCCCGCCTCGACCTCGACCGAGATCACCGCCTGCGATCCCTCGCGCCGCACCGACGGGAACAGGTCCGTCGGCTCCTCCTGGCCCGCGAGCCAGCGCACGACGGTGACGAAGAACGTCGCGAAGTCCTGCCACTGGACGAGCGACTGGCCGAACGCGCCGCCGATCTCGCCCGTGAACGCGGCGCTGCGGCCGATGCCCTGGTACTGGAACGCGAAGAGCGGCGCGCGGTACTCGTCGTTCGTGACGACGCCCGCGTTCGCGCCGGCCCGCAGGTACGTGAGGTTGTACCCTTCGATCGTCGGGAAGCGGCCCGAGGGGATCTCGCCGAGGCCGAGCAGGTCGGGCAGCACGCTCGCCGCCGTCGGCTCCTCGACGAACGTCGAGCGCGCTGCGGTGAGCGTGTCCTGCGCGAACAGGCGCGGCAGCTCGGTCGCGCTCTGCGTGAAGTACGCCTCCCCCTCGCCCTGCGCTGCGGTCGTCTTCAAGAAGGCGGCGTCGGAGTCGGTCTCGCTGCCGAGCGCGATCACCGAGAGCGTGATGCCGTGCGTCTTCGCCGCCTTCAGCAGCGCCGGCACGCGCTCCTGCTCCTCGGCGTCGGCGGCGTCCGCGAACAGGATGATGTGCTTGTTCTTCTGCGGCGCATGCTCGAGCTGTTTCACCGCGACGACGAGACCTGTGTACACGTAGATGCCGCCGCCGCCCGCCTCGATCCTGCGCACGCGGCTCGCGATCGGCCCGATGTTCGTCACGGGCGCGAGGCTCTGCACGACGTGCGGCTTCGAGTCGACCGCGATCACGCTGATCGCGTCGATCGGCGAGAGCAGCTCCATCGCCGCGACCGCGCCGAGGTTCGCGAGGTCCATCTTCGAGCGCCCGTCGGGCACGGTGGCCGTCATCGAGCCCGAGCGATCCATGACGATCGCCATCGCCACGCCCTGCTTGCGGTGCTCCTGGCGCATCTCCATCGAGACCGGCAGGACGTCGTCGAGCGGCGAGAGGAAGTAGCCGCCGACCCCGAAGCTCGCCTTGCCGCCGGTGACGAGCAATCCGCCGCCGCGATCGGTGACGAGCTCGCGCAGCGCGTGCAGCCCTTCGCCGAGCCTGTTCGCCGCGACGTTCTCGAGGATCACGGCGCGGAAGCCGGTGAGCGAGAGCCGGTCGAGCGGCGCGCCCTCGGGGCTGGCGACCGCGACGGGGATGCGCGCCTTGCGCAGCGCGCGCACGAGCGTGTCTTCGGCGCCGTCGTGGTTGACGACGAGCACCGCGCGCTGGCCCTGCACGAGCACCGCGCCGATGCCGCGGTTGTTCTCCGGGACGCGGTCGACGAGCCCGTCCGTGCCGCCCGCGGGCGCGACGCGCGCGGTGTAGTCCGCGACCCCCGCGCGGTCGACGACGTCGCGGAACACGAGTCGATTGAGCCCCGGCTGGAACGTGCGCGTGCCCGAGCTGAGGCGCGTGGCGCCGCGCTCCATGACGAACTCGGTCTCGACGCGCCGGTCGGAGCGCACCCACACGGTGAACTGGAACGGCTCGCCCGCGGCGACCTCCTGCGGCAGCTCGATGCGCTCGACCGCGAGGTCCGCCGTCCCCGGGCGCGCGAACGGGCGGACGTCGATGCGCACGTCGCGCGAGAACGCGCGCCGCGCGACCGGCACCGGGTCCGCGCCGTTCGACTCGCCGTCGGAGACGAGCAGGATGCCCCCGCGCCGGCCCTCGGGGATCAGGTTCAGCGCCGTCTCGAGCGCGGCCGCGAGGTCCGAGCCGTCCGCGTCGACGCTGCGCGCGAAGCCCGCGAAGCGCTCGCCGTCCGCCGGGAGACGCTCGACCGCGGCGCGCCCGCCGAAGCCGACGACGGCGACGCGATCGCCCTGCGCGCGCGCCTCCTCGGCGAGCGCGACGAGCTCGAGCGCCGCGCTCTCGGCGTCGGGCGGCATCGAGCGCGAGCGGTCGACGACGACGACGAGGTCGCGGCCCGACGCGACGGTGCGCAGGTACGGCGCCGCGAGCGCGAGCACGACGGCGAGCACCGCGGCGAGGCGCAGCGCCCGCGTCGTGCGGTCCTCGCCGCGGCGGCTCCACCACACCCACACCGCGGGCACGAGCAGGATCAGGAGCTCGGGGTGCAGGAAGCCCATGCGTCACGCCTCGACGGGCGCCGCGCGGCCCAGGACGATCCAGTCGAGGACGACGAGCGCGAGCGCGGCGAGCAGGAGCGCCATCTCGAGGCGGCCGAGCCCGGAGCGGATCGCGGAGAACGCGCGGTTGCTCTCGCGCTCGCCCGCGCCGAGGACGCGCAGGTCCGACTCCGCCGCGTCGCAGAAGCTGACGCCGATCGCGCACAACGGCTCGCCGTTCGCGCGCAGCTCGTAGCGGCCCGGGCGCGCGATGCCGTCGATGACGAGCGCCTCGCGCGCGCGGATCGCGCGCTCCGTCCCCTCGCCCGCGAGCACGTACGTCGTGTCGCCGTCGCCGCGGTAGGTGAAGCGCTCGCCGACCGCGACGTTCGCGCTCTCGGGGCCCGGCAGCTCGCGCCGGCGCGCCTCGGCCGCGTTGCCCAGCAGGATCGGCCACTCGGGCGAGCGCTGCAGCGACGAGCGCAGCGGATCGATGTTCACGTGCCAGAGCGTGCGCCCGCCGGCGTGCTCCTCGGTCAGCAGCGGGAGGTCGCCCGCGCTGACGAGCGGCGCGCCCGGCAGCGCGCGGTCGGGTTCCGCGCTCCACACGATCCCCTGCAGCGTGACGCCCTCGAGCAACGGATGGCGCCGCTCGGCGAGGAACGGCCCGATCAGGTCGGCGCGCTCCGCGCCCTGCGCTTCGAGCGCGAGGGCCCAGGGGCGCGAGCGGCCACCCGCGCCCGCGGCCGCCGGCGGCGCGCTGCACAGCACGAGGTGCGCGGCATCGGGCGAGCCGGCGTCGATGCTGTCGGGCACGATCGCGAGCCAGCGGTCGACGCGGCCGGGGCTGTCGACGCCGGAGCGTACGCCGAGGAACGCCTCGAGCGACGGCGGCAGCGTCGAGTAGAGCGCGACGGTGCGCGGCGGCACCGGCGCGAGCGTCGCGCGGTCGTCGATCACGAGCGCGTCGGCCTCGATGCGCGCCTCGATCGTCGGAGCGCCCTCGGGCAGCTCGAACGAGAGGTGCTCGCGGCCGCCGGGCTCGAGCACGAGCTCGCGCTCGTGCAGCAGGTCGCCCGGCGCGCCGAGCGCGACGCGCGCGCGCACGGGTTCGGTCGTGAACGCGCTCACCGTCAGGAACACGCGCTCGACGACCTCGCCGGGCTCGTCGCCGCGCACGCGCGCGCGCGCCGCGTGCGTGATCGCGACGTTGTCCAGCGGCGTCCCGAGCGCGGCGAGCGCGACCTCGGGCGGGTAGCGGTCCGGCTCGTGGCGATCGGTGACGAGCAGCACCGAGCCGTCGCCGGCGAGCTGCAGGCCGAGCGCGACGGCGGGGGACAGGTCGTGGCGCCCGCGGCTCGGGTCCCACGCGTCGAGCGCGGCCTGCGCCTCCTCGGGGAACGCCGCGGGGCCGGCGAGCAGCACGGGCGGCGACCCGCTCGCGATCAGCGTGACGCGCGAGCGAGCCGCGAGCGCGTCCATGCGCTCGCGCACGAGCGCCCGGGCGCGCGCCGCCGCGCTCTCGGCTGCTCCGACGGCGGCGCTCTCGGCTGCGCCGACGGCGCTCATCGACGCCGAGTCGTCGAGCACGACGACGAGGTGGTCCGCCTCGCCCGCGCCGCACGCGCGCGGCCCGGCGAGCGCGAGCGAGAGCGCGAGCGCGGCGAACAGCTCGCACCAGAGCGACGCGCTCGAGCGCAGCGGCTCGCGCTTGCGGCCCGCGAGCGAGGTGCGGTCCTCGGCCTGCCAAAGGAAGATCGCACTGACCGGGCGCGGGCGGAAGCGCCGCCGGAACAGGTGCAGCGCGAGCACCGCGGGCACCGCGAGCAGCGCGAACAGGCCCAGGGGGTTGTGGAACAACGGGCGGAGACGGGTCAGGGCCGCGTCCGCGGCGCATCGTAGCGTCTTGTGGTGCCGTATTGCGAAAGCGGCGCGGCGCCTTGCGCGGCCGCCTGCGTGCTCGTCACACGGACGTCGGCGTCACGGCACGAACGTGAGCTGCACGGGATTGCTCGCGAAGACGACGCCGCCCAGGCCCGCGATGTTCAGCACGACGTACGCGTGGCTCACCGACAGGCCGACGAAGCCCGGGTTCAGGCCCGGCGGCGCGTTGATCGAGGCCGCGGCGCGGCCCTGGCCGTCGAGCAGGCCGAGCGTGTTCGTGAACCCGGCGGTGTTCGGGTTGAACAGCATCGCGTTGAAGTACGGGTCGGGCAGCACGAGCGGGATCGGCGTCCCGTCGACGACCAGGCCCGGGCTCGTCCCGCTCGCCGAGCCGAGCACGAAGTACGCGAGGGCCGCGTTGGGCGGTCCCGCGTCGACCGTCAGGTTCTGCGTGCCGCCGGCGGAGACCGACGCCGTCGTCGCGTCGGCGGCGAGCGCGGCTTGCGGCGCGCCGAGCGAGAGCGCCACGGCGGAGCTCGTGAGCACGAAGGGGAACTGGAACGGGAGCCCGCCGCCCGAGCAGGTGCCGCCGACGAAGTCGACGCCGGAGAAGAAGTTCGAGCTCGGCGGGAACGCCTTGTCCGCGACGCCGTCGCCGTCGTGGTCGAGCATGCCGCCCGGGCTCGTCGGCACGCCCAGCCCGCCGTCGGTGTAGCCCCACGGCTGCGTCGCTCCGAACACGTGCGGTCCGAACGGGTCGACGACGACGCTGGGGAAGCCCGGTCCGGCGACCTTGGTGAACTTCAGCCTGAACGTCCCCTGGAGCAGGTTGAGCCCGCCGAACGATCCGCCGGCCTGCTTGAAGCGCGACACCGACATCGTGCTGATCGTCTGCGGCGCGACCGACGACAGGGTCATCTCCAGCGTGTACTTCGACGTCCCGCCGCCGGAGAGCGGCACCGCGACGGTGCCGATGCTGCGCGCGCGGAACCCGCGCAGCTCGACCGGCACGTTCGTGAAGCTCGGACACGCGGGCAGCGCCGCGGTCGCGCGCCGCTCGAGGACGAGGCTCGCGCCGACGAGCCCGGTCCCCTCGATCGTCACGCCGCGCACGGGCACGACGGACGTGAGCGCGAGCGACGCGGGGCCGAACGTCCCCGCGGGCAGCGGCGCCATGCTCATGTCGACGGACGAGGAGCCGTCGTCGGAGATCGTGTAGAGGTCGCTACCCACCTGCACGTCCTGCGCGGCAGCGGGCGGAGCGACGAGGGCGAGAGCGAGGAACAGGTCACGAACCTTCATGGCGGGAAGGCCTGCGACGAAGCGCGAGCCTCTGTGGGGAGTCGGTGCGAGCGGGGAACGGAAGATGCGATTTCCATGCTAGCAGGACCGCCCAAAGCTGCTCGGAGCGCCGCCGCGCTCGACCAGGAAACGATTTCCCGCCGCTCTAGCGCTCCACGACCAGATGCGTCTCGGCCGCCTCGGCCGCCCGCAGCTCCGCGTCGGTGAACGGTCGCGGCGCGAGCTCGCGGCGCGCGTAGGCACGCGTCTGGACGTCGAACCACGGCGAGCGCGGATCGTCGGTCGGTCCGAGCGGCATGACCGACCAGCGCCGGATCGGGTCGCCGAGCGCGTGCACCGCGACGTACGCCGAGCCCGAGCGACACGTCGGGCCGCCGCGCGCG
>CAZGTQ010000414.1:0-28448 GCA_964528575.1 uncultured Planctomycetaceae bacterium | reverse complement strand
GCAGCCGTTCCTCGTGCGCGCCTCAGCGGACGGCGCCCCGGTGGCCGGCGCCGAGATCCGGCTCGAGGGAGCGCTCGCCGCGACGACCGACGAGCACGGGCAGGCGCACGTCCGCGCGGAGCGGGAGCCCGAGCACGTCGACGTCCTGCACCCCGCGCACGCGCCCTACCGCGCGGCGCTCCGCGCGATCCCGGTCCAGGACCCGTGGCGCCGCGACGTGCTGCTCGAGTGAACCTCGCGTAGGATCGGACGCCTGTCCCGCGCAGTGGCTCGCGGGGACGCTCGTGATTCGGACGTATGCAACGGCTCGTGGCAACGCTCGCGCTCGTCGCGCTCGTCGCGCTCGGCCTGGTCGCGTGGCTCGCGTGGCGGGGCGGGGGCGCGGGTGGGAGCGCCGTGACACCGGCTCCGCCGGCGCCGCTCGAGACGCCGAGCGAGCGCGCGCAGCTCGCCGCGCCGCCGCCCGTCGCGGAGGCGAGCCCCGTCGCCGCGGTCGAGCCCGCGCGGACGCCCGTGCGCGCCGAAGCGGCGTCGCGGCCGCATGGACGCGTCGTCGACGGCGCGAGCGGCGCGGGCGTCGCCGGCTTCCGCGTGCGCATGCTGCGCGTTGCGAAGGAGCTCGCGACGGCGACGAGCGGCGCGAACGGCGTGTTCCAGCTTCCGCCGACCGACGGCGTCGGCGTGCTCGTCGACGTCGAGGCGCAGCGCGGCTGGGCGGTCGTCGATCGGCTCGTCCGCGTCGGCGACGAGCATGCGCGCGGCGCGGCGCCGATCGTCGTGCGCGTGCAGCGGCTCGCGCAGGCGCCGATCCGCGGCACGCTCGTCGACGTGGCCACGCGCGAGCCGGTGCCGGACATGACGCTCGAGCTGCGCTCGCGCACGACGTGGGTATCGGAGACCGTCGTCACCGACGCCGCAGGCGGCTTCGCGACCGAGGATGCGTTCGACGAGGGGCGCGTGCTCGTCGAGCTGCGCGACGGCGAGCAGGACTTCGGGACGGAGCGGCTCGACTTCGGCGGCGGCGACGAGCCGGTCGAGCTCGCGATCCAGATCGGACCGACGTACCGCTTCCGCGTGCTGGGCGCCGCGCCTGAGCCGAGCGAGTTGGGCGCGCTGATCGTGCACGACGACGACGTCGGCGACGCCTGGTCGCGCGAGTCCGCAACCGTGCACGCCGACGGCGACGCATACCGGACGCGCATGCGCCGCTCATACCCGGCGGAGCGGGGCCGACGATTGCTCGTCGCGCGGCGCAACGGCATGGCGTTCGGACTTGCCGGGGTCGATGCGACGGTGGGTCGCCACGAGCGCGTCCTCTTGATCGAGATGACGCCCTGCGGAACCGTCCGCGGCGTCGTGCGCGGCCCCGACCGGAACGTCTTCGGCTACCACGTGGCGCTACGACCGGCCGGCGAGACGGGCGCTCCCGCACGCTCGACGACGGCCGACAGCGATGGGAACTTCGCGCTGCACTTCGTGCCGCCGGGGGTCCACGTGCTCTCCGTGAACGACCGTACCGGGCGTGGTCCGGCGCTCATCGCAAGTGCTCGCTCGGAACCGTGGTCGCGCGACGTGCTCGTCGTCGCGGGGGAGACGACGCGCGTCGAGGTCGATCTCCTGCCCTTGCGCCGCCTGGACGGCGGGCCGTACGTCGACTTCGTCGTGCGCTCGATCGACGCGGCGACGGGCGCGCCGCTCCACGACGCGGCGCTGCGCGTGTTCCGCGCGCTCGAGGGCACCGAGGTCGTCGCCCGCGGAAACGAGATCGTCCTCGCGCAGCGACCGGAGAACGAGGAATTCGCCTGGTACGCATCCGCCGAGGGCTACGCCCGCGCTTTCGGCGACCACCGCGCGTTCGCTACGCGCGAGAGCGGCGGCGAGCGGCCGCGCCTCGTCGCGGAGGTTGCGCTCGAGCGCGGCTGGGCGCAGCTCTTCGGCGTCCTCGGGCACGACGGCCCGGTCGCGGGTGCCGCGATCCGGCTCGACGGCGTGCTCGCAGCGACGACGGACGCCGAGGGGCGTGCGCTGGTGCGCATGGAGCGCGAGCCGCAGCGGATCGAGGTGCGCCATCCCGCGCACGTCCCGTACGAGTCGACTCTGAGCGAGGCGCTCATCTGGAGCTCGTGGGTCCACGGCGGTTGCGATCTGTGGCTCGAGGGACGCTGAGGCGGGAAGGGCTCCGTTCGCGTAGGATCGAGACCGGCCCCGTTCCGATCCGAAAGCAGCCCCCTCCCACATCGCGCGGACAAGCGCACGGCCGGCACCTCCGCCGGGGCGAACGAGGGAGCCGCGCGGTCCGCGGCGAGGTGCTCGAGTGAACCTCGTGTAGCATCGTTCGAATGCGGCGCGGAGGGAGACGATGAAGCGGCTCGTAGCAGCGCTCGCGCTCGTCGCGCTCGGCCTGGTCGCATGGGTCGCGTCGCGCTACGGGAGCGCGATCGAGAACGCGTTCACGCCCGGACCGACGGGGCCGCTGGCCGACTCGAGGACGCGCGTTGAGCTCGTTCCGCCGCCGGTCCAGGAGTCGGCCGCACTCGCCGAGGTCGAGCCCGCGCGGACGCCCGTGCGCGCCGACGCGACGGGACCTCATGGACGCGTCGTCGACGGCGCGACCGGCGCGGGCGTCGCCGGCTTCCGCGTGCGCATGCTGCGCGATGCGAAGGAGCTCGCGGTGGCGACGAGCGACGCGAACGGCGCTTTCCAATTCCTCCCGTTCGGGGAGGCCGGCATCTACGTCGACGTCGATCCGCGCCGCGGCTGGGCGATCATCGATCGGCTGTTCTTCGTGTCTGAGGCTCAGGCACAGGGCGAGGAGCCGATGATCCTGCGCGTTCGGCGCCTCGCGGAGGCGCCGATCCGTGGCACGCTCGTCGACGAGCTCACGCGCGAGCCGGTGCCGGACATGACGCTCGAGCTGCGCGGCGGCGCCGGACCGAACGAGACGGTCGTCACCGACGGCGAGGGTCGCTTCGCCACGAGGGAGACGTTCGACGCAGGGCGCGTGCGAGTCGAGCTGCGCGACGGCGAGCAGTCGTTCGGGACGGCCTGGCTCGACTTCAGCGGCGGGCAGGCGCCGGTCGAGCTCGCGATCGCGATCGGGCCGACGTACCGCTTCCGCGTCCTCGGCCGTGCGCCCGAGTCAGGCGAGCTCGGCGCGTTGCTGGTCGACGACGGGTCCGTCCGTCACGTGGACGAGCGCGACTGGCACCGGCTCGCCCAGGTGCTCCCCTCCGGCGATGCGTTGCGGGCGCGGTTCCGACCCGTCGACGCCGATCTCGGCGACCGGCCGCCGTGGCAACTGCTCGTTGCACGTCGCGACGGCGCGGCGTACGGGCTCGCGCAGATCGACGCGAAGATCGGCCGCCATGAGCGCGAGCTCGCGGTCGAGCTGGTCCCGAGCGCGAGTCTCGTCGGAACCGTTCGGCGCATGAACGGAGATCCGATCGCCGAGGCGAGCCTACACTTCGCGCTGGCCGCGACCGGCGACAACGACCGATGGAGGACGTACTCGTCCAAAGACGGCTCCTTTGCGCTGCACTTCCTCCCACCGGGAGCCTATGCGATGGCGGTGCTCGAGGAGCGCTCCGAGCCCTACCACCGCGAGCTCCTCGTCATGGCCGGATCGGCCCAACGGCTCGATGTCGCGCTCACGTCCACGCCGATCGCCGGTCGAATCGCGGGCGTGCTGCTGGGAACGCGTCCGCTGCACAGATCGACGAGCATGAGGCTCATCACGACCGGGCTACCGTACCGCTTCTTCCACGTCGATCCGGAGGCCGTCGACGGTCCCGGGAACATCATCGGCCGCTTCGCGATCGAGGACGTCCCCCCGGGCGAGTATCGCCTCGAGGTGGATTCCAGCTTCGGGGAGTGGGACCCGGCCGAGCTCGTCGTGCGCCCGCCGGCCGAAGGGTTGGAGCTGCGCCGGCACGACGACGTGCCGCTCGTGGACTACGTCGTGCGCGCGAGCGAGACAGCAACGGGCGAGCCGGTCGGCGACCTCGACTTCGACATGCTATACGAGCGCCACCGCACGGGCGCGAGCACCGACCGGAGCGAAGCGATCGTCGCGGAGCACCCAGCGGACTTGCGCTTTCAGTGGCGCCTGTCGTCGGACGGCTACGCGGCCGTCTACGGCGATCAGGATGCCTTCGACACGCGCGAGGACGGCGGCGAGCGGCCGCGTCTGGTCGCCGACGTTCCGCTCGAGCGCGGCTGGGCGCTGCTCCTCGTCGTCCGCTGCGACGGTGGGCCGGTCGCCGGCGCCGAGATCCGGCTCGACGGCGTGCTCGCGGAGGCGACGGACGCGGACGGGCGGGCGCTGGTCAGGGCGGCGCACGCGCCGGAGCGGCTCGAAGTGCTCCACCCCTCCCACGCTCCCCACAGCGAGACGCTGAGCGTGGCGCTCGAGCGGGACTCGAGGAAACACCTCGGGTGCCCGGTGTGGCTCTCGAAGCCGCGTTGAGAAGTGCGCAGTTCGCGTGGGATCCAGCTCGCACCCGCGCGCAACGATTCGAGGAACGCTCGATCCACCGGACGAACGAGTGACTCGCGGCAGCGCTCGCGCTCGCGCGCTCGTCGCACAGCCGCCGGCCGAGGAAGCAGTCTGCGGACATCGACGTGAGGGCGCGCGTACGGCTACCCCGCTCGAGCGCGGCTGGGCGCAGCTCTTCGGCGTCCTCGGGCACGACGGCCCGGTCGCCGGTGCCGCGATCCGGCTCGACGGCGTGCTCGCAGCGACGAGGGACGCTGAGGCGGGAAAGGCTCCGTTCGCGTAGGATCGAGACCGGCCCCGTTCCGATCCGAAAGCTGCCCCATGCGCGCCCGCTCCCTCGTTCTCTCGGTTTGCCTCGCGTCCCCCGCCCTCGCGCAGAGCGTCGTGCTGCGCGAGTTGCACCGTTCGGTGCCGGTCGAGCACGGGTCGAGCGTGTCGATCGCGACCGCGGACCTGAACGGCGACGGGTTCGGCGACGTCGTCGTCGGGAACCTGAACGCGCCGCTCGACCTGTTGCTCGGCGACGGCGACGGGCTCGTCGACGCGGCGTCGCAGGTCCCCGCGCTGTCGTTCCAGGCGCGCGACCTCGCGCTCGGCGACGTCGATGGCGACGGTGACCTCGACCTGTTCATCGGCACGTCGTTCAGCGCGAATCGGCTCTTCGAGAACCTCGGCAACGCGACGTTCGTCGACTCGTCGGGTCAGGTGCCCGCGATCGTCGACTCGACCGTCGCCGTCGCGCTCGGGGACGTCGACGGCGACGGCGACATCGACGCGATGACGTTCAACTCGTCGAGCACGGAGAGCGATCGGCTCTTCGTCAACGACGGCACGGGCAACTTCGCGAACGCGCCGTTCCCGTTCGGCCAGAGCGCCATCCTCGACGCGGAGCTCGTCGACGTCGACGGCGACAACGACCTCGATCTCCTCGGCACGAACCGGCTGTACGCGAACGACGGGACGGGGACGTTCACCGACGTGAGCGCGCAATTGATCCCCGCGCCCCTGGCCAACACCTTCGGCATCGCGGTCGCGGATCTCGACGGAGACGGCGACCTGGACTTCGCGCTCGCGTCGCTCGACACCTTCAACCGCGCGTACGCCGGCGACGGGAGCGGCACGTTCGTGCAGCTCGCGACCGCGATCCCGCCGATCGCCGACGCGTCCTTCGACGTCGACGCGGGCGACGTCGACGGCGATGGCGACGTCGACCTGTTCTTCGTGAGCTCGAACGGCGACCCGAGCCGGCTCGTGCTCAACGACGGCACCGCAGCCTTCGTCGACGTCGGCGCGACGCAGCTCCCGGCGCGGACCGATTCGTCGCGGGCGGTCGCGTTGTTCGACGTCGAGGGCGACGGCGACCTCGACGCGTTCTTGGCGAACGAGACGTTCGAGCAGAACCGGCTGTACAAGAACGACGGCGCCGGGACGTTCGTCGACGTGACGAAGCACCCCGCGCACGCCGTGTTCGAGAGCTCCGGTCCGACGGTCTCGTTCGCGATCGGCGACGTCGACGGCGACGGCGACGCGGACGTGCTCGAGGCCGACTTGTTCCCGCTCGCCGCGCGGCTCCTCCTGGGCGACGGGGCGGGCGGCTTCGCGGACGCGTCGGCGAACCTGCCGGCGACGAGCAACATCCCGGCCGCCGACATCGCGCTCGCCGACCTCGACGGCGACGGCGATCTCGACGCGTTCCTCGTCGGCACGAGCCCGCAGCCGTTCTCGCAGGTCCATGCGCTCCTCTGGCGCAACGGCGGGACCGGCGTTTTCGTCGACGCGACGGCCGGACTGCCGCCCTCGAACGTCCCCGGGCGCGCCGTCGCGCTGGGCGACGTCGACGGCGACGGCGACCTCGACGCGCTGATCGCCCGCTCGGGCTCCCCGACCGCGCCGAGCCTCGACCGGCTCCTGCTCAACGACGGCAGCGCGACGTTCACGGACGCGCCGGCGCTGCTCCCGCCGATCGCGACGCAGACGACCGACGTCGAGCTCGTGGACGTCGACCTCGACGGCGACCTCGACGCGGTGCTCGCGTCGGGCGAGGCGTGCTCGTTCGGCTGCGGCGTCCCGTTCGGGACACAGAACCGCGTCTACCGCAACGACGGCCTCGCCGGTTTCGTCGACGCGACGGCGCAGGTCCCGGCGATCCTCGACAGGACGGTCGCCGTCGCGGTCGGCGACGTGGACGTCGACGGCTTCGCCGACCTGTACTTCGTGAACACCGGGAGCGAGCAGGATCGCTTCTGGCGCAACTTCGGCGGCGGCGTGTTCGTCGACGCGACGAACGAGCTTCCGCCCCTTCCGAGCTGGGGCGTGGACGCCGCGTTCGGCGACATCGACCTCGACGGCGACCTCGACCTGCTGCTCGGGACGCCGGGCGGGAGCGGCTTGCGCTACCTGCGTCGCGACCCGACGGCGTTCGCGCTCGACAACGCGGCCCTCGAGCAGACCCCCGACGACCAAGCGTTCTCGGTCGCGCTCGCCGACCTCGACCGCGACGGCGACCTCGACCTGCTCGTCGGCGCCCTGCGCGAGAACCGGCTCTACTCGAACGTCTTGCGCCACGTGTCGGTCACGACGGTGCCCGCGATCGGCAAGCCGCTCACGCTCGCCGTGTCCGGCGCGCCCGCCAACCCGTGGACCGTGTTCGTGTCCACGGGGACGGCATCGATCCCGACGTCGTTCGGCGTCATCCTGATCGACCTGGCGACGCTGCAGTACCTCGATGGCGGCGCGCTCGACGCGAACGGCGAGGCGGTGCGCACGTACCCGATCGCGAACAATCCGGCGCTTGTCGGCGCTTCCGCGCACCTGCAAGCCCTGGTGAACCTGCCGCTGCAATTGACCAACCGCGAGACTGTGACCTTCACCTCGCTGTAGCCGTCGATGATCGGCCCGCGCACGCTGCTCGCCCTGGCGCTCGTCGCCGCGTTCGCGCTCGCGTGCGCGGTCGCGGCGCTGCTCGCCACGGGCACCCAAGGGCGCAGCGGCCGCGCGTCGATCGCTCCGACGACGGCGAGCGCGAGCGAGCGGGAGAGCGCCGATCGCACGAGCCTCGTCGCGCCCGAGCCGGAGCCGGCGCCGGCTCCGGAGCCGGTACGCGCCGCCGTCGTCGCGCCCGAGCCCGCGGAGCCCGACGTCGAGGCGCGGCCCTTCGGCGACGTCCGCGCGGCGCGCGTCGCGGGACGCGTGCTCGACGCCGACGGAGAGCCGGTCCCCGACCTCGAGCTGCGCCTGCGCGCGGCGCTGCTCGGGCTCGTCGGCGACGACGAGTCGAAGTGGCTGACCGAGCAGATCGTCACGGACGCGGACGGCCGGTTCGAGTCCGTCGAGCTCTTCCCCGCCGGCCGCGTCACGGCGCGCTCGCAGGGGTCGGGCGCACCGCACGTCCTCGCGCGGCACGCGCACCTCGCCGGCCGCTCGCGCTGCGACTGGACGGTGCGCATGGGCGCGGCACCGACGTTCCGGCTGCGCATCGAGGGCGCCGGCGCGATCGACCCCGCGCGTTGGCGCGCGCGGCTCGTCTACGTCGACGAGGCCGGCGACGAGCGCGCGTGGCGCTGGCAGCCGCTCGCGGCGGGCGAGCCGCTGCCGTGGATCCGCTATCCGCAGAGCACCGGCGCGGGCCGCACGCTGCGCCAGCCCCGCATCGAGGTCGCGTCGCGCGACGGCGTCTGGCGCGGAGCGGCGGCCGTTGCGACCGCGACGCCCGACGATCCGCTCGTCGTCGCGGTCGAGCCCGAGGCCGTCGCGGCCGCGCTCGCGGGGAGCGTCGTCGGCTCCGAGGGACAGCCGCTCTCGGGCGTCGCCGTCGCGCTGGCGCGGCTCGACGCGGGCGACGCCCAGGAGGAGACGGTGTCCGCCACCACCGACGAGGAGGGAGGCTTTGTCTTCGACGCCCGCGCGCCCGGCCGCTACCGGCTCGACGTGGGCGTCGCGCTGCCGTTCGCGCTCCCCGCGCAGACGAAGTCGCTCGCGCTCGAGCTCGGCGCCGGCGTGACGGAGCTCGAACCGCTCGTGCTCGACCGGGTCGCCGGCGACGTGTGGGGCTCCGTCTTCTGCGACAGCGGCGACACGCCTTCGGCCGCGCTGAGCCTGCGCCCGCTCGACCGTCCCGACTCCGAGCCGTGCGTCGCGCTCGCCGCCGCCGACGGCGCGTTCGCCTTCGGCAACCTCCCGCCGGGCGATTACGAGCTGAGCGCGCTTCCCGTCCGGACGGGCTCGTTCGAGCCGCTCGTCGAGATCGTGACGCCGCCGCTCTCCCATCTCGAGCTGACGGTCTCGGCGTGCGGCGGCTCGCGGCCCGTGCGCTTGCGGGCGGTCGACGCGCAGACGGGCGAGCCGATCGGGGACTTCACCGCAAGCGTCTGCACCGACAGCGTGTGGGAGCCGCAGGAGGAGTGGAGCTTCGGAGTGGCAGTGACGCTCGACGTGCCGCTGCGCGGAGGCTTCACGTGGCTGCTGCTCGCCGACGGCTACCGCCCGGCGCGCGGCGGTCCCGCGGACCTGCCGGCCGACGGGTCGACGCTCGACGTGCCGCTCGAGCGCGGCTGGGCCGGCGTCCTGCGTCTGCGCACGCGCGCTTCCGCGCCGACGATCGCCCAGCCGGTGCTCGACTACCAGGGCATGCCGATCGGGGGCGATCCGCCGCTGTGGACCCCACCCGAGCCCGCCATGGCCGGAGTCGAGATCCGCGCGGACGGTGAGCCCGTCGCGCGCACCGACGCGAGCGGGACCGCGGTGATCTCCCTGCCGCGCGCCCCGTCGTCGATCTCGATCCCCGGCTGGCGCATCACGTCGAGCGACGACCCGCTGCGGGCGCTGCACCGCGGCCCCGCGCTCTTCGTCGTCGAACCGCTGTAAGCTGCGCGCCGTGGGGAGCGAAGTCGAGCGGAGAGAACCGCGTCGCCGTTGGCTCGCGCCGGTGTACGTCGCGATCCTCGTCTCGTGCTGGCTCGGCATGCTCAACCTGTCGTGCCGCTCGACGCTGCGCATCGAGGACGCGAAGCGCACGGAGCGCCCGCTCGTCGTCGACGAGCACGTCGAGCTCGCGCGGCGCTACGCCCCGTGGATCTGGCACGAGACGCATCCGACGCTCGGCCGCCAGGACGTGCCCGCGCGCGTCGACTTCGACGGCGATCTGCGCGGCGACGACAACTGGGACGACTTCCCGTTCTACGCGCTCGAGCCGACGGTGTACTACGCCGTGCTCGAGACCGAGACGCACTGGTTCCTGACGTACCACCTGTTCCACCCGCGCGACTGGGCGCCCGTGCGGCTCGGGCTGAACGACACGCACGAGAACGACGGCGAGAACCTCCAGGTCGTCGTTTCGAAGGAGAGCGGGCTGCCGGTGCTGCTCTTCACGCAGGCGCACTTCGAGGGCGAGGCGTACGCTCGGCCGGACGGCGGTTTCGCCGACGGCGACGAGGAGCTGCGCGGCACGTTCTGGACGGTCGGCGACGACGGCTGTGCGCGGGACGCGGGCACGCACGTCGCCGTCTTCGTCGAGTCGCAGGGCCACGGCATCTACGGCATGGGCCCCCCGCGCGACGGCGCCGCGTTCGCGCCGGACGGCTGCGACGCGACGTTCGCCTGCCACGGGCTCGTCTACCGGCCCGCGCGGCCGGGCGAAGCGGTCCACGAGCCCCTCGCGTTCGACGTCGCGCACGAGCCGATCCCCTACGCGCTCGAGTCGACCGTGGCGAAGCTCTGGCCGGGCGTGCGCGACGGAACCCTCGTCGGCGCGGGCGGCCTGCTCGACGGGACGGTGCGCTACGAGGACGAGCGCGTCTCCGTCGACGTGCCGCGCTACTACGAGGCCGACCGCTTCAGCGGCCCGTTCGGCAGCGACCGCGGCATCTCTCCGTTCGCCGTCGACTTCGGCTTCGACGAGGGCGAGCTCGGGGCGCTGTTCTTCGACCCGGCGCGGCGGTACGCGGACGTGCTCGCGGTGCCGGAGCCGTGGTCGCGCTCGTACGTGAGCTACCCGTTCGATTGACGTAAGAGCGACGTCATGGTCCCATCGCGCGGGTGAAGGCTCGCACGCTCGCCGTCCGTCTCGGGCTCGCCGCGGGCACCCTCGTCGCGTGCGGGCTGCTGATCGAGGCGGTCTATCGATTCCGCGTGTACGGGTGGGACGGCTTCTCGATCGAGAAGATGAACACGGTGCACGTGATGAGCCACGACATGCTCCGCGCGTCGCCGTACGACGAGATCCGCTACCTGCTGCGGCCGGGCATCGTCACGCGCTACAAGATGGCCGAGGTGCGCACGAACGCGCACGGCATGCGCGACGACGAGTGCACGGTGGAGAAGCCGCCGAACACGCTGCGCATCGCGTTCGTCGGCGACTCGTTCGTCCAGGGCATGGGCGTCGAGCACGAGCACGTGTTCCACACGCGGCTCGAGCGGATGCTCGCGAGCGCGCGCCCCGGCCGGCGCGTCGAGTGCCTCAACTTCGGCGTCGGCGGCTTCAGCCTGCGCGACTACGAGGGCATGCTGCGCCACTGCGTGCCGGCGTTCGAGCCCGACCTCGTCGTCGTCGGCCTGTGCTGGAACGACGGCCAGGCGCCGATCGGGGGCACGGACGCGCGCTGGGTTCCGCCGCCCACGACGGCCGCGTTCTTCCATCTGCACGCGTGGAACGAGGCGCAGCGCCTGTGGGACGCACGCGACGGTCCCGAGGAGCTCGACGAGGAGGACGCGGCCGCGCTGCGCGAGAAGCGCATCGAAGCGAGCAAGCGGGCGAGCGAGGTGATGGCGGATGTCGACTACGTGCGCCTGCACTTCGAGGGCTTCCGGCGCTGGCGCGACGAGCACCGCGTCCCGCTCCTGCTCGTCTACTTGAGCTTCCGCGACGACCCGTTCCCGGTCAACCGCGGCAAGCTGTTCGCGCGCGTTGCGCTGGAGACGGAGCTGCCCTACCTCGACATGGCGCCGTTCTTCGAGGGCCGCGACGTCGCGGAGCTGATCGTCTTCGAGAACGACTACCACCCGAACGCGGTCGCGAACGACGTGTTCGCGCG
This sequence comes from uncultured Planctomycetaceae bacterium, assembly GCA_964528575.1. Lineage (GTDB taxonomy): Bacteria > Planctomycetota > UBA1135 > UBA1135 > CAZGTQ01. Next base: position 16,925 of record CAZGTQ010000414.1, on the reverse strand, counting down.
CGAGCTCCTGCGGCGGCTCGAGAAGCGCGACCTGATCGAGCTCGACTGAGCGCTCGCTCGCGCGCCGCTACTCGGCGGCCCGGCGCGACGCGTCGAGGATCCTCTCCGCGTTCGGGCCCTGCGCGCCCAAGCCCGGTCCGAGGACGGCCGCCGCGGCCTCGAAGTGCGGGCGCGCCTCGTCGAGGCGATCCAGCTCGACGAGCGCGGTGGCGAGGTTGCGGCGCGCCGAGGCCACGACGCCCGGGTGCACGCCGTCGATCGACTCGAAGCCATCGCGCGCGCGGGCGAACAGCGCGCGAGCGGCTTCGGCGTCGCCGCGGGCGAGCCGGATCCAGCCGAGGTCGGAGCGCGCGATCGCCTCGCTGAACGGCTCGGTTCCGTCGTCGAGCAACGCCCCGAGGAGCGTCTCGGCCTCGTCGGGCTCGTCGTGGCGCAGCAGTCGCGCCAGGGAGAAGCGCGACTGGTCGTGCGCGCCCACGTCGAGCGCGCGCGCTTCGGGCACGGCGAGCGTCGCGCGGTAGGCGCGCACCGCGCCGTCCTTGTCCCCCTGCGCCTCGAGCAGACCGCCCAGCAGGTGACCCGCGCGCACGACGCTCGTCGGGTCGACTCCGGTCGGGAGCGCCTCGACCAGGAAGCGGCAGGCTCGCTCGGCGCGCTCGGGGTCGGAGTCCTTCGAGCGTCGCGCGAGGAACAGGACCGCGTTCGCGCCGCTCTTCGTCGGGGACGAGCGCGCGAGCGACCAGGCCTCCTGCGCGCACTCGAGAGCGCGGTCCTCCCGCCCCTCGTCGGCCGCCGCGCGCACCACCGCGTAGAGCGCGCGCTGCGTCCGCTCGATCGAGAGCGCGCGCTCGGCGAGCGCGAGCGCTTCGGCGCTACGCCCCGCTTCGCGCAGGAAGTGGGCCAGGTCGATCTGCTCGGTCGCCAGCTTGGGGCTGTCCGGCCCGAAGCGCAGCTCGGTGAGCTCGATCGTGCGACGCGCGTGCGCCTCCGCCCCGACCCGATCGCCGTCCACCGCCGCGACGTTGGCGAGCACCTCGTGCGCGATCGCCGCGAGGTAGTCGTCGTCGGCACCGCGCTCGGCGAGCGAATGGAGCGCGCGCTCGGCGCACGCCCGCGCGTCGACGAGCTCGCCGCGCGCGTGGTGCAGGCGCGCCTCGAAGACGTCGGTCGCACCGCTCTCGGCGAGGCCGGAGCGCGCGCGTACCCCCCGCGCGCGCTCGAACGCGTCCGCAGCGGCTTCGGGCTCGCCCAGCTCGATGCGCGCGGCGCCCAGGTGCGTCCAACCGTCCGCGATCGTCCCGGGCGCGGCGCCGCCGGCCTCCCACGACGCGAGCGCCGCTTCGAACCACCGCGACGCGCCCGCGAAGTCGCCGGAATCGTAGCTCAGAGCGGCGAGCTCGCTCTGCGCGTCGCCGGCGAACGCGCTCCCGCCGGCGAGCGCGAGCGCGCGCTCGAGGTGCGGCGCGGCGCGCTCGAACGCGCCGAACGAGCGGAGCGCGCGCCCGACGGCGAGGCGCAGCTCGGCCTCGGTGCTCGGGTCGAGCGGCGGGTCGTCGGCGAGCTCGCGCTCGGCCCGCTCGAGGAGCTCGAGGACGGTCGTCCCCGCCGGCATCCCGCTCAACGGATCGGTTGCGCGCAGCAGGCCGACGAGGAAGCCGCTCACAGCTTCGTGGCGCGCCGCGTCGACCTTGGCCTCGGCCTCAGCGCGCCGCGCGCGCAGCGCCTGCCAGGTCGCGACCGCGGCGCCGAGCAGCAGGGCGAGCAGCGCCGCGATCGCCGCCGCGCTCGCGACGCGGTGGCGGCGCGCCAGGCGAGTGACGATGCGCCACGTCCGAGGCGGCCGCGCCGCGATCGGATCTCCGGCGAGGACGCGGCGCACGTCGTCGGCGAGCGCCGCAGCCGACGAGTAGCGCGCGTCGGGCTCGGGCGCGAGGGCCGTGCGCACGACCGCTTGGAGATCGCTCGAGAGAGCGCCGGAGACGTGGCCGGAGAGGTCGAGCGGCCGAGCGCCTTCCAAGCGCTCGGCGGCGCGCGCGGCCGAGAGGCCGGTGAGGTCGTACGGCGGCTCGCCGGTGAGCAGAGTGACGAGCAGGGCGCCCAGGCCCCAGACGTCGGAGCGCGTGTCGACGTCGTCGTCGTCGCCGCGTAGCTGCTCGGGGCTCGCGTAGGCCAGGGTGCCGACGAGCTCGCCCGTCCGCGTGACGCGCTCGCCGCCGAGCTCCGCCGCGCGGGCGACGCCGAAGTCGACCACGACCGGTCGGCCGTCGTGCGTCACGAGCACGTTGGACGGCTTGATGTCGCGGTGCAGGACACCGCGCGCGTGCGCGTGGGCGACGGCGTCGCACACCAGCGCGAAGAGCTCGAGGCGCGCACGTTGGTCGAGCGGCTCGGCGAAGCGGTCGATCGTGACCCCCTCGACGAGCTCCATCGCGAAGAACGGCTGGCGCTCCCCGTGCGTCTCGAACGTGTCGGCCTCGAGGATGCGCGCGATCCCGGGGTGGTCGAGCCGCGCGAGGGTCTCGACCTCGTGCGCGAAACGCGAGACGGCGCGCGGCGAGACGAGCCCGGGACGCAGGATCTTGAGCGCAACGCGCCGGCGCGGGCTCTTCTGCTCGGCCTCCCAGACGACGCCCATGCCGCCGGCGCCGAGCTTGCGCAGGATGCGGTAGCGCGCGAGGCCCGGCGGCGGATCGACGGGGAGCGCGTCCCCTACCGGCGCTTGCATCGGCGAGCCGGGCGAGCGCTCGCCGCCCGATCCGAGCGCGTGCACGAGCGCGACCTCGAGCTCGTCGTCCGCCGCCGCCTCCTCGAGCCAGCGCCGGCAGGTCGAGCACGTCTCGGCATGCCGTTGGAGGTCGGTCGCCTCCGCGCCGGAGAGGTCCCCGTGGACCAGGCGCTCGAGATCGTTCTCGGTGGGACAGCGGACCATACGCAGCTCTGTTGACGCGGCGCGCGCGGATCGGACGCGCAAGCCTCGGAAATCGTGTCCTCAGAAGACGTCTTCCATCAAGGGCACGAGCTCTCGGATGCGGCGCAGCACGCGACGCTTCGCGGCGTAGACCGCGTCCCGCGTCATCCCGAGCGCGTCCGCGACCTGCTGGGCGGGGAGCCCCTCGCGCACGCACAGCTCGAACGCGCGGAGCGTGCTCGGCTCGACTTCGGCGCTCACCTCGGCCAGGCACTGGCTCACGACCGCGGCGTGCCATTCCGCGTCCCACGCCGCCTGGTTCGGATCCGGCGCGTCGAGCTCGAGCGCTGCTTGCGCCGCGGTGTCGCAGGCCTGGAGCTCGCGGCGCGCGCGCCGCGCTTCGCGCACCTTGTTCACGGCGATGCCGTAGAGCCAGGAGCGCAGGCGACCGCGCTCGCGGTCGTAGCGGTCCTCGCGCAACCCGTGCGAGAAGGTGAGCAAGGTGGCCTGCGCGGCGTCCTCCGCGTCGTGCTCGGAGAGCCCCGCGCGCCGCGCGTACGCGACGATCAGCGGCCGGTAGCGCTCCACGTAGTGTCCCCAGGCCGCCGCGTTGTGCGGGTCGCGCAGATCGGCCAGGAGCGCGGTCGAGGTGCGCGTCAGCGGCGGTGAGGACACGCCCAGAGCCTAAACCCGCTCGCCGCAAGCTACAATCGACACAGGAGTTGCGACGTCTCGACGCGCCGCTGTGGGCGTGCCCGAGTCGAATCGGAGCGGCTCGTCGCAAGGAAGTAGCATGAACCTCTTCCCCCTGTTCCTCGCGCTCGCCCCCGCGGCGGCTCCCGCTCCCCAGGACTGCAACCAGAACGGCATCGACGACGCGATCGACCTGGCGCTCGGCACCAGCGGCGATTGCGATCGCGACTCGGTCCCCGACGAGTGCCAGCCGTGCGGCTTCGCGTCGGTCGTGCTCGACTTCGAGGGGCTCGCGGAGGGCACCCCGCTCGACGACGAGTACGTGACGCTGGGAGTCACGTTCGTGCCCGTCGGGCCCGACCTGCTGCTGCCGATCGTCGCGGACGAGAGCGGTCCGGCCGTCGCATTCGGCACGAACGACTTCTCGAGCGACAAGCCGCTGGTCGGCAAGGGCGGCATGGCGGACGCGATCCCCGTCGGGGGTGGACACAAGGATCCGGTGCCGATCGAGATGCTCTTCGATCCGCCGGTGCTCTCGGTCGCAATGCGCGTGTTCGACGTCGACGACAACGAGGAGGTGCTGATCGAGCTGTTCGGCGCAGCCGGACCGCCGACCACGCTGCTGATCGCCGCCGGGGATCCCGGCACCGGCGATGGAGTCGGCAAGCTCGCGCAGTTGGACGCGGTGGCGGGGAGCCCCGCCGTGTCGATGCGCATCACGTCGAGCGATCCGGACGGGACGGTCGACTTCGCCGTCGACTCGCTGACGTTGACGCGTCCGGATCCGAGCGGGTGCGGTCGACTCGTGCGGGTGTCGCAGGAGTCGTCACCCGGCGCCGCGGACTTCGACCTGAACGTGCTCGGAGTGGTGCATCCGTTCGCGAGCGCAGCGAGCGCCGAGACGCTCTACGCGTATGACTACCCGTGGAAGGAGACGTACAACGGAGCGCTGATCGAGCTGATCGACGGGCGCTCGAACCTGTTCTTGGTCGAGTCGAGCGAGGGACTCGTGCTGTTCGTCGTGCACGACCGCCCCTCGGACGGGAGCGGAGGCACCGCGCGCGTGCGCGTCGACGTGGACGACTTCACCGTCGCGCCGGACCTGCTCGTGGGCGACGATCCCGGGGACGCCTACACCGTCAACCCGGCCAACGGCACGGTGACCGGAGCGTGGAGCTGGATGAGCTGCTGCACGGACGGGATGGCGGTCGGACCGCTCACGGGTCCGTGGAGCGCGACGGTCCGCTTCGAGCTCTCCTTCAGCGGGCTCGACACATGGGTCGCCGCGGGCGACGGCGACGCCGATCTCCCTCTGGCGCTCGAGCTGAACCGGCGTGTGCGGCTCGAGCTGCTCGCCGCTCCGGGCTCGTGCGCGGCGCCGCTCACGACCGACCGCGTCGAGCACTCGCTGGCGCTGGGAGGCGTCACGTCCTTCGCGCTGAACGCGGGTGCGGAGCACGCGGGCGAGCTCTACTTCGTCGCGGGCAGCGCGAGCGGCACGTCACCCGGCCTGGTGCTGTCCGGAATCGCCGTTCCGCTGCAACCGGACGCGTACTCGATCTTCACCCTGTCGAACGCCAACCTGCCGCCGTTCGGCACGACCCTGGGGCTCCTCGATCCGCTCGGCAACGCGGCCGCGAGCATCACCCTGCCCGCGGGCGCCAGCCCGAACCTCGCCGGGATGACGCTGCACCACGCTTGGATCTCCTATTCGTTGACGACCGACGACTTCACGGCGGCGAGCAACGCGGTGCCGCTGACGTTCACGCCTTGATCGCAGCGTCTGCTGCCCGATGCCCTCCTCGCTGTTGAGGAAGCTCCAGGATCAGCGCACGGCGCGCGCCGGCTCGAGCGCGCCGAAGCGCGTGCCGACCGCGCGGTCGCAGTACGCGAGCGCGGCGACGACGTCGGGCGCGATCGAGCGGCCCGCGCGTATCCCCGCGGGAGCGAGCGCGAAGCGCACGAACGCGCCGGTGTCGTTGCGCGCGATGGCGAGCGTCGCGTCGCGCTCCTCGTCGTCGTGTGCGCGCCGCCAGCCGGCGCCGTCGCGCACGAGCGGGTGCTCGCTTTCGGGGTAGCGTTCTTCGACGAAGCCGAACCCGAGGCCGGCGCGTCGCGCATCGGCCGCCGCGAGGACGTGCTCCTCGAGCTCCGCCGGCCGCCAATCGGCGGGGACGCGCTCCTGGACCGCGAACGAGAGCAGCGCGAGCGGGACGCCCGCGCTCTCCTCGAGCAACCGCAGCGCGCCGCCGACGCGCGGGTTGAGCTCGGTCGGCAAGAATCCGTCGGCGCAGAGCACGCCGTCGACGGTGAATGCGCCGCGGTAGCCGACCCGCTCGCGCAGCGCCTCGCCGGTGCGCCGACCGAACGCGCGGATCGCCTCGCGGTCCTGCGCCGGCGGATCCCACACGGTCCCGAACCCGCCGTACACGAAGGAGCTCGCATCCGCGCGTCGCAGCGTGACCATCTCCACGGGCCGGAAGACGGCGACGGCGTCGTCGAGCACGATTCCGTGCACGCTGCACGGGATCCCTTCGAGGAACGGCGCGACGCGCGCGCGCGTGCAGCTCGCCACGAGAAATCGCGCCGCCTCCTCGGCCTGCGCGCCGTTGCGCACCCAGCGCTGGTAGACGGCGCCGCCGTGCAACCCGTCGCGCGCGTCGCCCGACCACACCGTCCCCTCGCCGCGGTCGAGCCGCGCCGCCGCGTCGCGCAGCGACTCGAGCCGCGCGGCCACGATGTGCGACGGCGGCCGCGGCAGCCCCGCCGCGTCCCAGAACGCGTCGATCGCGACCTTGTCCTCGAGCGCGCGCCAGCTCGCCGGCCGCACGGCCCACCGCCGCCGCCCCGCGACCTCGGGCACGTCGTCGAGCACGATCCGCGCGATCGCCCGCGCCGAGCGGTCGGGGTCCCACCGCTCGATCGCCGCCCGCGCCGCATCCGGCAGCGCCCCCATCGCGCGCTCGAACCGCCGGATCCCGTCGACGACGTCCCGCGCCCGCATCTCGAGCAGGAACGACTCCGCATCCTCGTCCGCCGGCACCGGCCCGACGCCGCGCTCGTTGGCCACGACGAACGCACGCTCGGCCCCGAGCGCCCGCAGCTCGCCAACCAGCGCCGCCTGCCCGGCGAGCGACCCGCCGAAGACGAGCCACCGCCGCGAGCGATACACCGGAGCCAGCAACTGCCTCCAGATCTGGCTGCGTTCCGTGTGCAAAGGGGCCTCCGGACGGCACCCTAACCTCTGCTCGGACAAGGACCTAGCTCGTCTCGGGCGCTCGCGCACCCCGTGCTCGCGGACGCGAAGCGAGGCTTTCGCGTCCGAGCCGCCCGGATCCGGGCTCGGCTCGCACCCCGCGTGCACACGAATCCCAGCCAGTTCAAATCCGGGGCGATGGTGCGACGTCTCCACCCTCGCACGACGAACGTGGCCCAACTCGACGACACTCGGCCCTGCGACGGGGCGGCGTCCGGCTGCGACCTCGCGGCGCTCTTCGGCGAGCACGCCGACGGGCTCGCGGGAGCGGTGCGGGGCGTGCTCGGACGCGGCGCCGACGTCCAGGAGGTGCTCCAAGAGGCCTTCTTGCGGACGTGGAAGGCGCGCGCGGGCGGGCGGATGCCGAGCGAACCGGTGGGCTGGGTGTTCGTCGTGACACTCAACCTGGCCAAGGACCTGCGCCGCGCGCGCCGTCGCCGCGGCGCGAGCGTCCCCCTGGAGGACGTGCACTCGATGAAGCTCCAATCCGACCGGCCGTCGCCGCACGCGACGCTCGAGGGACGCGAGGCGCTCGACGCCGCGCGCGCAGCGATCCATCGCCTCGAGGACAAGCTCAAGGAGGTCTTCGTCCTGCGCGTGTCGGCGGGCCTGTCGTTCGACGCGATCGCGGACTCGCTCGACATCCCCGTCGGCACGGCGAAGACGCGCATGCGCGCCGCGCTCCTCCAACTGCGCCACCGCCTGGCCCCGCACACGGCCCCCGAGGCCGGGAGCGAATCGTGATGAACGCGAGCGAACGAGAGCACCTGCGGCAAGAGCTGCTCGAGCTGCACTTCGGCTGCCACGCCGACCCGAGCGCGCTCGAGGCGCGGCTCGCGCGCGATCCCGAGCTGCGCGCGCTGTACGCCGAGGTCGCCCGGACGGCGAGCCTGCTCGCGGAGGCGGCGCACGAGGAAGCGGGCGAGCTGCGCCTCGCGCCGCCGGCCCGCGCGAGCGCAGCCGCGCGCGACGGCCGCGCGCGCCGCCGCGTCTGGCCGATCGTGCGCGCCGCCGCGCTGATCCTGTTCGCGGTCGTCACGCTCGGCCCACTCGCGCTGTGGGGCAACGCGGTGCGCGAGCGCGAGCGGATCGAGGACCAGACGCTGCGCCTCGTGCTCAGCGGTCCGCCCACCGTGCCCGACCGCGCGGGCGCGCGCTACACCGTCGAGACGCGCACGCTCGACGGCGACCCGCAGCCGGCGTCGGTCGCGTGGACCGTGCGCGACGAGCGCGGCGACGAGCTCGCGTCGGGTAGCGCCGAGAGCGACGGCAGCGTCTCCGTCGATCTGCCGCGTGGGCTCGTCGGCGTGCGCGCGGTCGACGTCGTCGCGACGACGCGCCACGGAGAGGAACGCGCGACGCTCACGCTCGAGCCGCAGGCCGCGGCGCCGCTCGCGCACCTCTCGACCGACAAGCCTGCGTACCGGCCGGGCGAGGACGCCTACCTGCGCGCCGTGCTCCTCGATCCCGTCGGGCTCGAGCCGCGGGCCGCCGACTGCACCCTGCGAGTCGAGGACCCGAAGGGCGCGGAAGTGGCCTCGATGCGCAACCGCGCCGCGGACGGAGTGGTCGCAACGAAGTGGTCGATCCCAGCGCACGCGGCCGGCGGGCGCTACGCGCTCGTGCTGCGCGACGCGCAGCACGAGATCGAGCTCGCGCGCGAGCCGTTCCTCGTGCGCGCGTACCAGCCGCCGCGGCTCGACACGCAGGTCGAGCTCGACCGCGAGACGTATGCGCCCGGCACGGTCGGCGGCGCCGAGGTGATCGCCGCGCGCATCGAGGGCGGCGCGGCGGCGGGCGCGCGCGTCGACGCGACCCTCGTGCTCGACGGCGAGACCGTGTGGCGCCAGACGACGCTGCTCGATGAGCACGGGCGCGCGAAGCTCGAGTTCGTCGTGCCGCACGAGGTCGAGCGCGGCGAGGCCCGCTTCGTCGCGCGCATCACCGACGGGGGCGTCGTCGAGAGCCGCATCGAGCCGTTCGTCGTCCCGACGGGCGAGGTCACGGTGGATTTCTACCCGGAGGGCGGGGACCTCGTCGCGGGCGTCGAGCAGCGCGTCTACGCGCAAGTGTCCGACGCGCTCGGCCGGCCGCTCGACGCGCTCGGCAGCGTCGTCGACTCCGCCGGGCGCCGCGTCTCGGGCTTCGAGACGCTGCACCAGGGGCGCGCGCGCTTCGCGTTCACGCCGCGCGCCGGCGAGACGTATCGGGTCGAGCTCGACGAGCCCGAGCCGAAGGAGGGCGCCGCGCCGATCGAGCTGCCGCGCGTGCTCGCCGGCGGCGTCGCGCTGCGCGCGCGCACCGATCGCTTCGCAGCGGGCGAGCCGCTCGTCCTGCGCGTGCACGCGCCGGGCGAGGGGACTTGGCTCGTCGGCGCGTTCCGCCGCGGCGTCCAGGTCGGCCAGAGCACGTTCTCGGGCAGCGGCGCACACGACGTGCGCGTCGAGGTTCCCGACGAGGTCGCCGGCGTGCTGCGCGTGACCGTCTTCGACGCCGAGATGCGGCCGGTCGCGGAGCGGCTCGTGCAGCGCGCGCCGGCGCGCGCGATCGACGTGACGCTCGAGACGGCGCGCGACGTCCTCGCGCCGGGCGAGCGCCAGGAGGTGACCGTCGTCACGCGCGACGAGTCGGGCGAGCCGGTGTCCGCGGTCGTCGGGCTCGTCGTGACGGACGCGGCGGTGCGCGCGATGGTCGGCGAAGACCGCGTCGGGCTCGCCGACCGCGCGCTGCTCGCCGGCGACGTCGACGAGCTCGAGGACGTGCGGGACTTCTTCGCGGAGGGCGAGGAAGCGCGGCGCAACGTCGACCTCTTGCTGGGCACGCTCGGCTGGCGGCGCTTCGCGTGGGTCGAGCCGGAGGCGCTGATCGCCGAGCGCGGCGACGAGCCGCTGATCGCCGCGCGCGGCGACGAGCCGCTGGTCGCCGCGCGCGGCGACGAGGCGCGGCGCGCGCTCGTCCGCGAGGGGCGCGCGTTCGTCCCCGCGGTCGTCGACAAGGCGGAGCTGCGCGTGAGCGAGATGCGCGCGGCGGAGCGTGCCGTGCGCGCATCCGCGCGGCTCGCGACGGGCATGGCGGTGCTCGGCGGGATCGCGCTTGGATTCTTCTGTCTGCTGTACGTTCTGCACTGCGTCCTGCGCAAGCTCGGCGCGGGGCCCGCGCTGCTCGTCGGCGTGCCGACGTTCGTCGTGACGCTGCTCGTGAGCTTCGCCTACTTCGAGGTGCGCATCGCGCACTACCGCGGCGCCGACTCGATGCCGTTCGAGTACTCGCTCATGGGGGAAGCGCCGGCCATGGTGGCGAGCGAACGGTCGCTGTCCGCCGCGGGCTACACGTCCGGTATCGACGGCTTCGGGTCCACGATGTCCCCCGAGTCCGTCCGCAACCCGCAGGTGCTTCCGCACCTCAGCGCGCTGGGATACACGGGCCCGGAGAGCGGCAACCTCGCCACGCAGTCGGGCCTCCGCGAGCCGGTGGCGGCCTTGGGAGAAGAGGCCCGAGAGCAACTGAGGATGCTCGGATACCTGCGCGAGGACGGGCGCACGTCGGTCCCCGCTCGGCGCCGCCTCGGCCGTAGCAACCGCGGTCTCGTCCAGGTGCGCGAGTACGCGCACCAACGCGAGCCCCGTCGCTCGTCGAGCGAGCACCGCTCCGACTTCACCGAGACCGTCTACTGGAACGGCCGCCTCGTCACCGACGACGACGGGCGCGCGACGGTGCGGTTCTCGACGAGCGACAGCGTGACGACGTGGACCGCGCACGCCGACGCGCACGGCGTCGGCCGCGTCGGCCAGGGCGAGGCGCGCTTCGAGGCGCGCATCCCGTTCCGCATCGAGCCGAAGCTCCCGCTCGAGCTCACGCGCGGCGACCGCATCGACGTGCCGGTCGCCGTGGTCGCCGAGGACGACACGCTCGCGCTGGCGACGGTCGACGCGGCGGCGCGCGGCGCGGCCGAGATCGCGGGCAGCGCGTCGCGCCGCGTCGAGCTGCGCGACGGCCGCGGACGCACGCTCGTGCCGCTCGAGGTCACGCGCGACGGTCGCCTGGCGCGGCTGCGGCTTTCCGGCTCGTCGGGCGCCTGGACCGACGGCGTCGACCACGTGATCGACGTGGCCCCGCGCGGCTTCCCGCACTTCCTCGCGCGCGCGGGCCGCGTCACGGAGAGCGTGACGTTCGTCGTTCCGTTCCCGAGCGAGCACGAGCCGGGCTCGCTGACCGCGAAGCTCGACCTCTATCCCTCGCCGCTCGCGACGCTGCAGGGCGGCATGGAAGGCCTGTTGCGCGAGCCGCGCGGCTGCTTCGAGCAGGCGTCGAGCTCCAACTATCCGAACGTGCTCGCGCTCGCCTACCTCGACGCGGCCGGAGCGAGCGACGCGCCGGGGATCGCGCGCCGCTCGCGCGGGATGCTCGAGCGCGGCTACGCGCGCCTGGTCGGCTACGAATGCGGCCGGCGCGGCTACGAGTGGTTCGGCGCCGACCCGGCGCACGATGCGCTGACGGCGTACGGCCTGCTGCAGTTCTGCGACATGGCGCGCGTGTACGACGTCGACCGCGCGATGGTCGCACGCACGCGCGAGTGGGTGCTCGCGCGGCGAGAGGGCGACGGCGGCTACGAGCCGAGCGATCGCTCGCACTCGTTCGGCCGCGCGCCGCAGCCGGTGATCGACGCATACGTGACGTACGCGCTCGTCGCGAGCGGGACCGATCCCGCGACGCTGGTGGCCGAGCTCGAGCGCGTCCAGGCGCGCAGCGCTCGGTCGGGCGACGCGTACGAGGTCGCGGTCGCGGCGTGCGCGCTCGCGCAAGCGGGGCGCGCGGACGCGGCGGACGCCGCGCGCGATCGGCTGAAGGCGATGCAGCGCCAGGACGGCGGTCTCGTCGGCTCGACGACGAGCATCACGTCGTCGGGCGGCGCGGACTACGCGGTGGAGACGACGAGCTTCGCCGTCCTCGCGTGGCTCGCCGATTCAGACGACGAGGCGTACGTGAACGCGGCGCTCGATTTCGTGCTCGCGCGCCGGCGCGGCGGCACGTTCGGTACGACGCAGGCGACGATCATGGCGCTCAAGGCGCTGACGGCGCACGCGCAGGCGAATCGCGCGTTCGCGAACGACGGCACGGTGCGCGTGCTCGTGCGTGGCGAGCTCGTCGCCGAGCGCAGCTTCGAGGCCGACGAGAAGGGCGTGCTCTCGTTCGACGGGATCGCCGACGTCCTCGCGCCCGGCGACAACGAGGTGCGGATCGAGCTCACGGGCGACAACGACTTCCCGTGGGCGTTCGAGCTGCGCTACGCGTCGGACCAGCCGGCGGACGATCCCGAGGCGAAGGTGACGATCGAGGCGTCGCTCGGCGTCGAGTCGTCCGGCGCCGGCACACCGTCGCAGCGCGTCGAGGAGGGCAAGACGGTCCCGTTGCGCGTGCGCGTGACGAATCGGACGGACGCGGGCCAACCGATGACGCTCGCCGTCGTCGGGCTGCCGGCGGGGCTCGAGGCGCCGACCGACGTGCTCGACGACCTGCAGGAGGCGGGCCGCTTCGCGCTGTGGGAGCTCGACGGACGCGAGCTCGCGCTCTACTGGCGCGGCCTCGCGCCCGGCGAGACGAAAGAGGTGTCGCTCGACTGTCTGGCGCGCATCCCGGGCGTCACGACGGGGCCCGCGTCGCGCGCGTACCTGTACTACACGCCGCAGGCGAAGCGCTGGGCGCAGCCGCTGACGATCACGATCGACGCGGCACGGTGAGCACTGGACCCGGTACTACTCGAGGCGCTTGACGATGTGCCAGCCGTAGGGGCTCTTCGTCGGGTGGTGCGGCGCGATGCCGATCTCGCCGACGTCGAGGCGCCAGCCGACGTTGCCGAACGCGGGCACCATGCCGGTGCGCGCGTGGACGCCGCCGCTCGCCGCGCCGGTCGTCATCGCGTAGATGCCGGGCGGAGAGTCGTCGGTGTGCTTCGTCACGAGCGCGTCGAAGTCGGCGCCGGCCACGATCTGCGCGTAGACGTCGGCCGCCAGCGCCTCCGCCTCCTTCTTCGGCCGCGTCGCCCTCGTACCGGCGCCGCCGAACGAGATCAGGATGTGCTGCACCTTGACGTTCTTGGCGTCGCGCTCGGGGCGCGCCTCGAGCTCCGCGATCGCCGCGTTCATCGCCGCGACCGGATCCTCGGCGCCGCCGGCGGCCGGCTCCGGCTCGTCGTCCGGCGCATCCGCCGCCGCCGACGGCTCCTGCGCCTTCACGCCCTCGTTCGCACCGGAGCTCGGCCCGCTGGCCGGTTCCGTCCCACACGCCACCAGCCCGCAGAGCGCGAGCACGATCGTCGTCCGCTTCATCACGGCATCGTAGCGCGAGACCCAGCCGCTACAATCGCGCGCCCATGCGCCCCCGCACACCAGCGCTCGCGGCCGCGCTGGCGCTCGTCGCGTGCACGCCGGGCTCGAGCGTCGATCCCCCGCCCGAGCTCGCCGACCCCGGCCGCGTCGATCCGGCGGTCGCCGAGCGCGCGGCCGAGGCCCTCGAGCGCATCCGCGCGGCACCCGAGGACGCCGACGCGCGGTACGAGCTCGCGCTCGTGTACGACGCGCACGCGCTCGACGACCTCGCCGAGCGCGCCTACGAGCAGACGGTCGCGCTCGACCCCCAGCGGGCGCGCGCCTGGTACCTGCTCGCGACCGAGCGCATGGACCGCGGCGCGCTGGGCGAGGCGCTCGCCGCGTCGGCGCGGGCGGCCGAGCTCGCCCCGGACTACGCGCCGATCCGCTGGCGCCGCGCGCTGTGGCTGACCGAGGCCGACCGGCTCGGCGAAGCGCGCGACGACGCGGACGCGGCGCTCGCGATCGATCCGGACGATCCGCACGCCGCTCTCGTGCTCGCGCGCATCGAGCTCGCGGCGGAGCGGCCGGCCGCCGCGATCGGCGTGCTCGAGACGCTGCTCGAGCGCGAGCCGGACCACGCCTACGCGCGCCACCTGCTCGGCCGCGCGCTGCTCGCGAGCGGAGCGCCCGACGCCGTGCGGCGTGCCGAGGTCGAGCTCGCGCGCGCGGGCGAGCCGGCGCCGCGCTGGCTCGACGCCTGGACGCTGGAGGTCGAGGCGCACCGCGTCGGCTACAACGCCGCGATGGCCGCGGCGATGGAGCGCATCCGCGCCGGACGCGCGCGCGAGGTCGTCGCCGAGCTCGAGCGCATGCACGCCGAGCGCCCCGACGACGTGACGCTGCAGGGGATGCTCGCGGCCGCGTGGAACGAGACCGCGCAGGAAGCGCGCGCGATCGAGATGCTCGAGGCGGCGCGCGCGCGGCTGCCCGAGCACTACCGCATCGAGCTCAACCTCTCGCTCGCCTACCACCGCCTCGGCGACGGGGAGCGCGCCCTGGCGCACGCGCGCCGCGCGGTCGCGCTGCACCCGCGGCACGCGCTCGCGCACTACCAGCTCGGGCGCGTGCTCTTGCGCGCGAACGATCCGGCCGGCGCCGTGGGCGCGCTCGAGGAAGCGGTGCGCCTGGGCCGCGAGGACCTCGGGACGCTGCTCGCGCTCGCGAGCGTGCAGCGCGGGCTCGACCGCCTCGACGACGCGCGGCGCACGCTCGAGCTGGCGACGGGCGAGCATCCGGCGTCCGCGCGTGCGTGGGCGTCGCTCGCGCGCGTGCAGGCGGAGAGCGGCGACCTCGCGCGCGCAGGGCAGACGCTGGAGCGCGCGGCCCGCGTCGATGCGGGCGACGAGACGGTGCTCGAGGTCGCGGAGCTGCTCCGCGCGCTCGGAGGCGGCGGATGAGCGCGCGCGGTGCGGCGCTCGCTCTCGCGCTCGCGGTCCTCGCCGCGTGCGACGGCGGAACGGACGCGCCGGAGCCGTGGTTCGAAGAGGTCGCGCTCGCGCGCGGGCTCGCGTTCGAGCACGAGTCGGGCTTCGACGGCGAGAGCTACCTCATGCCCGAGATCATGGGCGGCGGCGCGGCGCTCTTCGACATGGACGGCGACGGCGACCTCGACGCGTACCTCGTGCAGAGCGGAACGATCGGCGCGCCGCAGGGCGTGCAGCCGCCGAATCGGCTGTTCGAGAACGACGGCACGGGCGCGTTCCGCGACGTGACCGACGCGAGCGGCGCGGGCCACCGCGGCTACGGCATGGGCGTCGCGTGCGGCGACGTCGACGGCGACGCGGACGTCGACCTGTACGTGACGAACCTCGGCCCGGACGCGCTGCTCGCGAACGACGGGAGCGGGCGCTTCGACGACGTGACGGCGGCGAGCGGCACGGGCAATCTCGGCTGGGGCACGAGCGCGGCGTTCTTCGACATGGACCGCGACGGCGCGCTCGACCTGTACGTGTGCAACTACCTCGCGTGGGAGCCGACCAACGAGCTCCCGTGCAAGAACCCGATGGGCACGGCGGATTACTGCAGCCCGCTGACGTACGAGTCGCCGGCGATCGACGTGCTCTACCGCAATCGCGGCGACGGCACGTTCGAGGACGTGACGCGCAAGGCCGGCGTCGAGAAAGTCGGGACGGGGCTCGGCGTCGGCTGCGCGGACTTCGACGACGACGGGGACACGGACGTGTTCGTCGCGAACGACGGCATGCCGAACTTCCTGTGGAGCAACGGCGGCGACGGCACGTTCGAGGACGTCGCGCTGCTCGCCGGCTGCGCGGTCGATCGCGACGGGACGCCGAAGGCGGGCATGGGCGTGGCGATCGCCGACGTCGACGACGACGGGGACGCGGACCTGTTCGTGTGCAACCTCGCGCGCGAGTCGGACTCGTTCTACCGCAACGACGGCGGCCGCTTCCGCGACCGCACGCCGGCCGCGGGCCTCGCGTCGACGAGCAAGCCGTTCACGCGCTTCGGCCTCGGCCTGGTCGACTTCGACTGCGACGGCTGGCTCGACCTGTTCTTGGCGAACGGCCGCGTCGCGCGCAAGGCGACCGCCTACACGGACGACCCGTACGCCGAGCCGAACCTCGTGTTCCGCGGCAGCCCGGGCCCGCGTTTCGAGGAGGTGCTCCCCCGCGGCGGCACCGCGCGCGAGCTCGCCTTCACGAGCCGCGCCGCCGCGTTCGGCGACGTCGACGACGACGGCGCGATCGACGTGCTCGTCGTCAACCGCGACGGCCCGGCGCACCTGCTGCGCAACCTCGCGCGCGGCGAGCGTCGCTGGCTGTCGCTGCAGTTGGTCGAGCGCGGCGGAGCGGACGCGCTCGGCGCGCTCGTCCAGGCCCGCGTCGGCGGCCGCACGGTGACGCGCACGCTGCGCACGGCCTTCAGCTACCTCGCGAGCAGCGAGCCGCGCGTGCACCTCGGCCTCGGCGACGCGGAAGCGGCCGAGGACGTCGTCGTCACGTGGCTCGATGGCGAGCGCGAGTCCTTCGGGGACCTCGCTGCGAACGCGCGCCACGTGTTGCGCCGCGGAACCGGCGCGGCGCGGTAGCGGCCGGCCGAGCGCAGGCGCCGCGAAGTGCAGAAGGAGCGCTCGCCGCACGTCACAGGACGCCGACCGCAGCGAGGTACGACCGCATGTGCGCGAGTAGCTTCTTGATGTCCTCGCACCACACCGAAGGGTTGTCGAACCCGTTCGCTCGGGCGTAGCGGTGCGGGAGATAGCCACCGCCGCACACGTCGAGCTCCGAACACGCCCGGCAGGTCGCGCAGAGCGGAATCGTGCCGAAGTACATCCGGTGCACGCCCGGTGCGCAGCGGTAGAAGCTCTCCAACTCGTCGTGGCACAGGTTGATGCCGCTGCTCGTCAGTCCTGCGTCGCAGACGCGCAGCGCGTCGAGCGCCTCGACGGCTCCATCGGTCTCGACCACGACGTAGTTCATCGGGTCGTTGCCGAACGCGTCGCTGAGCCGCTCCGAGCCGCCGAGGAGCAGGCCGAGGAGCTCGCGGAACACGCGCACGTGGACGGCGGGATCGTCCTCGTCGATCCAGTCGTCGAAGATCGGGATCAGGTAGTCGGCCACGGGCGTCGCGCCGCACGGTCCGTAGCGCGCGGCCTTGTTGTCGTGGCTGACGTCGGGGAGCAGGAAGTCGACGCGCTCGACGTCGAGCGCGCGGAGATGGCGGTACACGTCGAGCCCGG
>CAZGTQ010000413.1:0-9361 GCA_964528575.1 uncultured Planctomycetaceae bacterium | reverse complement strand
GCGCGCACGTGGCACATCCAGACGGCGGTCTTCTGGATCGCGACGGCCTTCCTCGCCGCGGGCCTCTTCCTCGCGCCGCTCATCGGCGGGCGCGAGCCGCGCTTCCAACGCCTGGGCGTCAACGTGCTGTTCGGCGCGCTGCTGCTCGTCGTCGTGGGCTCGCTCGCGGGCGAATGGCTCTCGGTGAAGCAGTTCTTCGGGCTCGACGCGGGCTTCTGGCTCGGCCACCAGGGTTACGAGTACGTCGACCTCGGGCGCGCGTGGCAGCTCGCGCTGTACGGCGGGCTCGTGCTCTGGCTCGTGCTGATGCTGCGCGGGCTGGCTCCGGCGCTGCGACGGCGCGGGGGCGAACGCGGGCTCGTCGCGCTGCTCACCGCGTCGGTCGTCATGATCGGGATGCTGTACGGCGCGGGCTTGTTCTACGGCGCGCGCTCGCACCTGTCGGTCGCCGAGTACTGGCGCTGGTGGGTCGTGCACCTGTGGGTCGAGGGCTTCTTCGAGGTCTTCGCGACGGGCGTGCTCGCGTTCCTGTTCACGAAGCTCGGCCTCGTGCGGGCGCGGAACGCGACGCGCGCGTTCATCGCCGCGACGACGATCTTCCTGCTCGGCGGCATCCCCGGCACGTTCCACCACCTCTACTTCAGCGGCACGCCGGTCTCGATCACGGCGATCGGAGCGACGTTCAGCGCGCTGGAAGTCGTGCCGCTCGTACTGATCGGCCGCGAGGCCCTCGAGACGCTGCGCATGGAGCGCCGCGCGCCGTGGATGCAGCGTTATCGCTGGCCGATCCGCTTCTTCGTCGGCGTCGCGTTCTGGAACCTCGTCGGCGCGGGCCTGTTCGGCTTCCTGATCAACCCGCCGATCGCGCTCTACTTCATGCAAGGGCTGAACACGACGCCGGTGCACGCGCACACGGCGCTGTTCGGCGTCTATGGCCTTTTGTCGCTCGGCCTCGTGCTGATGATCCTGCGCAAGCTGTGCGCTGACCGTCCCTGGCGCGAGGGTGCCTTGCGCTTCTCGTTCTGGGCGATGAACGGCGGCCTCGCGCTCATGGTCCTGCTCAGCCTGCTCCCGATCGGCCTCGCGCAGACGTGGGCGAGCGTGGAGCACGGCCTGTGGTACGCCCGCAGCGCGGACTTCCTGCAGCTCCCCGCGCTCGAGACGCTGCGCTGGCTGCGCATCGTCGGCGACGTGGTGTTCCTCTCGGGCGTCGGCGCGCTCGCCTGGTTCACGCTCGGGCTCGGGCGGGGCTGGTCGTACGAGAGCGAGGCGGAGACGACGCGCGCGATCGTGCCGAGCGCGGAGGGAGCGTGAGATGACGCACGTCGTCGCGGAACCGTGCGTCCTGTGCAAGCACACCGACTGCGTCGAGGTGTGCCCGGTCGACTGCTTCCACGAGGGAGCGAACTTCCTCGCGATCGACCCCGACGAGTGCATCGACTGCGGCGCGTGCGTGCCCGAGTGCCCGGTCGAGGCGATCTACCCCGACGACGAGCTCCCCGAGCGCTGGGCGGAGTACGCCGCGCTGAACGAGCGTCTCGCGCCGCAGTGGCCCGTGCTCAGCAAGAAGCGCCCCGCGCTCGAGGATGCCGCGCGCTGGGGCACGGTCGACGCGAAGCGCGAGCACCTCTCGGAGGAGCCGGGGTCGGGCGACGGATGACGAGCGACGGCCTCGCGCCGCTCGCCGCTCGTAGGCGCGTAAGCGTGAGCGTCGCGCGAACGGCGCGCTCCGCGCGGAGCGCCACGATTCGACGACGGCGCCTCCTCGGTCGCTCCGTGGCGGAAAAGGACCCCGCCGAGCTGATGATCCGAGCGCGCTGACGAAAGCCGTTGTTTGGTAGGGTGGACAAGCGAGAATGCGCGGCCCGCCGCTGAACCGGAGCGTTGGGCCAACGAGAAATGGAGTCGTCCATGAATCCCAACACAGCCGTTCCAGTCGAGACGTCCCGTGATCGCTGGATGGACGCGTGCGGCGCGTCGGTGTTCGTTTCGTTTCTGCTCATCGTGGGCTACGTGGCGTGCCCTCCGATGCTCGGGCTGGAGCTGCCCTACGCCGGCGGTGGCGCAGTCGTCCTCCTCATCGGGGCGACGCTTTGCCTCGGCCTCGAGTCTCGGCCTACCCGTGTCGTGACTGCGATCGCCCTGGTCGGGCTGATGGGTCTCCGGACTGTCTCGGCCGTCAGGCCAGACCTCCTCATTGCAAAGCACGGTGACTTGTCGCTGTTGGATGGGGGTGCACTGGTGCTTCTGATCATCGCGGCCGCGATGATGCTCGGTGTTGCGATCGGGCATCCCTCGTCGGGGCCTGACAAGCCGCTGCAGCCGACCGGCATCGCCCGCGGCTGAACGGCAACGCGTTGGGCAGACGCAGGCCCTCGCAGACTGCGCGGCTCGATGGCCGCCTCACGCGTGCGCTCCGCCGAGCGCGAGGCGCGCCCGGGCGCGCAGCGTCACCGGGTCGCGGGGTCGAGCTCCGCGCGCGCGAGCTCGAGCGACTGGTGAGCAACGCGCGCTACGAGCAGGACGGAGCCGCCGGGCGCGCGAGGCGGTTCGGCAGCGTATCGTGGCGCCCGATGGACGCGCCGACGTACCGCCTCGCGCGCTCGGACGACGAGCTCGAGCAGATCCTCGCGTTGCAGCGGCGCAACCTCGAGGAGGTGCTCGCGCCCGGCGCCGCCCGGCGCGAGGGCTTCGTCACGGTGCGTCACGACCTCGCGCTGCTGCGCGACATGAACGACGCGGCGCCGCACGTCGTCGCGATCGGCGAGGAGCGCGTCGTCGGCTATGCGCTCGTCATGCTCCGCTCGTTCGCGGAGCGCATCCCGCTGCTCGCGCCGATGTTCGCGCTGCTCGACGAGCTCCTCGGCGACCGCCGCTGGCTCGTGATGGGACAGGTGTGCGTCGATGTCGGTTGGCGTGGCCGCGGCGTGCTCGACGGCCTGTACCGCGAGCTGCGCCTACGCTACGAGGACCGCTACGACCTCGTCGCGACCGAGATCGCGCGGCGCAACGGGCGCTCGTCGCGGGCCCACGCGCGGGTGGGCTTCGAGCTCTTGCACAGCCATCGCGCCGAGGGCGGCGAGGAGTGGGACGTGGTCGTGTGGACGTGGCGGTGAGGCGGCCGCCGGGCGCCCCGCTCGCCGGCCTCTCGGACCCGCCCGATCCCCGGCCCGCCCGAAGGTGACCTTCACCGCGAAATCACAGTGCCCGGAGCGACGCCTAGAGTCTGGATCGAATCGATAGGCAGCGCTCATCTCCACAACCTCCCGACCAACGACCTCGAGGCTGGCGAGGTGCTCGAGGTTCATGGCATGCTCGTCGACCAAGCCCCTTCGGTCTGGTGGGTCTGGACGTACAAGGCGGAGCACGCGCCGCCGCTGATGCTGAACGTTCGGCGAACACGAGGCGTTCAAAGAAGTGAGAGAGGTAGGACGTCGGCCCAGCTTGGAGACCGGTCTGAGCGGCAGGGCGGCGTTCGGTAAGACCATGAGCAAAGTCCCGACGACGGAGGAGTCGTATGAGGAAGGAGCGCCAGTTGCTGATCTGTCTCGGCTTGGTTGCGCTGGCCGGATGTGCGGGTGTCGAGAAGGACCCGGAGTTCCCGACGTCGCCCCCGACGGTGACTGTTGAGGAGTTGGCGCATCACCTCCGGTCCAAGGGTTTCACATGGGGCTTCCTCGGCCGGAAGATGACCTTCACCGCGCAGGTCACGGTGCCCGGAGCGACGCCTTTGGTCTGGATCGTCGAAAAGGGTGAATCGATAGGCAGTGCTTATCTCTACAACCTTCCGACCAACGAGCTCGAGGCTGGCGACATGCTCGAGGTTCATGGCATGCTCGTCGACCAAGCCTATTTGGTCTGGCGGATCTGGACGTACAGGACGGAGGAGGCCGACGCCGAACAAGTGCATGCAGCGGACGGCACTTCGCGCCCCCGCTGATGATGAGCGTTCGGCATCGCCAGTTCCATCCCGCTACAAGGAACGCCGTATGAAGCACACCGAAAGACACCGAATGCAACGGGTCGGCTGGCTTCGCGCGGCTGTTCTTGGCTCGAACGACGGAATTGTATCCACTGCGAGTCTTGTCCTGGGCGTTGCCGCGGCGGGGGCGGATGCTCAGGGCATCTTGGTCGCAGGGGTCGCCGGCCTCGTCGCGGGAGCCATGTCGATGGCTGCGGGCGAGTATGTATCGGTTAGTTCGCAGGCCGATACCGAGCGCGCCGATCTGGCCCGGGAAAGGCAAGAGCTCGCCACCGACGCTGAGCATGAGCACGCAGAGTTGGCGGAGATCTACGTGAAGCGCGGGCTGGACGCGGCACTCGCGTCCAACGTCGCAACCCAATTGATGCAGCATGACGCGCTCGGTGCACATGCCCGCGATGAGTTGGGCATCTCCGATACTTTCACCGCGCGGCCCGTTCAGGCCTCCCTCGCCTCCGCCGGCACGTTCGCGATGGGTGCGGCTCTCCCGCTACTGGTCGTCGTCTTGTTCCCGGCCTCCTGGCTCATGTGGGCTGTCTCAGGCAGTTCGCTGTTGTTTCTTGCACTGTTGGGTTCGCTGTCCGCCAAAGCAGGTGGCGCGCCGATGATTGTCGCCGCCTCACGCGTCACCTTTTGGGGAGCGTTGGCGATGGCGTTGACAGCCGGGGTAGGCGCGCTCTTCGGGGTGGCAGCTTGATTCTGATGGCGACTCGATGCCGAACGCCGACTGCTCGGCAAGGCGTTCGGGCGGCGCTCGCCGTCGCGCCCGAGCGAGTTCCGACGCTGCAGGCTCCAGGGGCTCGCGATGCTGTCGGTGAAGCAGCGTCGGCGCAGAACGTGCCCGAGATGCCGAAGACCGTGGCGCTCTGCCGCGACAGCGAGGCGTGGCGCGAGTGAGCGCGGGGCAGGTGGCTCGCCGCTGAGAACGGCGAGCCCTGACCTCATCCCGCCGTCGAGCTCGAGATCACGTTGCCCTGGTCGATGCTCTTCGCGGCGTGGTTCGCGCCGGTGCCCGTCTTGTGGCCCGGATCGATCCAGGAGCGCGCGACGTCCTGCTGGCCGAACATCTTCCTCGTCGCGCGGCTGTAGACGTCGAAGAGCTTCGCCTCGAGCGTGCCCAGCGCGTAGTTGCCGCTCCGCAGGCGCCAACGCGCCAGCCGCTCCCACAGGCCCTCGCGCTCCCGCGCGAGGCCGCGGGCGAGCGTCTGGTAGTGGCAGAGGAGCTTGCGGACGCGCGCGACCTCGGGCGGAATGCGGCCGGGCCACGTCTCGTGCAGGTGGTACTCGCCCAGGCTCCCCCAGTCCTCGAGCTCGGACGGCGGCTCGAAGCCCAGCTCGAGCGACTCGTCCCACATCTTCGTGCCCGGGATCGGCCGATACGGCCAGACCGTCGGCGACGAGCCGGGCGCGGCGACCTGACAACGGCGCGCCTGCTCGAGCGTGGCGAGCATGCTCGTGGGCTCCTCGTGCGGGTAGCCGATGATGTACGTGACCGACGACTCGATGCCGCGATCCCACATCTCCTTCGTCGCCCGCACGTTGTCGTCGCCGGCGATCGGCTTGCCGATGTTCGTCTTCATGAACTGCTCGTCGCCGGTCTCCGCGCCGATCTCGGCGAGGTGCATCCCGCTGGCGGCCATGAGGTCGAGCGTCTCGGGCTTGTAGTGCAGGATCGAGTGCGTCTCGATGAACGCGTTCCAGTGGAAGCGCAGCCCCCGGTCGACGACCGCCTGGCAGAACTCGCGCACGCGCTTCTCCATCACGCCGAAGTTCGCGTCGTGGAAGCGCACGACGTCGAAGTTCCACCGCTCCTTGAGCTGCGCGAGGTCGTCGACCATCCGTTCGGCCGGCATCGCCTTCCAGCGCCGGTTGGTCACGAACGGGCTGCAGCAGAACGTGCACGGCTCGGGGCAGCCGAAGCTCGAGAAGTACGTGATGCCGAAGTACGGCTCGCCGCGCTCCCGGCTCATCGGCGCGGGCATGCGCAGGATGTCGCGCTCGCTGCCGGGGCGGAGCTGCTGGCGCCGGTAGGGCTCGATGTCCCCGATCAGGTGCCACGGCATGTTCAGGAGCTTGTCCCAGCCGACGACGGGGTGCTTCGGGTTGTGCACCATCTCGCCGTCGCGCATCAGCACCAGGCTCTGCAGGTCGTCGAGCGGCTCGCCGCACGCGACCGCCTGGACCAGGTCGCGGAAGGCCAGCTCGCCCTGGCCGACGACGACCGCGTCGTAGAGCCCCGTCTCGAGCTGCAGATCCGGCCGCACGCTCGCGAACCAGCCGCCGATCACCTTCTTCAGGCTCGGGTACGCCGCGTGCACCCTGCGCGTGCACTGCAACGCGTCCTTGACCATGTAGCCGAGGATGCCCGTGGTCCCGTAGAGCAGCGCGCCTTCGCACGCCTCGACGACGCGCCGGTGCGCTTCCTCCTGCGGCAGCAGGCTCCCGTCGATGATCACGACCTCGTAGCCGTCGTGATCGGGCCAAGACGCCACCGCGAGCGACTCGAGCGGCAGCATGTCCTTGCTCGAGGGGTGCCCCAGGCTCTCGTCGACCTGCTGGGGCTGATAGAGAACGATCTTCCGTCGACCGGGACGGATCATCGGCGAGCCTCGTCCGGGGGGTCCAGGGGGGGTATCCTTGCCCCAAGCATACAGACAAAGTTGGTAACCGGGGCGCACGAGTTGAACCGAGCGAGCGGGCCTGCGAGCCTCTCCGCGCGGGACCTCGCCGCGCGATGAAGACGCTCTGGCTGCTGTACGGCGCGGCGACGCCCCTGACCCTGCTGCTCCTCCTGCGGCTCGCCCGCCCCAGCGAGAGCGCGATCCGCACCCTCGCCCGCGCCCTGGCCGACGCCGTCCGGCGCCGCGGGGGCCGCGCGGTGCTCGCGCTGATGGTCGCCGTGCTCGTCGGGAACTTCGTGCAGAGCGCGGCCGACGACAGCGTGACCGAGTGGCTCGGCTACGACCTCACCGCGCGGATCTGGGCGCTCGAGGGCGACTTCGTCGAGCGCTTCCAGCGCGGCCTGCCCCGCTCCCTCGAGCTCCTGCTCGCGTGGGTCTACGTCCCCGGCTACGTCGCGTTCCTGCTGTTCGGCGCGGTCGCGTTCGCGCGCGCGGGCGACGCCGCGGGGCTCGCGGGCTACATGCTCGCCTTCGTCGCGAACTACGTGCTCGCGCTGCCGTTCTACCTCGGTTTCCCGGTCCAGGAGGTCGCGTGGAGCGGCCTGGTCGACGCGCGACCGCTGGTGGAGAGCGTGTGGCCCGACCTGACTGCGGCCCTGCGCGCCGGCAGCGCGCTCGACAACTGCTTCCCGAGCCTGCACGTGTCGTGCACGACGAGCGCGCTCTGGTTCCTCGTGCGCCGCGCAGGGCTGGGCGAGCGAACGGTCGGCTGGATCGTCTGGACCCTCACGGCGTGGAGCGTGATGGCGCTCGCGATCCACTGGGCGCTCGACGTGCTCGCCGGTCTCTTCTTCGGCGCCCTCTGCGCCGCGTGCGGCGAGCTCCTCGCGCGGCCCGCGCTCGCGTGGCTCGACGCGCGGCGGCAGCGCGCAGCGTGACGCGCGCTCGCGCTAGGTCACGCGCCCGGCGTCACGGCGCTCGCGCCCGGCGTCACGGCGCTGGCGCGCCGCTGCGCCGCCCACGCGGCTGCGCGCCGCAGCGCCTCGACGAGGTTCGACGGGTCCGCGACGCCCCGGCCCGCGATGTCGAACGCAGTGCCGTGCGCGGGGCTCACGCGCAGGTACGGCAGCCCCGCGAGCACGGTGAGCGCGGTGCGCGGCGCGACGAGCTTGATCGGGATGAACGCCTGGTCGTGGTAGAGCGCGAGCACGCCGTCCCAGCGGCCCTCGAAGCCCTGGCGGAAGACGACGTCGGGCGAGACGGGTCCCGAGACGTCGAGCCCGGCGGCGCGCGCGCGCTCGAGCGCCGGCACGAGCACGTCGCCGTCCTCGCGCCCGAGCAGACCGCTCTCGCCCGCGTGCGGGTTCAAGCCGGCGAGCGCGAGCCGCGGCGCGTCGACGCCGAGCGAGCGCACCGCCTCGTCGAGCAGCGCGAGATGGTCGACGACGCGCTCGGTCGTCACGGCGCGCAAGGCCTCGGCGAGCGGGAGGTGGCGCGTGAGCAGGAGCACGCGCAGCGGCTCGGCGACCGCGAGCATCTGCACGCGCGGCGTGCCGGCCCAGCGCGCGAGCAGCTCGGTCTGCCCTTCGACGCGCTCGCCCGCCAGGTGCAACGCCTCCTTCGAAACGGGCGCGGTGACGAGCGCGTCGACCGCTCCCGCGCGCGCGAGCTCGGCGCCGCGGCGCAGCGCGTCGAGCGCCGCGCGCCCGCACTCGGCCTGCGGCCTGCCGAGCTCGTGCGCCGCCGGGCCGCCGGTGTCGATCCACGCGCAGCCGGCCACGCGCGCCGCGTTCGGCGCATCCGGCCCGTCCGCGCGCGGCACGTCCGCCGGCCGCTCGCGCTCGGGCCCGAGCACGAGCAAGTCGGCCGCCGCGCGCACGGACGCGTCCGCGAGCGCTGCCCGCACGATCTCCGGCCCGATCCCCGCCGGATCGCCGACCGTCAGTCCGAGCAAGATCCTCTCGCCCTGCGCAACCATGCGATGAGCGTAGCCGATCAGCGCTCGCCCAGCTCGTAGAGGTAGACGAGCAGCTCCGCGACGATCGTGAACAGCTCCTCGGGGATCTCCGCGCCGACGTCGATCTGCGCGAGGCAGGCGAGCAGGTCGGGGTCCTCGCGGACCGGCACGCCGTTCTCGCGGGCGAGCGCGAGGATGCGCTCGGCGACCTCCGCGACCCCCTTGGCGACGACGCGCGGAGCCCCGCCGCGCTCGGGGTCGTAGCGCAACGCGAGCGCCTCGACGTCGTCGCGCGGCGCGCTCATGCGACCCGGTCCACCAACGGCGCCCGCGCCTCCGTCTCGGCCGTCTCGAGCGTGAGCTCAGCGCGCGGCGCGACGCCCACGGCGATGCGCGTGCGTCGCGTCCCACCGCCGAGTCGCTGCGCGAGTCGCTCGACGTCGGCGCGCACGCGCTCGGCGATCCGCTCGTCCGCGACCAGGATGCGCACGGCGAGATCCCGCGCGCCCAGGAGCAGGTCGACGCGCACCGGTCCGAGCGACTCGAGCTCGAGCGCGAACGCCCAGCGCTTCGCGCGCCGTTCGCCGCGCCGGCCGCGCCCGCCGTCGTCGGGCGGCGGGACGCGCAGCTCGAGCGTGCTCCAGCGGCCGTTCGCGAGCAGCGCGAAGCCGACCGTCGCCGGCTCGCCCGCCTCGCGTCGCGCGACGTTCGCGAGCTGCTCGGCGTCGAGCCCCGCGAGCGCGCGCTCGAGCTCCGTTCGCGTCGGCGCGTCCGCGGGCGCGCCCGCCGCGCGCACGAGCT
>CAZGTQ010000412.1:0-49310 GCA_964528575.1 uncultured Planctomycetaceae bacterium | reverse complement strand
TCGAGCTGCGCCGCGCGCGCCGCGGCGCCGGCCCCGAGCGCGCGCTCGACGTGCGCGTCGTCGCCGCGACCGCCGCCGACCTCGCCGCGCGCGCGGCCGAGGGCGCGTTCTCCGAAGATCTCCTCTACCGCGTCAACGTGCTCGCGGTGCGCGTCCCGCCCCTGCGCGAGCGGCGCGCGGAGGTCGCAGCTCTCGTCCAGGCGCTGCTCGACGCCGAGCCCGGCCCGCGGCGCCGCCTGCACCCGGACGCGGCCGCGCGGCTCGCCGCCCGCGATTGGCCCGGCAACGCCCGCGAGCTCGTCGCGGTGGTCGCGGCCGCGGCCGCGCGCTCGGCGTCGCTCGAGCTCGGCGCCGAGCTCTTCGGCGCGGACGTCCCCTCCGGCGCCGCCGATGCGCTGCCGCTCGGCGACCGCTCGCTGCGCGCGGTCGAGCGCGAGCTGATCCGCCGCGTGCTGATCGAGAGCGGCGGCAACCGCACGCGCGCGGCGCGCGTCCTCGGGATCGACCGCCAGACGCTCTACAACAAGCTGCGACGCAGCAGCGACCTGGGAGCCGAGCCGGTGTGATTCTCGACGGCGCGCGCGGCGGGGGATGCGGAAGCGCGTTCCCGCCGGGGCGCCCGGGGCGAAAAAAGCTCCGTCCGACCGCTCCGTCCCTTCAAGCTCGGAAGCGGTTTCGTCCGACAAACCGCCTGGCACCGCCCGTGCTCCGTCACCGCGGTCCTCCCCACCGCCATGCGCGTCGACGAAACGCTGCCCCGCGACCTCCTCCCCGAACCGAACGCCCAGCTCGGCCCGGCGCTGACGTCGCTCGTCGGAACGCCGCTCGCCGCCCTGCGCGCGACGATCGAGTCACTCGCCGCCGAGTACGACGGCGGCGACCCGCGCGGGCGGATCCTGCGCGGCGCCCTCGCCGAGGTCGTGCGGCTCTCGCACAGCGTCGAGGAGCTCGTCGACCTCGCGACGCCGCGGCCGCCGATGCCGCTCGCGTGCGGGACGCGCGAGATCGTCCGCGGAGCGCGCGAGCTGCTCCCGCCCGACGTCCGCGGCCGCGTCTGGGTCGCCTGCGACGCGTGCCACGAGCTCGAGATCGACGGCCCGCTGCTCAGCCTGTGCGTCGCGCGGCTCGCGCTCGACCTGTTCGCGCGCGGCGCGAGCGACGTGCTCGTGCGCACCCGCGACGACGACGAGGACGACGGCGGGGCCCGGCGCGACGATGACACCGCCGCGTTCGTCGTCGTCGGCCACGCGCCCGTCGGCCCGGGAGCGCGCGCGGCGCGCCGCCGGCCCGACCCGCTCGCGCTCGTGCTCGCGCGCCGCGACGTCGATCGCATGGGCGGCAGCCTCGACGTGCGCCGCTCCGTGCGCGGCGACACGCGCTACGTCGTCCACGTCCCTGCGGCCACCCGAGGTGTCGCGTGAACGCGCCCGCGCGAACGCTGCGCGTGCTCGTCGTCGCCGCGGACGCCGACTTGGCCGCCGAGCTGGGCGACGCGCTGCGCCGCCGCGGCCACGACGTCCTCGTCGCCCGCGACGCGGCGGAGGCGCTCGCCTTGCGCGCGCCCGAAGCGCTCGTCTGCGACGTCGAGCTGCCGGGCCCCTCGGGCCTCGAGCTGCTCGGCGCGTACCGCGAGCGCGGCGAGCGCCCGCACGCCGTCCTGCTCACCGCGATGCCGAGCCTCGCCGACTGCCGCCGCGCGATGCGCCTGGGTGCCGCGGACCTCGTGCCGGTCCCGTTCGCGCTCGACGAGATCGTCGCGCGCGTCGAGGAGGCGCCGGGCCCGGCCGCCGCGCCGGCGCGCGACTCGCTGCTGCGCTTCGAGCGCGCGTACTCCGCCGACGGGGACGGCACCGCGCGCGCCGTGCGCGACGTCGCCGCCTTCGCGCTGCGCGCCGGCGTCGGCCCGACCGGCCGCGCGCGCATCGCGTCCGCCTGCGCCGAGATCCTCGACAACGCGTGCCGCCACGGGTACGCCGCCGGCGAGCCCGGACCGCTGCGCGTGACGGTCGACGCGGACGGCGAGCGCCTCGTCGTCGCGATCGCCGACGACGGCCGCGGCTTCGACGCGGTCGCGGCGCAGCTCGAGAGCACGGCCGCGGCGCTGCCCGGCGGAGCGCCGAGCGCGGACCGCTGCGGCGGCCTCGCGCGCGCGGCCGCGCTCGCCGAGGATCTGCGCTTCGAGCGGCGCCCGCGCGGCTCCGAGATCGTGCTCACGTTCGAGTTCCCGCCCGTCCTGTTCGACGAGGACACCGGGATCGACCTGTCCGACCGCGACTTCCTCGACCCCGAGACCACCCGCCGCGTGCTGCACGCCGCGTGCACGGGCCAGAGCGCCGACCTGTTCGGCATCTCGCCCGCGCTCGCGGTCTGCATCGGCCGCATGCTCGCGGTTCGCACGTCCGCCCAGACCGCTCAGACCGCCCTCTGGAGTTGAGCGTGAGCGACGAGAACGCGGAGCGGGAGCTGGAAGGGGCGCAGGCGCAAGCGACGCCGGGCGTGCACCGCTCGCCCGCGGCGCCGTTCCGCGAGGGCGAGTTCGACGAGGACGAGGACCTCTTCGACTTCGACGAGTACGTCGCGGCGCGCGCCGCCGAGGGCTCGGACATCGATCTCGACGAGCTGCTCTCCGCGCTCGAGGACCTGCCCGAGGATCTGCCGGCCGCGGTCGCCGCCGCCGAGAAGGAGGCCGAGCTCGCCGGAGCGGGAGCGCAGGCTGCGTCCCCGCCCGGTCAGGCCGGCCAGACCGCGCCCGGCGCGCGGTTCGCCGGCCAGACGGTCGTCGTCGCGGGGAGGAGCTCGCTGGGCCGCTTCGGCGTCGCCGCGATCTTCGCGCTGACCGCGCTCAACGCCGCGGTCGTTCTCTACTCGTGGAGCGCGAACAAGGACCTCGCGCGCTCGATGGCGGCGATCGGCGAGCGCGTGATCGAGACGACGCAGGAGATCCGCAACGAGACGTCGCTGCAGCTCGAGACGCTCGAGAGCATCGCCGGGCCGGTCGCGCACGCCGATCCGGAGAATTACCGCACGTTCGAGCGCGTCGAGGACGACCTCGGGCGCGGCGACTTCGCCGAGGCGCGCCGCAAGCTGTACGGGCTCCTGTCGATCGCCGACCGGCTCGCGCCCGAGGTGCGCGAGGACGCGGAGGCGCGCGCGCTGTTCCTGCTCGCCGACGCGATGCGCGACGAGGCGTTCGCCCGCCTCGGGGAGGCGCAACCGTGAAGGCGCTCGTCGTGCTCGGCGCGGCCGCGCTCGCGGCGCCGCTCTGGAGCGTGCTCGCGCGCGACGATGCCGCGCGCCCGGCACCGGCCGGGCGGCTCGCGCCGGCAGCGCCCGACGACGTCGTCGTCTCGGTCGAGCGCTCCGACGACGTCTGGTGGTGCACCGTGCGCTGCGAGAGCGCGCCCGTGCACCGCGTGATCGGCGCGCTCGCAGGCGCGCTCGGGCTCGACGTCGAAGGGTTCGACGCGGCGACTCGCGCGGCCTTCGTCACCGTCGACCTCGAGAACCGCCGCCTGGCCCAGGTGCTCGAGTACGTGCTCGCCGGCGTCGGGCTGCGCGCGGAGGTGCGCACGCACGCGATCGTCGTCGCGCCGTTCGCGCTCGAAGCGCAGGAGCCCGAGCAGTTGCTCGACCTCGCGCTCGTCGCGTACCTGAAGGCGGGCGCCGCGTTCCCCTCGCACCCGCTCGGCGCGCAGGCGCGCCTGAGCCAGGGCCGCATCGAGGAGCGACGCGGCAACCTCGGCGCCGCGCTCGGCCACTACGAGCACGTGCTCGAGAGCTACGGGACGTCGCCGCTCGTGCCGCGCGCGATGCTCGCGACGGCGCAGACGCTCGAGCGCATGGGTCTGTACGCGCAGGCGCGCGAGCAGTTCAAGGAGCTCGCCAACCTCGACGTCGCGCACGAGCATCAGAGCGACGCGTGGATGGGGATGATCCGCGCGACGAACGCGATGCAGGACTGGCAGCTCGCGCTCAGCATGATCGCGGCCGCCGACAACGAGCACCCCTCGCGCGACCGCACCGAGGCGCGCGACCGTCTGTTCGAGCGCGCGCGCGCCCTGGTCGGGCTCGGCGAGCACGTCGAGGCGCTCTCGGTGCTCGACGAGGTCGACCGGCGCGGGATGCGGACCGACCAGCGCGACGACTCGTTCGCGCTGCGCGCGAGCGCGTTCGAAGGGCTCGACATGCTCGCCGAGGCGGGCACGAGCTGGCTGATCTACGCGCGCCGCGTCGACGGCACGGAGCGCGCGCGGGCGCTCGAGGCCGCCGCGCGGCTCGCGCTCGAGGCCGAGGACGAGGTGCGTGTGCTCATGCTCGCCGAGCAGGCGCGGGCGTGGGAGCTCGGCGAGCGACTCGAGCCGTTCACGACCGAGGCGAAGCGCCGGCTCGGCATGCTCGGCGACATGGCGCCCAGCGCGCTCGACCCGCTCCAGCGGCTGCGGCACGCCGAGCGCTGCGTCGAGGAGGATCGCTTCGACGAGGCCGCGCGCGCGCTCGAGAGCCTCTTCGCGCAGCGCGACCAGCTCGACGACGACGCGACGGCGCGCGTGTACCGCGTGCGCGCGCTGATCCTCGAGCACGTGTCCGGGCTCGAGCCCGCGATCGAGCTCCTGCGCTCGAAGCGCCCGACGCTCGAGCGCCCGGAGAACCGCAGTCGCCTCGATGTCGTCGCGGCGGGCCTCTACGAGAAGCACGAGCGCTTCGACGACGCCGTCGAGGCGTACGGAGGCGTGTACCGATGATGCGCTTCACTCCGATCGTCACGACGCTCGCCGCGGCGCTCTTCGTCGTGCCGGCCGCGACGGGCGGCGGCGAGGCGGACACGCTGCGCGCCGCGCTCGACGAGACTGTGCGCGCGCTCGAGGTGCTCGCGGGCATCGAGCAACGGGCCACGGCGGGCGACACGGGCGCCGTCGCGGCGGTGCGCGCGCTGACCGAGCCGCCGCTCGCCGACGAGCGCGAGCGCGACGGCACGCTCGGCCGCTTGCGCGACGAGCTGAGCCTGCTCGAGCTGCGGTTCGAGCTGCTCGAGACCGGCGCGGGCGCGGCGGCCACGCGCGGTGCGCACGACAGCGCGCACGGAGCGCCGGGCTCCGGCGGGTTCACGCACGGGCTCGATGCGTCGCTGCGCGAGCTGCTCGCGGGCATCGGTCCCGGCTCGACGCCGCGCGTGCGAGCGACGCCGGCGGGCGCTCCGGCGCCGGGCTCGAGCGAGCGCGCGGCGAGCGCAGCGCGGCGCGCGCAAGCGGACGCGGATGCGGGCGCGGGCGCGGTCTCGCGCTCCTCCGCTCCCCCGCCGCGGTCGGCCGACGCCGTCGACCCGACGCGAGGCGCAGGCCCCGCCCCGCGCGCGGCCGCGCCGACCGCGACCACCGCCGACCCGCTGCTCCAGGCGCAGGCCTGCTACCGCGCGGGCCGCTACGCCGAGGGCATCGCGCTGCTCGAGCCGATCGCGGGCTCGGCGCAGACGCTCTACTGGCTCGCGCGCTGCCACGAGAAGCTCGGCACGCTCGACGAGGCCGCGCGGCTCTACGGCCGCGTGATCGAGGTCGGCGGCGGGAGCACCGAGGTCGACCGCGCGCGCACGGACCTCGAGTTCCTGACCTGGCGCCGCCAGTTCCGGCGCGCGGAGGGCGGCCGGTGACGCAGGCGCTCGGAGTCGAGGACGCGGTCCACGAGCTCGCGCGCATCGGCGCGAGCCTCGTCGGGAGCTACGAGCGTCTCGCCGAGCGCGCCGAGCGCGTCGAGCACGAGCTGTGCCTCGCGAACGCCGAGCTCGAGCACAAGGTACGCGAGCTGGACGAGACGGTGCGCGAGCTCGACGCGACCAAGCGCCATCTCGAGGCGCTGCTCTCGGCGCTGCCGACCGGCGTCGTCGAGCGCGACGCGCACGGGCGCATCGTCTCGGCGAACGACGCCGCGCTCGCGATCCTCGGCTGCGAGGCGACGGAGCTCGCGGGGCGCACGGAGCACCCCGCGCTCGAGGGCGAGGACGCGCGGGGCGAGCCGCGCGAGCTGACGCGGCCCGACGGCGCGCGGCTCGTGCTCGGATCGCGCTACGCGACGGTGCTCGACTGCGACGGCCGACCGACCGGCTCGGTCGAGATCCTCGACGACCGCACCGAGATCACCGCGCTGTTCGAGCGCATCCACGCGCTCGACAAGATGAGCGCGCTCGGCACGATGGCCGGCGGGATCGCGCACGAGATCCGCAACCCGCTGCACGCGGTCGGGGGCTTTGCGGCGCTGCTCGTGCGCGAGCTGCCCGAGGGCAAGGCGCGGCGTTGGGCGCGGCGCATCGTCGAGGGCGCGGACGAGGCGAGCGCGATCGTCGCCAGCATGCTGACGCTCGCCGCGCCCGAGAAGCTCGCGCTCGAGCTCGTCGATCCCGCCGAGCTCGCCCGCGACGCGGTGCGCGCGGCGCTTCCGGCGGACGAGAGCGGCGCGAGCGATGCGCGCTGGCGCGTGACGACGTCCGTCGACGCGCCGCGCTTTCGCGGCGACCGCCAGAAGCTCCGCCAGGCGCTGCGCAACCTGGTCGCGAACGCCGCCCAGGTTCAGCCCGAGGGCGGTCCGGTCGATGTGCAGGTGCGGCGCGAGAGCGACGACCTCGTGCTCACCGTTTCCGACGGCGGGCCCGGCATCCCGACCGAGCTCGCGCGCCGCGTGCTCGACCCGTTCTACACGTCGCGCGCCGAGGGCACCGGCCTGGGCCTCGCGCTCGTCGACGCGATCGCGCGGCTCCACGGAGGCGCCGTGACCATCCATCCGGAGCGCGGCCCCCTCGGCGGGGCGACCGTCTCGCTCCGCTTCCCGTTCCTATCCGAGACCTGATCTGGCGAACCCCGCCCTGGCCAACCCTATGGCGATCCAACGTGTACTCATCGTCGACGACGATCCCCTGTCCCGCGAGTTCTTGAGCGAGGCGGTCAAGGCGCTCGGCTTCGACACCGAGGCGGTCGCGGGCGGCGCCCAGGGGCTCGAGCGTGCGCGGACGAAGCACTTCGACCTGGTGTTCACCGATCTGCGCATGCCGCAGATGGACGGCATCGAGTTCATCCGCGAGCTCGCGCGCGCGTGTCCCGGTCTTCCGTCGGTCCTGATCACGGCGCACGGCACGGTCGAGGCCGCCGTCGACGCGATGAAGCACGGCGCGGTCGACCTGCTCGTCAAGCCGTGCACGCCCGAGACGCTCGAGCTGACGATCC
Organism: uncultured Planctomycetaceae bacterium; assembly: GCA_964528575.1. Lineage (GTDB taxonomy): Bacteria > Planctomycetota > UBA1135 > UBA1135 > CAZGTQ01. Next base: position 42,102 of record CAZGTQ010000412.1, on the reverse strand, counting down.
GCCGGATCGACCGCACGCGGCGCCTCGAGGCGGAGAACGAGTACCTGCGCTCGGAGGTCGGCGCCGCGGGCGGGCCGGAGCTGATCGCACGCAGCCAGTCGATGCTCGACACGCTGCGCTCGGCGTCCCGGATCTCCGCGTCGAAGGGCACGGTGCTGATCACGGGCGAGAGCGGGACGGGCAAGGAGCGCATCGCGCACTTCATCCACCAGAACAGCCCGCGCCGCGAGGGACCGTTCATCCGCGTCAACTGCGCGGCGCTGCCCGAGCAGTTGCTCGAGTCCGAGCTGTTCGGCCATGAGCGCGGCGCGTTCACCGGCGCGCACAAGAGCCGCGAAGGGCGCTTCGAGCTCGCGCACGCGGGCACGCTCCTGCTCGACGAGATCGGTGAGATCTCGCCCGCGGTCCAGGCCAAGCTGCTGCGCGTGCTCGAGGAGGAGGAGTTCGAGCGCGTCGGCGGAACGACGACTCTGCGGGTCGACGTGCGCGTGGTCGCGACGACGAACCGCAGCCTGCCCGACGAGGTGTCGGCCGGCCGCTTCCGCGAGGATCTCTACTACCGCCTGCACGTGCTGCCGATCGAGCTGGCGCCGCTGCGCGAGCGCACCGAGGACGTGCTGCCGCTGGCGGAGCACTTCGCGGCGTACTACGCGCGCCAGAACGGCCGCACCGAGCCCACGTTCGGCCAGGACGCGCGCGATCGGCTGATGACGTGGTCGTGGCCGGGCAACGTGCGCGAGCTCGAGAACGTCGTCCAGCGCGCCGTCGTGCTGCTCCAGGGCGACACGATCCGCTCCGAGCACCTGACGTTCGGCGCGGCGATCCACGCCCCGGACGGCAAGCCGGCGTTCAGCGTCGTCGCGGGCCGCAATCAGCGCTCGAACCTGGCCGACTTCGCGGCGATGCTCGCCAACCACCGCTTGGCGGACATCGAGCGCGAGGCGATCCTCGCGACGCTCGACTGCACCGGCGGCAACAAGACCGAGGCCGCGCGGCGGCTCGGCGTCACCGCGCGCACGCTCTCGAACAAGATGAAGCTGTGGCGCCAGATGGGGCTCGTCGCCTAGGAGCGCGCGGATGGGCATCGAGATCGGACGGGGCGACCTGCTCCTGCGCCTGCTGGAAGCGTCGGCGCTGCGCAGCCGCGTCATCGCGAACAACGTCGCGAACCAGAACACGCCCGGCTACCGCCGCGAGATCGTGCGCTTCGAGGATCTCGTCGGCGGGCGGATGCGCGAAGGACGCGAGACGGCGGACGTCGCGCCCCTCGTCACGACCGACGAGCTCACCCCGCCGCGCCCCGACGGCAACAACGTCCATCTCGAGCTCGAGCTGAACGCGGCGCGGGAGAACCGGCTCCTGTACGAGTCGTACACCGCGATCCTGCGCGGCCGTTTCGAGCTGATCCGCGCGAGCATCGAGGAGAGCCGGTAGGGCCGGCACGTCGTCATGAGCGGAATCGACCACCTTTTCCGGGGGATGCGCATCTCGAGCTCCGGCCTCGCGGCCGAGCGCGTGCGCATCGACACGATCGCGCAGAACATCGCGAACGCGCGCACGACGAGCACGCCCGACGGCGGCCCGTACCGGCGCCGGCTCGTCGTGTTCGAGCCGCTCGTCGAGAAGCTGCGCAGCGGCGAGAAGCGCGTCATGGGCGTGCGCGCCGCGCGCGTCGTGCCCGACCTCGCCTCGCCGATGCAGATCGTCCACGACCCGAGCCACCCGGACGCAGACGAGGAGGGCCTCGTCGAGCTGCCGAACGTCAACGCGACGCGGGAGATGGCCGACCTGATCACGGCGCTGCGCGCGTACGAGGCGAACGCCGCCGTCAAGGAGGCGTTCGAGCGGATGGCCGAGCGCGCGCTGGAGGTCGCGCGCTAGGCGTCCTGAGGGCGGACCATGGTCGACCGCATCGGCAGCCAGGGCGGGTCGCTCGCCCACGAGGCGATCCTCGCCGCCGCGCGCAAGCAGGCCGAGGCCGCGAGCGCCACGCACGACGCGGCCCGCATCGGCGGCGGCGCGGACGCGGCGCAGACGGAGCGCGGCCGCTTCGTCGCCGCGCTCGAGCAAGGGCTCGACGCGGTCGGAGGGCAGGTCGCGCGCGCGGAGAGCCTGCCGGAGGACGTCGTGACGGGTCGCGTCGACGACTTCCACGAGCTGGCGGCGCGGATCAAGCAGGCCGACCTCTCGTTCAAGTACGCGCTCGAGGTGCGCAACAAGCTCCTCGACGCCTACCGCGAAGTCATGCGGATGAACGTCTGATGAGCGAGACACTGCGCAAGCTGCTCGACCAGGTGCGCGCCGCCGGCGCGACGGGCAAGGGCGCCGCGATCGCGATCGCGCTCGCGACGCTCGGCGTCCTCGGCGCCGCCGCTCTCGTCGTGAGCGAGCCGGAATGGACCGAGGTCGCGTCGCACCTCGACGACCAGGAGCGATCGGCCGTGCTCAAGGCGCTCTCCGAGGCCGGCATCCCGTTCCAGGTCAGCCAGCCGCCCGGCCCGTACTTCGTGCTGGTCGACCACGGCGATCGCATGAAGGCGCTGAGCGCGATCTTCACTGCGGGCGCGCTCGAGCACAGCCCCGGCGGGATCACGACCGATCTCGGCGGCGTCAGCACGGTCTTCATGAGCTCCGGCGAGCGCCAGCAGGCGATCCGCAAGCGCGAGTGGCAGGAGACCGAGGCGCTGCTCGAAGAGCTCGACTTCGTCGTCAAGGCGCGCGTCGGCACGCACCACGAGGACGGCTCGCTCGTGCGCCGCACGACGCCGGTCACCGCATCGGTGACGCTCACGTTGCGCGACGGCCGCGACCTCTCGCCCGGCCAGGCGCGTACCGTGGCGCAGCTCGTGCGCTTCCGGCTCGGCGTGGAGCCCGAGAACCTCGTGATCTCCGACCAGGACGGCAACAGCCTGTTCGACGGCGGCGACGGGACCGATCCGTCCGCCGTCGCGTCCGGCTGGCACGAGACGCAGCGCCGCCACGACATGGAGCTCTCCGACCGCGCGACCGAGCTGCTCGACAGCATCCTCGGCGCGGGCAAGGCGCGCGTGACCGTCACGTCGAGCTGGGACACCGACCGCGTCACCGAGACGTCGGAGACGAGCGATCCCGAGAGCCGCGTCGTCGTGTCCGAGGAGAAGCAGAGCTCGCGCACGCCGGTGACGGCGGACGCGAGCGTCGGCGGCCCGGCCGGCACGGCGTCGAACCTCGCGCCCGACGGCTTCGGCGTCGACAACGCGGGCGTCTCCGGCGCGGGCGCCGGCGGCGGCGTCGCGACGGCCGCGGTCGACGTGCCCGAGGCGAAGGACGAGACGACGCGCAAGGCGTACATCGCCGACCGGGTGCAGCGCACGCAGGTGCGCACGACGCCGGTGCTCGAGCGTCTGTCCGTCTCGCTCTTCCTCGACGAGAGCATCGCCGCCGAGAAGCTCGACGCGCTCGCGATGAGCGTGAAGGCAGCGGTCGGCTTCGTGCCCGCGCGCGACTCCTTCGAGTCGATGCAGATCGCGTTCCAGACGCCCGAGCCGAAGCCGCTCGCCGAGCCGACCGGGCTCGAGAGCGACGTCGTGCAGAAGCTGATCGAGCGCGGCGTCGAGATCCTCGCCGCGGCGGCGTTCCTGTTCCTGCTCGTGCGCACGCTGCGCGGCGCGCGCAAGAAGGCGACGGAGGAAACGCCGGCGACGGCGGACGAGGCGGCCGAAGAGGCCGAAGAGCCGCTCGATCCGGACGAGATCCTGCGCCGTCAGGTCGACGAGCTCGTGTCCGAGCGGCCCGAGCAGGTCGGCCGCATCCTCTCGGCGTGGGCGCGTGACACGAGGAAGGTCGGGACCGGCCGATGAACGACACGAAGGAGCTCGCGGGGGCGCAGCGCGCCGCCGTCTTCCTGCTCAGCCTCGAGCGCGAGGCCGCCGCGTCGGTGCTGCGCCATCTGCGCGACGACGTGCTGGGCGACGTCGCGGAGGCGATGACGTCGCTCGACCCGTCGGTCGCGTCGGCCGATCGCGTCCAGTCGCTCTACCGCGACCTCGTCGAAGCCGCGGCGGGCCCCGCCCCGGTGCAACCGGCGCGCGGGGACGAGCTCGGGCGCCTGCTCGCGGCCTCGCTCGGCGAGGAACGCGGCGCGAGCGTCCTCGAGGAGATGGCGCGCCGCCGCAACCTCGAGCACCCGTTCGAGCGCATCGAGGCGTACCCGGTCGAGACGATCGCCGGCGTCCTGAAGAACGAGTCGCCCGCGGTCGCTGCGGTCGTGCTCGCGCACCTCGAGCCGGCGACGTCGTCCGGCATCCTCGCGTGCTACGACCCCGAGGTCGCGCTCGACGTCGTGCGCCGCATGACCAAGCTGACGCCGCCGGGCTACGCGACGCTGCGGGCGATCGCGACGGACCTCGAGGACCAGCTCGGCGCCGCGGGCGAGGGCGGCACGAGCGCGCTCGCCGACTCGACGCACCGCCTCCAGACGATCGCCGAGATGCTCAGCCGCACGGGCGAGGACATCGAGCGCATCGTGCTGCAGGGGCTCGACGCCGAGTCCGCGGAGGTCGCGCAGGAGATCCGCGAGCACATGTTCACGTGGGACGATCTCGCGAGCGTCGACAAGCGCTCGATGCAGAAGATCCTCGGCTCGGTGAACACGAAGACGCTGTCGATCGCGCTCAAGGCGTGCAACAAGGCCGTCGAATCGAACGTGCTGTCGAACCTGAGCGCACGCGTGCGCGAGAGGGTCGCCGAGGAACGCGAGCTCGCGGGCCCGGTGCCGATGTCGGAAGTCGACGGGTCGCGCGAAGAGATCATGCAAGCGGTCCGCGCCCTCATGGACGCGGGCGAGTTCCGCCCGGTGCGGGCAGGCGAGGACCTTGTCACCTGAGCGAGTCGCCCTGCAGCGCGAGCCGAGCGCCGTGCGCGTCGCCGACTCGGTCGCCGACGTGCGCGCGCGCGGATTGACGGCGGCGTTCGACGACGCGCGCCGCGAGGGCCGGATCGAGGGCCGCGTCGAGGGCGAGCGCGCGGTGCGCGCGACGCTGGGACGCGCGCTCGACGAGGCCGCCGCCGCGCTCCACGCCGCCCGCGAGGAGGCGCTCGACGAGGTGCCGCGCGCCGTCGCCGTGCTCGCGACCGCGATCGCGCGCCAACTCCTCGCCGTCGAGCTCGACGCCGGCCGCTACGACGTCGAAGCGATGGTGCGCGAGACGCTCGCCGCGTCCGGCGTCGGCCGCGGCTCGTGCACCGTGCACCTGCACCCCGCCGACGCGAGCGCGCTCGAGAGCTGCTCGTTCCGCGCGGCCACGAAGGTCGAGGCCGACGAGGACGTGCCGCGCGGGCACGTGCACGTCACGACGCCGGACGGGCTCGTCGTGCGCGACCTCGACGCCGCGCTCGACGCGATCCGCGAGCGGCTGCTCGGGGAGCTGCGCCGGTGATCGACCTCGAGCGAGCTCTGCAGCACGTCGCCGAAGCCGCCCGGCCCTCGTTCCGCGGCCGCGTCGACATCGTCTCGGGCCTCGTCGTCGAGGCCGAGGGCGTGCCCGCCGCGATGGGCGAGCTGTGCCGGATCGAGCGCGGCGCGCGCGGCCCGGTCGACGCCGAGGTCGTCGGCTTCCGCGGCTCGCGCACGCTGCTGATGCCGCACGGCGACCTCGAGGGCATCGCGCCGCAGCAGATCGTCACCGCGCTCGGCCGCCCGTTCACCGTCGGCGTCGGCGACGCGCTGCTCGGGCGCACGCTCGACGGCTTCGGCGGCGCGCTCGACGGCGGTCGCCCGCCCGCCGCGCGCGACGTGCGCCGGGTGCGCAGCGCCGCGCCCGCGCCGCTCGGGCGCAAACGCATCGACGAGCCGTTCCAGACCGGCGTTCGCGCGATCGACGCGCTCGCGACGCTCGGCCGCGGACAGCGAATCGGCATCTTCGCCGGCGCCGGCGTCGGCAAGTCCTCGCTGCTCGGCCAGATCACGCGCGGGACCGACGCGGACGTGATCGTCGTCGCGCTCGTCGGCGAGCGCGGCCGCGAGGTGCGCGCGTTCCTCGAGGACGTGCTCGGCGACGATCGGCGGCCCAAGAGCGTGCTCGTCGTCGCGACGTCCGACCGCGCGCCGATCGAGCGCTACCTCGCGCCGTTCGTCGCCGTCACGATCGCCGAGAGCTTCCGCGACCGCGGCGCGAACGTGCTGCTCGTGCTCGACTCGATCACGCGCTTCGCCGCGGCAGCGCGCGAGATCGGCCTCGCGGCGGGCGAACCGCCGACCGTGCGCGGCTACCCGCCGAGCTTCTTCGCCACCGTCCCGCGCCTCGTCGAGCGCATGGGCCGCACCGAGGCCGGCAGCATCACGGGGCTCCTCACCGTGCTGCTCGACGCGGACGACCCGAACGAGCCCGTCGCCGACACGCTGCGCGGACTGCTCGACGGACACCTCTTGCTCGACCGCGAGCTCGCGCGACGCGGCCACTACCCCGCCGTCGACGTGCTCGCGAGCCTCTCGCGCCTCATGGACTCGGTCGCGGGCCCCGAGCATCGCCAGCTCGCGCAGCTCGTGCGCACCGACCTCGCGACCTACCGCGAGTCGCGCGACCTCGTCGAGATCGGCGCGTACAAGCCCGGCACGAGCCCGCGGCTCGACGCGGCGCTGCGCCGCATGCCCGCGATCGAGGCGTTCCTGCGCCAGGACTCCCACGAGCGCTCGACGCTCGACGACTCGCTCGAGGCGCTCGCGCGCGTGTTCCTGGAGGTCGCCGCGTGAAACGCTTCCGGTTCCGGCTCGAGCGGCTCGCGCGCGTGCGCGAGGTGCAGGAGGAGCTCGCCCGCGCCACGTGGGCGGGCGCCGAGCGCGAGGCGCGCGAGGGCGAGGAGCAGGCGGACGCGCTCGCCGAGGCTCTGCGCGCCGCCCAGCGCGAGCTCGTCGCCGCGCGTCGCGACCCGCGCGGAGGCGCGGCCCGGGCGCTCGTCGCCGAGCGCACGCTCGACACGCTCGCCGAGCGCCTGCGCTCCGCCCGCGAGCGCGCCCGGACCCGCCGCGCACAGGCCGACCGGCTCCGCGACGCGTGGCGCGAGCGCGAGCGCGACGTGGCGGCGCTCGAGCGGCTCGAGGAGCGCGCCCGGGAGCGGCACCAGCTCGAGGCCGGGCGCGCCGAGGCGCTCGTCGCCGACGAGGCCGCCGCGCGCCGCGACCGCGCCCTGCGGGAATCGGTTTCAGGTCCCGGCCCCGCCGCGTCCGATCACATTCGTCGAGGCCGCGCCTAGCGGCCCGGTCCCCCCGTGAACCGCAAGCTCGAAATTCTGCTCCTGTCCTCAGGCGCCGCGACGCTGTTCGCCGCGACGTTCATCGGCGCCATCGCGTCGTCGGACCGGGACATGAGCGAGGTCCCGCTCGTCGGCTCGCTCTTCGGAGCGCCCGAGCCGCTCCCGATCGAGGCGCCGTTGGCGAACGAGAGCAACGAGCCGCGCGCTCCCTCGGCGCCCGGTCCGACGCCCGCCGAGTCGCGCGCGGAGCTGATCGAGTCGCAGGTCGGGCTCCTGGCCGCGCACGCCGAGAGCGTCGAGCCCGGCGAGGCCGCGCTGCGCGAGCTCGCCGAGATGTTCAAGGCGCGGGCGCGCGTGCTCGACGCGCGCGAGGCGGAGCTCGTCGACCGCGAGCGGCTCGCCGACGTGCGGCAGGGCACGTTGGACGAACAGGTGGCGAGCATCGCGCAGATGCGGCGCGACATCGAGCAGCGCTGGGAGGAGCTGCGCGCGTTCGAGCGGCAGCTCGCTCTGCGCGAGGAGGCGCTCCAGGAGGGCGAGACCGCGCGCGACGCCCGCGAGAAGGCGGCGCTGCGCGAGACCGGAAAGCTCTTCGAGGAGGGCGACGTCGAGGAGCTCGCGGCGCGGCTCCTGCTCTTCGAGCCCGAGGAGGCGGCGATCATGCTGCGCGCGCTGCGGCGCGAGCGGGCGGGCGAGCTGCTCGCGGTGCTGCCGGCCGACCGCTGGCGGACGTACCAAGAGGCGTACGCCAAAGCCGGTCTGACGGGCGATTGAGCGGCCGCGAAGGCGCTCGGGGCCCATCAAGGTCCCCCGCGAAGCGGTCGATAGGGGAAGCGGCGTCCCGCCGTCCCCACGGCGCGGTCCGCAGTCCCCATGGATCCCGCAACCGTCCTTGGCACGCTGCTGTGCTTCGCGTTCGTCCTCGTCTCGATGGCGACGGGGCCCGGCGGCATCGTCAGCTTCTTCCACGTCCCCTCGCTCATCCTCGTGCTGGGCGGGTCGATCGGCGTGACGCTGATGAGCTTCACGATGTTCGACGTGAAGAACCTCGTGAAGGTCATCCTGCGCAGCTACCTGTTCAAGCTGAACACGCCCGCGCAGGAGATCGAGCGGGTCATCGACTACGCGAACCTCGCCCGCAAGGAGGGACTGCTCGCGCTCGAGGGACGGCTGCAGGAGGTCGACGACGCGTTCTTCGGCAAGGGGATCCAGCTCGTCATCGACGGGTTCTCGGCCGAGACGGTGCGCGACATCATGGAGCTCGAGGCCGAGTGGCAGCGGCAGCGGCACGCGGGCGGCAAGAGCATCCTCGACGCCGTCGGCTCCTACGCGCCCGCGTTCGGCATGATCGGCACGCTCGTCGGGCTCGTGCAGATGCTCAAGAACCTGTCGGACCCGTCGCAGATCGGCGGCGGCATGGCGACGGCGCTCTTGACGACGCTCTACGGCGCGATGCTCGCGAACATGGTGTTCATCCCGCTGTCGGGCAAGCTCGCCGTGCGCGCGAAGGAAGAGTCGCTGCTGCGCGACCTGATGATCGAAGGGATCATCGCGATCCAGTCGGGCGAGAAGCCGCAGTTGATCAAGGAGAAGCTCAAGAGCTTCCTCGCGCCGAGCGCGCGCGAGCTCGTCGAGGCGTGACCGTGGCGCGCAAGGGGAAGAAGCGCAGCGAGGAGAGCGCACCGGCGGGCGCTCCGGAGTGGATCACGACGTTCGTCGACATGATCTCGCTGCTCGTCACGTTCTTCATCCTGCTGCTGACGTTCTCGTCGCTGGACAAGAAGCACGTCCTGCGGCTGCCGTCGCTGTTCATGGAGGACGACGGCGCGCTCCAGTCGCTCCAGGGCGACAGCTTCGTCGAGGCGCCGGACGCGGATTGGATGACCTCGTCCCACCCGCTCGAGGGCTCGCGGACGCGCCACTCGCGCCCGCCCGAGGAGCTCGTCGGCACGCTCGAGGAGATGGGCCAGAAGGAGAGCGAGGACCACGTCGCGATCGACCTGAACTCGATCGCCGACGGGCTGCTCGTCGCGTTCGACGACCTCGCGTCGTTCCGGCCGGGCTCCGCCACGCCGTCCGACGGGCTGCGCACTTGCCTCGCGGAGCTCGCGGACACGCTGCAGCACTATCCCTACCGCCTCGTCGTCACCGGCCACACCGACGACCGCGTCGGCGTGCCGTGGCCGAGCGCGGAGGCGCTCGGACTCGCCCGCGCGAAGACGGCGGCGGAGCTGATCGCCCGCGCCGGCGTCTCGGCGGAGCAGATCCAGATCGCGACGCGCGGCGCCGACGCACCGCGCGCGACGAACGACGACCCCCTCGGCCGCCAACGCAACCGGCGCGTCGACGTGCGCATCGTGTCGCTGTCGAAGACGCTCGCGCGCAACTACGAGCTGCTGCAACTCCGCGAGGAGGAGCGATGAGCGACTCGTCGGAAGGCGGCGGCGGCACGCCGGCGTGGATGGTCTCGTTCGGCGACATGATGACGCTGATCCTGACGTTCTTCATCCTGCTCGTGTCGATGGCCGAGGAGCAGAAGGTCGGCCTCACGGCGCAGGGCATCGGCTCGTTCGTCATGGCGCTCGAGAGCCACGGTCTGCTCGGGCTCATGTCCGACTCGGCGAAGCTGCGCATCTCCCACCGCATCCGCCAGCGCTTCGACCTGCCGCCCGAGGACGACCCCGAGCGGCGCGCCGATCCCGACGACGCCGTCGACCTCGAGCTGCTGCGCGCCGAGGCGCTCGACGCGCTCCTTCCGCACGACGAGCTCCAGCAACCGGCGATCGCGACGTTCGCTCCCGGCTCCGCGGCGCTGACCGACGAAACGCGCGCGTACCTCGACCGGCTCGCGCCGACGCTGCAGCCGCTGCGCGACCAGATCCTCGCGCTCGACGGCCACGCCGCGGACCGCGGAACCGGCTCGCTCGCCGATCCGCACTGGCTGGCGTACGCGCGCGCCGCCGCCGTGCGCTCGTACTTGATCGAGGTGCACGGGTTCAAGCCGCAGCGCGTCGAAGCGCGCGCGTGGGTGCGCGAATCGCACAAGCCCGACGTCCAGACGCGCAGCGTCGATGCCCGCTTGATCACGCCGAGCACCGCTCGGGAGGACGACCGCTAGGAGAGGCCATGGCCGACGAACAGAACAACGACGACGAGCAGGACGAGCTCGAGGGCCAGGAGCAGGCGCCGTCGCGCAAGAAGCGCCTCTTGATCCTCGGCGGCGGCTTCCTCTCGGTCGTCGCCACCGCGTATCTGACCGCCGTGATGGCGGTGCCGGGCGAACGAGAGGACCGTCACTTCGGGGGGCCGTTCGTCGCGCCGCTCTCCGCCCAGGCGCTCCAGGTCAACCTGAACGGCGACGGCCACAAGCGCTTCCTCGTCATGGAGCTCGTCGCCGAGTTCATGGCGTACGACGAGACGTACCTCGCCAAGCGCATCGAGGACTCGCACTTCAACGCGCTGCTCGAGGACGCGCTGCTCGGCGTCGCGTCGACCAAGCGCGCGAGCGAAGTGCTCGACCCCGCGCTGAGCCTCGTGTTCCTCGAGGAGATCCGCGAGGCGGTCGACCCGCTCCTGTTCCCCGTGCACGTCGGCGACGCGACGACGCCGACCGGGCGCGACGCGCAGACCGGGCTGCGCGGCGGCGAGTCGATCTTCGAATCGACGCTGCGCGGCGCGCACGACGAGCACGTCCTGCGCATCGATGCCGTGCAGAAGCAGTTGCGGCTCGACGAGGGTCCGATCGTCACGTTCGAGGGCGACGAGATCGACCTCGAGGTGCCGAACGAGGATGGCGCCGTCGTGTGGCTCGACGTCACGCGGCTCGAGCCCGAGTACGTCGGCGAGATCGAGATCGGCTCGCACGGCCGCGTGCGGCGCATCCTGAAGAAGAGCTTCCTCGTCCAGTAGCCCCCCCGCCGTGACCGACGTCCAGCCCGAAGAGGTCGAAGCCATCCTCGCGATGGTCGGCGAGGACCGCCGCCGCAAGGAAGTCGCGCAGCGCGACTTCCGGCAGCCGCGTCGTCTCGACCAGGAGGGCATCGCGACGGTGCGCCGGCTCGTGTCGCGCGCGCTCGCGGGCGTCGACAAGCATCTCACGGCGACGTTGCGCGCGTCGCACCCGCTCGCGCTCGTCGACGCGAGCGAGACGTCGGCGGAGGGCCTGTTGGCCCAGGCGCGCGCGCCGCTCGCGATGGCGCGGTTCGAGGTCGACGGCCAGCCGGGCTGGGTGCGCTGGGACGTGCCGACGGCGGTCACGTGCATCGAGCGCGTGCTCGGCTCGTCGTCGGGTTCCGCGAGCGAGCGGCGCCTGTCGCGCACGGAGCGGCGCATGCTGTGCGAGCTGCTGGGCGGCGTGGTGCGCCCGGTCGCGGACGCGCTCGGCGTGCGCTGCGAGCGGTTCGCGTCGATCGGCGAGCCGGCGGACATCGGCTCTTGGCGCGACGGCGCGCGCGGCGGCGACGCGCACCGGCTGAGGATCGAGATCGGCTACGAGCGGCCGGAGGGCGCGAGCGCGTTCGAGATCTGGATGCCGGGCGTCAGCCGTGCGCCGGGGCTGACGGGCGCGAGCTGCGAGGCGGCCTCCGCGCTCCCCGAGCACTTGTGCGCGGTCGACGTCGTCGTCAGCGCGAGCCTGGGCGCGGTCGAGGTGCGGCTAGCGGACTTGCTCGCGCTCGATCCGGGCGACGTGATCCCGCTCGAGGCGCCGGCGGGCGCGCCGATCGAGTTGTGCGTCGACGGCCGCGCCGTGGCGACGGCCGAGCTCGGCGCGCGCAAGGGTCGCCGCGTCGTGCGCATCGCGTCGGTGCGCCCGGCGCCGGAGGACGAAGAGGAAGAACGATGAGCGAAGAGAACGTGGAGCAGGCGATCGACCGGGCGACCGAGAGCGTGGCTGCGCAGGTCCGCGAGCTCGACGAGCTCGCGGGCACCGGCGGCGCGATGGGCATCGACAAGCTGCTCGACGTCACGGTCACCGTGACGGTCGAGGTCGGCCGCACGCGCATGTCGCTCGCCGACCTGATCGCGGTGCGCCCGGGCTCGCTCGTCGACCTCGACCGCGGCGCCCACGAGCCGGCGGACATCCTCGTCAACGGCAAGGTCGTCGCCCAGGGCGAGATCGTCACCGTCGGCGACAGCTACGGCGTGCGCATCACGAGCGTCGAAGCGCTGAAGTAGCGCGGCCGCGCCCTGGCCCCACGGGAGATGCGCCACGATTGCTCCGAGCGAGCTCGCCGCCTGCGCGCTCGAGACTGACGGACGCATCGGCGTCGCGCTTTCAAGGCCGCGGCAGCAAGCGCACGTACCAGAGCGGGTCGGGCCAGCCTCGCTCGATCTGCTCCGCCACGGTCTCGCGATCCTCCACCGGCCAATCGTCGGGCGACGACGACGGCGCGATCTGGTGCAGCCCCAGGAATGGACCGTCGCCGAAGAACCAGCTGTCGATGACCTGGCCGTGCTCGTGCTCGAGCCAGAACGGAACGCGGTTCGGCATCACGACGGTCTCGTCCCGCAGCGACTGCGGCCGTTCGGGCAAGTGCACGGACGGGATGCGCGCATGCGCGACGAGGCTCGGCGCGCCGTCGTCCTGGACGAGGAGCATGACCTCGGAGGACGCCGCGTTCGGCTCCGGGACCTGGAAGCAGAGCAGCACGCAGCGTCCGGCGAGGTCGTCGAGCAGAGCGAACAACAACGGATGGAGCTCGCCGCGGAAGTCGCCGAGCTCGAGCGCACACCTCCCGGGGAACGGTGGCCCCTCGAAGCAGTACCGCCGCACGATCCACGCGCTCGGATCCCCGACGAACGGCGTCAGGTCGACGTCCGACGCCCAGTCCGCACGCCGGTAGCGCGCCGGGGGGCCGCCCTCGTCCGCGACCGCCGCGCTCAGCAGCAGGCGCTGCGGCGGCGGGAGCTGCGGGCGCTGGACGCTCGCGAGGAACCGCCCGAGCGCGGCGCCGGCGACGAGGGACACCAGGCAGAGCGCCTGGCACACGACAAGGGATATCCGGTGCGCCTTCATCGCTCGTTCGTCTACTCGGCTCCGCGACTCGAGTCACGCCGCGCGCGGATCGCCGGTCACGGCGGAGGGAGGAGCGTGCTGAACGCCCCGGACGCGCACATCGGCTCGCCGTGCTCGTCCGCGCCGAACACGTAGAACTCGCAGTGCAGGAGGTGGTCGGCGCCCTGGTACGTGATCCGGCCCCGCACGCTCCCGGTCAGCTCCGACCTGGGCACGGTCGAGACGCCGCCGGGCGTCCACCGCCTCAGCTCGACGTCTTTCACGCCGACGAACGCACCGTTCCTCTCGAACACGAAAGCCACGGAGTACACGACGTGACCCTGGCCGCAGGGCTCCACGACGACGGACACGCTCGCGTTCTCGAGCGAGGCTGACCTCACCCAGACGTCGGCGCCGCGGTAGAGCCAAGAGCCCACAGCGAGCCAGCTCTCTTCGACGACGAGATTTTCCGACTCGAAGAAGCTGACGCCGTGACCGCTCGGCTCTGGCGCCGCGGCATGGTGCTCCTCGCGCGCGCCGCAAGAGAGGAGCGCGGCCGCGAGGAGCAGAGCGGCGCTCGCCGGCCTCGTCGGTCGGAGCTGCGCGCCGCGTCCGTTCATGCCTCCGCGTAGCGGGTCGCTCGCTCTCCGTCGCCGTGCTCGTCCTCGTCCGGGTCGCGCTGGACCGGGAAGAGCTGGCCCACGCCGGCGAGGAGGATCAGGAGCGAGACGATCAACGCGAGCACGATGCCGGCCTCCTCGTGGCCGTACTCCGCGATGCCGACGAGCGCGACGGTCGCGCTGCCTCCGCCGACGAGGAACGTGAGGCATCCGTCGAACATGCGGACGCGCACGCCGCTCGTGAGCAGGAGCACGATCGCGCCGAACATGTGGATCGCGCCGACGGCGATGCCGAAGCGGTTCTCGTAGCCGTTGACGGTGTAACGCAGGCTCCCCTCGCCCGCGGGCATCGGCATCTGCGCCCAGGCCCAGGGCAGCACGAGCGTCGCCACGCCGGCCAGACAGAGCGCGAAAGCCGTCCACCGGATGCGCCGCAACAAGCCCTGCGGCATGCCGCCGCGGCCGCGCCGGCGCTCGCGCGTCCTCGCCTGCGACTTGCGCTCGCGCTTCGCCGCAGCCTCCTGCTGCTCCGCGATCGCCGCCGCCGCCTGCCCGCGGCGCCCTTCGGGCGACATGTCGAACGTCTCCGACAACCCGCACGTGCGGCAGCGGACCTTGACGACTTTCAACCCGTCGATCACCCACGGGATCCAGCACAGGAACGGCACCGTGACGATCAACACGGCGAAGATCACCCAGCCGACCGTGCCGAGCGTCTTCTCGCTCCGCCCGACCTCCGTGCCGCCGCAGAAGCGGCACTCGAAGCCGGGGCCCCGCGGCTGCGTCGGGCGCGGCGTCGCGCCGCCGTGCGAAACGGCCGCAGCCGCGGCCGCCGCCGCAGCCGCCGGAGCGCTCGCGCCACCGACGAGCGTCGGCGCGACGCCGACTCCGACGCCCGCCGCCATGGCGGCCGCGAGCGGCGCCGGCGCGAGGGGCGCGCCGTTGCGGATCGTGTCGAGATCCGTGCGCACCTCGCTCGCGCGCTGGTAGCGCTGCTCGCGCTTCTGCTCGAGGCTGCGCAGCACGACCTCGTCGAGCCGGTGGTCGACGCCCGCGGTCTTCGACGGCGGATCGAACCGGCCCTGCGGCAGCGAGCCCGTGAGCAGCTCGTAGAACACGACGCCGAGCGAGTAGATGTCCGCGCGGTGATCGACGTCGAGCGGCGTCTCGATCTGCTCGGGCGCCATGTAGTGGTACGTGCCCATGACCTGCTGGCTGCCGGTCAGGAACACCGAGCCCGACTTGCCCCCTGCGCCCGAGAGCTTCGCCAGACCGAAGTCGGCGATCTTCACCTGGCCCGACAGGTCCATCAGGATGTTCTCGGGCTTGATGTCGCGGTGCACGACGCCCTGGTCGTGCGCGTACTGCAGCGCGTCGCAGATCTGCGGGACGATCGCGAGCGCGTCCTGCGGCGGCAAGCTCTTGCGGTCGGCGAGCTGGCGCAGGTTCACGCCCTCGACGTACTCCATCAACAGATAGCAGAGCGAGCCCGCCTGCCCGAAGTCGTACACCATCACGATGTTCGGGTGCTTGAGCCGCGCGAGCGCACGCGCCTCGCGCTCGAAGCGCTCGAGGAACGTGGGGTCCTCGCACAACTGGGGCGGCAGCACCTTGAGCGCGACCAGGCGATCGAGCTTCTTCTGCCGCGCCTTGAAGACGACGCCCATGCCGCCGCGGCCGAGCGACTCCTTGATCTCGATGCCGGGCAGGAGCCGCTCGAGCTCGTCCTGCAGCCGCTGCTCCTCCTCGAGCTCGCCGGGCCGCCGTTCCGGCCCCGGCCGGTCGAGCTCCTGCTGCAGGAGGCACCGCGGGCACAGCCCGCTCGAGGCGCTGTGCGCGAGGGTCGTCTGGCAGCGGGGGCACGTGCGGGGGCTCATCGTCGTCTCCTTCGGGGTCTCCACCCAGGGGAGACGGAAGCGCGCCCCCGTGTTACCCGACTCCGGCGAGATTTTGGGCCGGTCGCCGGGATCGGCCCGCTCACCCCCCCAGCGCCTCGACGAGGCACCGCAGCTCGTCCTCGACCTCGTCGGGACGGCCGACGGTGCGACCGACCTCCTCCCGCAGGAGCTCGCCGAAGCGCGCGCGCAGCCGGTGCAGCGCGACCCGCACCGCCACGCCGGACAGCCCCAGCTCCGCCGCCGCCGCCGCGCACGTGTCGCCGTCGGCGCCGCTGCCGTCGAGGAAGCCCGCCAAGCGCTCGAAGATCGCCTCCCGGCCGCGCTCGGCCTGCTCCGCGCGCAGGTGCTCGAGCACGCGGCCCAGGAGCGTCAGCGCCCACGCTCGCTCGAACTCGCGCTCGGGGCTCGCCGTGCGGGCGGCGGGCTCGACGGAGTAGCGGCGCTCGGCGTCGTCGAGCTCGAGCGGGAGCAGCGGCCGGCCGCCGCCGCGCTTGAGCGCCTGCTCGCGCTCGCGCTCGTTCGACAGGAAGTGGCGCATCGCCGCGACGAGGTACGCGCGGAAGCGGCCCTGGTCGGGGTCGAGGCCCACGAGCGGGTCGCCGGCGAGGAAGCGCGCGAAGAAGCCCTGCGTCAGGTCCCGCGCGTCCTCCGAACGGTGGCCCTGGCGGCGGACGAAGGCGTAGAGCGGGTACCAGTAGGACGCGCACAGCTCCTCGAGCGCGTCGCGCGCCTCGGGCACATCGCGACTCCCGGCGGCGCGCACCACTCCCCACTGCGTGGTTCGGAAGCGGATCCCGTTCGTGGTGCCGCCCATCGCAGGGTCTCTCAGAGCCCGAACGCGCGCGCGGGCCGGTCGGCGCCGGCGACCGCGCCCGCGGCGAACCGGTCGGGCGCGAAGAACGCGGGCTCGAACGCGCTGACGGGCTGGCCGACGACCATCTGCGCGACGCCCAGGCCGACCGACGGCGCGAGCTTGAACCCGTGGCCCGAGAAGCCCGCGACGACGAAGGCGCCGGGGAGCTCCGCGAGCGGGCCGATCGCGGCCTGGTGGTCGGGCGAGAGCGTGTACCACGCCGCCTGGGAGCCGGCGTCGGGCAGCTCGCGGTACACCGGCAGGCGCCGCCGCAGCCCGGTCGAGAGCTCCTTCTTCGCCGCGCTGCTCACCTCCTCGTCGAGCGCGTCGGGGTCCTCGAGCAGCGCGGCGCCGTCGTGGTGGACGAAGCCGATGCGCGTGCGCGCGCGGCGCGGCTCGCAGCGCGAGTAGAAGCCGTACTCGAGGTCGATCAGCACGGGGTGCGCCGTCGTCTCCGACGAGAGATCGATCCCGCGGAGCTGCTCGTCGAGCCGCTCGAGCGGATCCTCGAGGTCGACGCCGCCGCCCTCGGGCTCGTTCACGTCCTCCTCGCCGCCGGGCATCGCGAGGAAGTGGTTCTCCGGGCGCACGATGGTCAGCGGCAGGTCGACGCCGGCGGCCGCGAGCAAGCCCCGCGTCCACGCGCCCCCCGCGACGATCACGGCGTCGGCCGTGCACACGCCCTCGCTCGTCTCGACGCCGGTGACGCGGCCGCCCTCGACGACGAGCCGCTCGACCGCCGTGGCGAGCCGGGTGACGACGCCGTACGTGCGCGCGAGAGCGGCGAACGCGTCGACCGTCATCTGCGGGTCGACCACGCCGCCGCCGCGCTCCCACGCTCCGATCGTCCCCTCGACGACCGCGATGCCCGGCACGAGCTCGCGGATCCCCGCCGTGTCGACCATCTTCGCGTCGATCCCGATGTCGCGCATCATCGCCACGTTCTCGGCGAGCCGCTCGGCCCAGTCCGCGCTGTCGGGGCCGGCGAGCGTGAGCACGCCCGTGCGCCGGAACCCGATCGAACGCCCGTTGCGCGTCTCGAACGAGCCGTACTCGCGCAGCGAGTCGCGCGCCATCGCCGCGACGTCGCGCTGGGCATACATCTGCCGCAGGATCGCGCCGGAGCGGCCGGACGAGCCGGAGCCGAGCTCGTGCCGCTCGAACAGCACGACTGGCGCGCGCAGCGGGTCGCAGTGCTTCGCCAGGTGCAGGGCGATCGACGTCCCCATGACGCCACCGCCTACGATCACGTATCGGGCTTTCATCACGCTCCGTTCGGGCCTAACTCGTCGTCGGAGCATACCAACTTCGCCGGGGCGCCCGGCCTGGTAGCATCGCCCCGACCATGATCCCCGCACGCACGACGCGCACGATCCACGTCCGGGACCTGCCGATCGGCGGGGACGCCCCGATCGCCGTCCAGAGCATGGCGGCGACGCGCACGCAGGACGTCGAGGCGACGCTGCGCCAGGTGCGCCTGCTCGAGGCGGCGGGCGCCGACCTCGTGCGGATCGCGGTCGACAGCCGCGCGGACGTCGAGGCGCTCGCCGCGATCCGGGCGCGCACCGACATGCGGCTCTCGGTCGACCTGCAGGAGAGCTACCGGCTCGCGGCCGACGTCGCGCCGTACGTCGACAAGGTGCGCTACAACCCCGGCCATCTGCACCACCACGAGAGGGACAAGCCCGTCGAGAGCAAGGTCGCGTTCCTCGTCGACGTCGCGCGCCGCCACGGGCTCGCGCTGCGGATCGGCGTGAACGCGGGCTCGCTCGCGCCGGCGACGAAGGCGCGCTACCCCGGCGACGACGTCGCGGCGCTCGTCGCTTCGGCGGTGGAGCACTGCGAGCTGGTCGACGCGCTCGGCTTCAGCGACTACGTCGTCTCGATCAAGGACTCGGACCCGCGGCTCGTGATCGACGCCAACGTGCGCTTCGCCGAGGCGCGGCCCGACGTCCCGCTGCACCTGGGCGTGACCGAGGCGGGCATGCCGCCCGACGGCGTGATCAAGACGCGCATCGCGTTCGAGCAGCTCCTCGCGCGCGGCATCGGCGACACGCTGCGCGTCTCGCTCACCGTGCCGTTCGACGACAAGGGCGAAGAGATCGTCGTCGGCCGGCAGATCCTCGATGACGTCGCGAACGGCCGCTTCCGCTCGGTGCCGCCGAGCTTCTTCGACGGGCTCAACATCATCGCGTGCCCGTCGTGCTCGCGCGTCGAGAACGAGCGCTTCGTCGAGCTCGCGCAAGACGTGAAGGAGCTCACGCGCTACGCCGCCGCGCAGGCCTTGACGATCGCCGTGATGGGCTGCCGCGTGAACGGGCCGGGCGAGACGGACGACGCGGATCTCGGCCTGTGGTGCGGGCCGACGCACGTCAACCTCAAGCGCGGCGAGCGCACGGTCGGGACCTGGACGTACGACGAGATCCTCCCGCGCCTGAAGGACGAGCTCGACCGCCTGATCGAGGAAAAGGGCGAGAAGAGCGAGAAGGGCGCCGCGCCGCGCGCGTAAGGAGCTGGCCATGGACGACGAACGTCCGTACGGAGAACGGTTCCTCGAGGCGTTCAAGCGCAACGGCGGCTCGCTCGCGACGTGGGACTGGGCGACGATCCAGGAGCTGAAGTGCGCCGACCGCGAGGAGTTCGTGCGCGTGCTCCGCAAGCGGATGAGCACGTTGCCTTACGCGATGATCCAGCGGATCCGCGCCGAGGGGCCCGAGAGCCTCGCTCACGCCGTCATCGACGGGCAGCGCGCCCAGGGGGCCGCCGTCGCGGCGACGATGATGTGGTTCCCGATCATCACGTAGCCGGCGCCGCACGCGGCGGCGCGGCCGCGTAAGCTCTGCCGCCATGTGGTCCGTTCTCCACGTCGGTCTCGGACCGCTCGGCCGCCGCATCGCCTGCGAGCTGGGCGAGCGCGGCCTCGGGCGCGTGACGGCAGCCGTCGACGTCGATCCCGCGCTCGCCGGGCGCCCGCTCGCCGAGCTCGTCCGCGGCGCCGAGGCCGGCGTGAGCGTCGCGTCCGACCTCGGCGCGGTGCGCGGCTCGTTCGACGGCGCGATCGTGACGACCAGCTCGGACCTCGCGCGCTGCGCCGACACGTTCCGGGCGCTCCTGCTCCGCGGGCTCGCGGTGGTCACGACGTGCGAGGAGGCCGTGTGGCCGCGGCTGCGCCATCCCGAGCTCGCGGACGAGCTCGACGCGCTGGCGCGCGAGCACGGCGGCCGGCTGCTCGGCACCGGCGTCAACCCGGGATTGCTGATGGACACGCTGCCCGCCGCGCTCTCCGCGGCGTGCCGCTCGGTCCGCCGCCTCGACGTCTGGCGCGTGCAGGACGCGACGACGCGGCGCGAGCCGTTCCAGCGCAAGATCGGGGCGACGCTCGACGACGCCGCGTTCGCCGCTCGCGTCGAGGACGGGTCGCTGCGCCACGTCGGACTGGGCGAGTCGCTGCACTTCGCCGCGGACGCGCTCGGCCTCGCGCTCGAGCGCTGGGACGAGACGCTCGAGCCGGTACGGGCCGAGCGCGACCTCGCGTGCGATCTCGGCCCCATCCCGGCGGGACGCATCGCGGGCGTGCGTCAGGTCGCGCAGGGCTGGCGCGGCGCGGGGCAGGTCGCGCGGCTCGAGTTCGTCGCCGCGATCGGGCAGCGCGAGCCGCACGACCGCGTGCGCCTCGAGGGCGAGCCGACGCTGGACGTGCGGATCGAGGGCGGCGTCCATGGCGACGATGCGACGTGCGCGATCGCGGTGAACGCGCTGCGCTCGCTGCGCGCCGCGCCCCCGGGCTTCCACACGATGGCGACGGTCCCGCTCGTCACGATCGCGGTTGCGGGACGTTGAGCGCGCCCGCGTACGAGCCGCGCGGCGCGACCCGCGTCGTCGTCGGCGGGCGCGAGCTCGTCTTCTTCGGCGGCTGCAACTACCTCGCGCTCCAGCACCATCCCGCGGTGCTCGACGCGCTCGCCGAGGGCGCGCACCGCTACGGGATCTCCGCCGGCGCGTCGCGCGAGACGACGGGGAACACCGAGGCGCACGAGGAGCTCGAGACGCTGCTCGCCGAGCGCTGCGGCGCGGACGCGGCGGCACTGCTCCCCGACGGCTACCTCGCGAACCTCGCGCTCGCGCAAGCGCTCGCGCGCGACTGCGAGCACGCATTCGTCGACCGGCGCGCGCACGCGAGCATCCGCGACGCCCTCGCGGCGACGCGGACGCCGGCGACGGACTACGACGGTCCCGCGGAGCTCGAGCGCGCGCTCGCGAGCCGCGATCGTCGGTCGCTCGCGCGACCACGGACGAGCGCCCGGCCGACCCGCGTCGCGGTGTGGACCGACGGCGTCTACCCGGCGCTCGGACGGTTCGCCCCGATCGAGGCGCTGCGCGACGCGTGCGCGGGGCGCGCGCTCCTGTGCGTCGACGACTGCCACGGGTTCGGGGTCGTCACCGCGGCCGGCGCGGCCGACGCCCGCGGGCTCGGCACGTGCGGGCTGGCGCTCGGCGCGGGCGACGTGTGCGCGACGCTGACGCTCTCCAAGGCGTTCGGCGTCGCGGGCGGCGCCGTCGTCGGGAGCGCGGAGCGGATCGCCGCGCTGCGCGCCCGCGCCGACGCGTGGACGTGCACGACGCCGATCCCGCCGGCGCTGGCGCTGGCGGCGAGCGCGGCGCTGCGCGTCTTCGCGGCCGAGCCCGAGCGTTCGGCGCGCCTCGACGCGAGCGTCGGGCGCGTGCGCGCGCACCTCGAGCGGCTCGGGCTCCCGCTCGGCGCCGATCCGCACCCCGTGCAGGCGTTCGCGCTCCCGGGCGGAACGGACGCGATGCGCCGCGCCGACGCGGCGCTGCGCGACGCGGGCCAGCTCGTCCCGCTCGTCGGCTACCCCGGCGGGCCGGCGGAGACGTACTTCCGGCTCGTCGTCAACGCGCAGCACGCCGCGGACGAGATCGACACGCTCGCCGCCGCGCTCGAGCGCGCGCTCGGGGCGTGACGCCGACGCGCGCGCCTACAGGTCGTCGTCGCCGCCGTCGTGGCCGTAGTCGTACGGATCGCCGTCCCAGTCCTCGTCCGCGTCGTCGTCCGCGTCGAGCGCCCATGCGTCCTCGTCCAGATCGGCGCGCGCGTCGAGCGCGAGCTCTTCGTCGAGCTCGACGCCGCGGTTGCAGCCGGGGCACGGATCGACGTCCCCGGGGGGATACGTGCCGACGCCTCCACACAGTGAACAGACCGACGGGGCTTCCATCGCCCTCCCTCCCTTCCCTGGCGGAACGAACAGCGGGCCGGACGAGCCGGTCGCGAACGGTGTCCGCTGCGGCTCCGCCCCCTCCTTATAACTCCGCCTCCCGGATTCGGAAACGAGGGCAGCGAGCGTACGAGCAGCTCGCCGACCCGCGGTTCGCGGGCCGGGCGAGCTGCTCGCTCGGGCGCTGCTCCTGCGCTAGAGCAGGAAGCGGACGCCCTCGTCCGCGTGGGACATCACTTGCCGTCGAACTCGTCGTCGATGTCGTCGAGCGCTTCTTCGACCTCTTCGCCGGCCTCCTCGAACGCCTCGTCCGTGGTCTCGCCCGCTTCCTCGAAGCCGTTGTCATCGGGGCAGGCGGTGAGAAGGAATGCGCTCGCGAATGCGGCAATGATGCTGGCTGTACGTTTCATGGATGACTCCTCGGGTGGTCTTGTCGGCGGTTTGGAAAGAGGCTCCGTCGATCAGAGATGTCGATCAGAGATCGCTGTCCTCGTCGTTCTCGTCCGTCTTCGGAGCGGGTTTGCGGTAGCCGGCCTCGACGGCGCGCGACCAGTACGGGTCGGCGTTCCAGAAGGTGTAGGCTTCGCGGAGCCACACGGGGTTGGACATCCGGTCCCAGTCGTCGTCGTCGTACTTCGGCGCGTTCTCGAGGCGTGCCTGCGAGAGCTGCGAAGCCTTGACGACGAGCTCGTCCTCCTCGAAGCCGACCTGGATCAGCCCGACCGGGAGCACGTAGTGCGTCTCGCCGATGCCGAGCGCGCCGCCGTGCTCGAGGACGAAGAACGCGATGCGGCCCTCGTTCGTGTCGATGGCGATCTCGCCGAGCTCGCCGATTTCTTCGCCGTCCTGGCCGTGCACGTCCGCGCCACGCAGATCCTCGCAGCGGATCAACATGCTCGCGGTGCGTCCGGTCTGTTGCGGCTGTTGCGCACCGTAGTGGGTGTCGATCTGCTTGCGCCAGGCGGCGTCGGTCTTCGGCCACTCCTCCTTGGTGAAGGACGGGGCCGACTCGAACTGCGGCCGCTCGAGGCCGATGACGAAAACGTACGCGTCGGCGTCCTTCGTCGCGGCGTCACGCTCCTGGCCGGCCTTCTTCTCGCCTTCCATGTCGCCGTGCGCGCCGGCCTTCTTCTTCGCCTTCGGGTCGGCGCACTGGAGCTTGCTCCACGGAACGCCGTAGAGCTTGTCGCCCATGCCGAGGAAGCCGCCGATGGAGAGGACGGCGTACTGGATCTCGCCGGTGGTCGGATCGACGACGAGATCGGCGATCTCGCCGACATCCTCGCCCTGAGCGTTCCGAACTTCCTTGCCGGTGATGTCGCTCGCCTTGCGGACGAACACCTTCTTCTGCTGCGCGTCCTCCTGCCTCGTCGGGCTCGTTTTCGCGTCGTCGCCGACCTGGGCGCTCGCGGCAGGGGCCGCGACCGCGGCAAGCGCGGCCGCGAAACTGAGGCTGAGGTATTGGGACTTCATTGGATGACTCCTCGGATCTGTCTTGTTCGAAAGTGACTTGCAGAGTGACTTGCTCGGAGAGCGTGCGGCGGCGTTCGGACGATCGCCGGCGCCGGACCCGCTCGCCCGCCGGGAGAGTGCAACTGCCGGACCACCGCCCGCGCACCGCCGGCCGGACGCGAACGCGGTCGCGCGCAGGTCGCGCAGGCTCACGTGCCCGTGCGCGCCGTCGTCCCAGGCCGTCCGACGCACCGGCGGGAACGGCTGCTGCGGCCGCGCCTCGGCCGAACCGGAATGTAGACACTGCACGGGCCGGCCCTTCTCCCACGCGCGCGCGCGCGTGGACCCTCCGCGGAACGCGTCTTGCAGCGCGCTCGGAGCGAAGAGCTCGACACGCTCCTGCTCCAGTCCCCCTTACTCGATACGAAACTCGATACGGACCCACACGATGGATCCCAAATCCCAGCACGCATCCGCGAGCGCGCGCCCGCTCTCGGAGCAATCCGCAAAGGTCATGGAAGACGTGAAGGAGCTCGGACACGCCGCGCTCGGTCAGGCCGAAGAGGCGCTCCACGAAGCGCGCCTGCGCGGGCGCGAGCTCGCCGACTCCGGACGCGACAAGATGGTCGACGCGCGACAGGACTTGGAGAGCTACGTCCGCATGCACCCGATGAAGTCGCTCTTGATCGCCGCGGGCGTGGGGTCGGTCCTCAGCCTGCTCATCCGCCGCTGACTCCTCTCCCACCGGTGAAGGAGCAACCGCCTGGCGGACGACCTCCGCGTGGAGCGGATCCGACTGCGGACCCGCCGCTCGCCGAAGAGGTCGCGAGCGCGCTCCGCCAAGCGCGCTCGCACGTCGAACAATGGCGCAGCGAGCTCGCGACGCTGGGGCGCATCCAGCTCGAGCGGACGCGGCACATGGCGCTGAACGGCGTCGTCGCCGCGCTGCTCGGCGCGGGCGCGCTGCTCGCCGTCGCGACCGCGCTCGTCACGGCGACGATCCTCTTCGTGCGCGGCATCGCGGGCGCGATCGCCGCGGCGACGGAGGAGCCATGGCTCGGCGACCTCGCGGGCGGACTCGCGACGCTGCTCGCGCTCCTCGCCGCCGCGCTGATCGGCCGTTGGCTCCTGCGCCGCAAGGAGCTCGCGCGGCTGCGCACCTCGTTGAACGGAACGGCGTTGAACGGAACGGCGACTGCGCGCGGCGCGAGCGAGCCCGCGGGAGAACGTCGATGAGCGACTCGGTCGAGAAGTTCCTGGCCGCGCGCCAGCGGGAAGCGCTCGCGCGGATGCAGGCGCACGCGAGCGCCGCGGGAGGCGAGCTCTACGCCGCGGGCGACGCGTGTGCGCAGCGCAATCCGTACGCGTTCCTCGCCGCGGGCGCGGCGGCGGGTTTCGTCGCCCACCGCGTGGTCGCGGGCATGCGGCACAGCGCGCGGGACAAGGAGCGGCGCAGGAGCGCGCGTGCGAACGGCGAAGCTCCCGCGGCGAAGTCGAGCCGGTTGCGGACCGTGATGCGGATCGCGCGCACGATGCTGATCAACCAGATCCTGCGCTGAGCTCGAGACGAGCTCGCGAGCAGGCTAGCGCAGACGCGGGAGCCAGGAGCGGGCGAGCTCGTCCGCGACGAGCTGCGCCTTGCCGGCGTTGCCGGCGGGCGTCACGTGCACGAGGTCGACGAACGCGCGCTCGAAACGCTCGCCGCCGTCGCGCGCCGCGCGGGCGAGGTCGACGAGCAGGAAGCCGTGCTCGCGCGCGAGCGACCGCAGCACCTCGTTGTGCTCCTCGATCCCACGCCGCGAGTCGCGCGACTCGGCGCGGTCCTCGAGCTCGTCCGACGGCCGCACCGGCATCGTCACGAGGCAGACCTCGGCGCCCTGGGCGCGCGCGTCCCGGGCGATCGTGAGCACGTTGCGCGCGAACGGAGCGGCGGTCGCCGGCACGAGCGGCTCGAGCGCGCCCGCGTGCGGCCGCACGACGAGGTCGTGGACCGCCGGAGGGCCGGCCCGCGAGGCGAGCCAGGCGTACGCGTCGCTCACCGCGACGAGCTTGCGGTGGAGCGCCGAGTAACGCGGGCGCTCCCACGGCCGGCGATAGTGGGAGTAGTCGGAGCGGAAGTCCGGCCACGTGCGCGCCACGACGTCGTTCGCTCCCAAGTGCAGGACGACGAGGTCGGGCCGATAGTCCTTGACGAGGAGGAACCACGCGACGACGAGCTCCGCGCTCGTCCATCCCGACATGCCGCAGTTCATCACCTCGAACGGCTCGCCGCTCGCGCGCTCGAGGTACGCCTCGAGCAACGCGGGGTAGGCGCTCTCGAAGCCGCCGGAGCTCGCCGTCTCGGTCGTCGACCCGCCGAGGCACGCGACGCGGCGCATGCCCGGAGGCCGCTCGAGCGCCCACTCGCGGTCGCGGAAGCCCTGCGCGTTGACGTGCTCCGACGCGCGCGGCCGCCGGTAGAGCGTGTGCGGCGACGGCTCGAACTGCGCGGCGCCGTGCAGCACCCACGCGCGCGTCCGCTCGATCGCGCGCGCGTCGGCGCCGAGCGCGGGCCCCGCCAGGCGCACCGCGAGCTCGACCGCGAGCGCCAGCGCGACGAGCGTGGCGAGCGACACCGCGAGCCGGCGCCGCGCGGCGCTCATCGCGAACGAACGGCGCGGAGCCGCGCCGCGGCCGCCTCGTCGACGAAGAAGCGCACGTCCCGGTGCCGGCGCAGGAACGACGCCGGAACGTCCGGGCCGACCGGCCCCGTGAGCGCGGCGCACACGGCGTCGGCCTTCGTCGCGCCGAACGCGAGCACGCGGATCCGCCGCGCCGACAGGATCGTCGCGATGCCCATCGTGATCGCCGCGCGGGGCACCGCGTCGAGCGAGCCGAACGCGCCGGCGGCGTCCGCGCGCGTCTCGGGCGCGAGCGCGACGGACCGCGTGCGCGAGTCGGCGGGCGAGCCAGGCTCGTCGAAGCCGACGTGGCCGTTGCGGCCGATGCCGAGGATCTGCAGGTCGAGGCCGCCCGCGCCGGCGATCGCGCGCTCGTACGCCGCGCACGCGGACTCGAGCTCGGCGTCCGGCACGGCGCCGTCGGGGACGTGCGTGCGGGCGGGATCGAAGCCGGCGGGCTCGAAGAGCCGCGCGCGCATGAACGCGCGGAACGAGCGCGGGTCGTCGGGCGCGAGGCCGCGGTATTCGTCGAGGTTGAACGTCACCACGCGCCCGAAGTCGAGTCCCTCTTCGTGATGCAGCCGCAAGAGCTCCGCGTAGACGGCGATCGGCGAGCGGCCGGTCGCGAGGCCGAGCACGGCGTCCGGCCGCGCGCGGACGAGCGTCGCGATCTCCGCTGCGACCGCGCGCGCGGCCTCCTCGCGCGAGCACAGGGTCACGCGCGACTGGAGCTGGAGCGGGAGCTGGTTCGACTCGTTCACGAACCGGACAAGCTAACGCATGCGCCCGCGGGCGCGGCCCGGCCGCCACCCGGTAAGATCGCGGCCATGCTCCTCGCTCTCCTCGCCGGCGCCGCTCTGCTCGCGCCCTGCGCGCCCGCGCCGCAGTCCGACGACGACGCGCCGCGGCTCGTCGTCTTCGTCTCGGTCGACCAGTTGATCCCCGAGCAGCTCGAGCGGCTCGCGCCGTGGCTCGACGGCGGCCTCGGCCGCATGCTCGAGCACGGCCGCGTGTACCGGCGCGCGCTGCTCCAGCACGCGAGCACCGAGACCGGCCCCGGGCACGCGGTCTTCGCGACCGGCATCCACCCCGGTCGCTGCGGGATCATCAAGAACGGCTGGATCGACCCCGCGACGCACGCCGAGGTGTACTGCGTCGGCGACGCCCAGAGCGCGCGGCTGCGGCCCGACGGCACGACCGATCCCGAGGCGAGCCGCTCGCCGCGCAACTTGCTCGTCCCCGGGATCGCCGACCGGCTGCGCGCCGCGGTGCCGAGCTCGCGCAGCGTGTCGATCGGCGGCAAGGACCGCTCGGCCGTCCTGCTCGGCGGCCGCCGCCCCGACGTCGCGCTGTGGTGGGACCGCGGCGAGGGCGGCTTCGCGAGCTCGACATACTACGCCGAGGCGCTGCCGCCTTGGGTGGCGCGCTGGAACGCGCGCTGGGTCGACGCGGTCGCCGAGCCGGGCGACGGAGGGGAGATCGCGTGGGTGTGGGAGCCGCTCTTCGACGAGCTCGCGGGCTCGGGCACGGCGGCGGACGACCGGCCGGGCGAGCTGCGCTTCTACCCCGGCGGCGCGACGTTCCCGCACCCCGCGCCCGTCGTCTCGGCGGCGCGCGAGCCCGGCGAGCTGCACGCGCTCGCCCGCTTCGCGTACGCGAGCCCGCTGGTCGACCAGCTCGCGTTGCGCCTCGCGCGCATCGCGGTCGACGAGCACGAGCTCGGCGCGGACGAGCACGTCGACTACCTCGGCCTGGGCCTCGCGGCGTGCGACACGATCGGCCACTCCTTCGGCCCGTACAGCCGCGAGGTGACCGATGTGGTGCTGCGCGTCGACCGCGAGCTCGGCGCGCTCTTCGAGCACCTCGACGAGCGGGTCGGCGCGGGCCGCTGGATCGCCGCGCTCACGGCGGACCACGGCGTGCTCCCGCTGCCCGAGCACCTCGCCGCGACCGGGCGGCCGGGGCGCCGCGTGCCGCGCGAAGCGTACGGCAAGGCGCTCGAGCGCATCCGCGCGCGCGCGGCCGAAGCGATCGGCCGCGACTACACGAAGGCGATCGCCGGCGGCGACTGGCTCCTCGACCGCGAGGCGATCGCCGCGGCGGGCGCGGACCTCGCCGAGGTGCGCCGCGAAGTCGCCGCCGCAGCGCTCGCCGCGACGG
This sequence comes from uncultured Planctomycetaceae bacterium, assembly GCA_964528575.1. Taxonomy (GTDB): domain Bacteria; phylum Planctomycetota; class UBA1135; order UBA1135; genus CAZGTQ01. Next base: position 14,003 of record CAZGTQ010000412.1, on the reverse strand, counting down.
ACCTCGTCGCCCGCGCGTACACCTGGGACGAGCTGCGCGCGGCGTCGGAGCTCGATCAAGGCGCACCGCACGAAGACGCGTTCCTGTGGCTCGCCGCGAACGACTTCCACCCCGAACGCTCGGCCGACGTCGTTCTCCAGCCGCGGTACGGCGACCTCGTGAGCGACAGCGGCACGAGCCACGGGACGCCCTACGAGTACGACCGCGCCGTCCCGCTCATCTTCTACGGCCCCGGATTCGAGGCGGGCGAGCGCTGGGACGAGCCCGTTGCGAGCGCCGACGCGGTCCCGACGGTGCTCGCGCGCCTCGGCTTGCCGGTCCCGGACGACCTCGACGGGCGCGTCCTGCCGTAGGACGAGCCAGAGCGGGCTAGAGCGAGCCAGAGGGGCCTAGAGCGGCCCGCGAGTCACGGGTTCGTGTCGAAGACGAGCGCCTGGACGCGGTAGCCCAGCACCTCGTTCGGCGTCGCGGTGCCGATGCCCTCGACGCGCACCTCGAGCACCTCGTCCGCGAAGAGTCCGAGGAACGCGGCGTACAGCCCCTGCGCCGACGCGACGTCGCCCGAGTACGCGGTCGGGTCGCCGAGCACGACCGTGAGCGGTCCGCCGGTCACCGCACCGCCGAACGGATCGGAGATCGTCCCGACGTTCGTGTCGAACGTGCCGAACTGCGCGCTCACGCTCGTGACGCGGCCGTCGAACCGGCCCGGCTCCACGCGCGACCACGTCGCGGCGAGCGTCGGCGCGTTCGCCGTGCCCGACCACGTGCCGTCGACGACGAGCTCGAGACCGGCGACGAGCTGGGCGGGCGCGAGCGTGGGCTCGCTCTCGACGCCGAGGAACAAGTCGCTCGACGTCAGGTCGACCGTCACGTCGGTCGCGCCGGACGCGACGGAGCCCGCCAGCACCTGCGGGTCGAACGGATGGAGATTCACGACGACGCTCGTCGGCAACCCCGCGATGTCGGCCACGACCGCGCGCGCGCCGACCGACTCCTCCTCGATCGCGACCAACGCAGCGGGGAACGGCGGCGCGGCGAACGCCGCGAAGCGCACCTCGACCTCCTGGCCGATGGCGAGCGCGGCCGCGCTCGCCATGGCGCCGTCCGCGAGCACGACCGTCGACCCGTCGACCGCGACCTCGATCGCGGCGGGATCTCCCAGCCCCGCGAGCACCTCTCCGGCGACGTCCGCCGCCTTCTCGACCTCGCGCACGAGCAAGTCGAACGTCCCCGCGCCGATCCCGATGACGACGCCCTCGATCTCGACCACGGCGACGCTCGGCGCTCCCCCGGCGTGGTCGTCGACGTCGACGCGCCCCGCGACGAGCGTCGAGTCGCCCGCGATCGACCCGTGGACGGTGACCGCGCTCGCTCCCGGCTGCAGCGCCGCGAAGAACGCGTCGGCGTCGGCATACGCCGCACCGGTCTCGTCGAACAGGAGCGCGAGGGCCTCCACGACGACCGCGACCGGTCCGAGCGCGAGGGCGAGGTCGTCGTCGACGTACGCGTCGATCACGAAACGGCCCTGCACGGCGTCGACCGAGGCGACGATCCCGCGCAGCTCGTCGAGCGGCACGGTCGAACCGGCGAGCACCGTCGCCGTGCCCGCCGGGTCGAACGTGATCGGCGGCGTCGACACGCTCCCGCTCAAGGCGAGCGCGAGGTCGACGTCGACATCGATGCGGACGCGACCGCCGTTCCCGACGACGAGCGCCGGCGTGAGCGGGAGCTCGAGCTCGTGCCCGAGCGCCGTCACCGCGACCTCGTCGCCGTCGCCGGCGAGCGCCTCGTACGAGCCCGCGACGAAGCCAACGAGCACGGAGTCGTACGTGCCCTGCGGCACGCTCGCGCTCGCCAGCCACGCGCGCGGCCCGGCCAGGCCGACGAGCTCGAGCGTCGTCGGGCTCGCGAGCAGGTTCGCCGTCGGGGCGCCGCTCGTGCGCACGAGCCGCAGCTCGTCCACCCGCGCCGAGAACGCGAGCAGGTCGTCGACCGTCGCATCGCCGATCAGCACGTCGACGGTCCCGCTGCCGGGCGCCACGCCGTCCAGTCCGCTGCCGTCGTTGCAACCCGCCACCAGCGCCGCACCCACGAGCGCCGCGCCCACGATCGATGCTGTCCGCATGCTCTGCTCCTTCGCTCCCGGCCCGGCCTGCCCGGCCCGGGGCTCCGCCCGAGCCTCTCGACGTTCCGGGCCGCGAGCATGAGGCCGAACCGGCATCTCGCGGGCACAGGGACGCGGTCGGGGCTCGGGACGCTCTTGAATGGGCGCCCGCGGCAGCGGTAGGGTCCGGCACGCATGGACGGGGGAGCGGAGTGGATCGTCGACGCGTCGGGCTGCGACCCGCGGCGGCTCGCGGGGCGCGGCGGCCGGGACGCGCTCGCCGGGCTGTTCGACGCGCTGATCGCCCACCTCGGGCTGCGCGCGCTCCACGCGGCCCGCTGGCACGTCTTCCCCGGGACCGGCGGCGTGACCGGGCTCGTCGGGCTCTCCGAGTCCCACCTCGCGTGCCACAGCTTCCCCGAGGCGGGCTACCTCTCGCTCAATCTGTACACGTGCCGGCCGCGACGCGCGCCGGACTGGGACGCGCTGCTCGTGCTCCACGTCGGCGCGAACGACGTGCGCGTGCGGCGCGTGCGGCGCGGGCCGCGCTCGCTCGCGCGGACCGACGGCGACGGGGCGGCGGAGCGTTGAGCGCGAAGTCGGCACGCTGCCCGAACTGCGGCGCCACGCTGGCGATCGCAAGCCCGGGGACCGTGCTCGTCGTCTGCGAGTCGTGCAACTGCTCGTCGTACCGCACCGACGTCGACCTCGAGCTGATCGGCCGCGTCTCCGAGCGCGCGCCGCTCGTGTCGAGCTTCCGCATCGGCACGAGCGGGCGGTACGAGGGAAAGCCGTTCGTCGTGCGCGGCCAGCTCCAGCTCGATCACGGCCTGGGCCCGTGGAACGAGTGGTGCGCCGAGACGGCGGACGGCGGGTGGCTGTGGATCGCGGAGGCGCAGGGCGAGACGTGGGTGCTCGAGGAGGGCGAGCCGCCGGCCGGCGCGGACCTGTCGCGCGACGAGACGAAGCCCCTCTCGCGCGCGCGGCTCGACGCGGGCGGCGCGTTCACGTGCCACGAGATCGGCGAGGGCCGCGTCGTCACGGTGGCGGGCGAGCTGCCGGTCCGCATCGAGACCGGCGTGACGACGAGCTACGCGGACCTCGGCCGCGGCGCGGAAGAGGTCGCGACGCTCGACTGGACGCGCGACGGCGCGGTCGAGTGCTTCGTCGGCCGGCGCGTGCGCATCGAGGAGCTCGAGCTCGACCGCGACACGCAGCCCGCGGTCACGCCGCGGGAAGTGCGCGCGAAGCGGATCACGTGCGAGAACTGTGGCGCGCCGATCGAGATCCGCGACCCGGCCGGCACGAAGCACGTCGCGTGCGCGAGCTGCGCGATGATCGTGCGGCCCGACCACCACGGCCAGAAGGCGGTCCAGGCGCAGAAGAAGATCGAGACGACGCTGCGCATTGCGCTCGGATCGCGCGGGACGCTCGCCGGCGAGGACGTGCTCGTGCTCGGCTGCATCGAGCGATTCGTCAAGCACGCGGGGCGGCGTTACGCGTGGCGCGAGCACCTGCTGCGCACCGACGCGGGCGCGTACCGGTGGCTGATCGAGAACGAGGGGCACTGGGCGTACGGCGCGCCGGTCGCGCCGGCGGAAGTGTTCGAGCGGCTCGCCGTACGCACGTTCCGCGGCCAGAGCTTCAAGCACTTCACCGAGGGCGAGCCGGAGGTCGCCTGGGTGCTCGGCGAGCTGTTCTGGGACGTGCAGGCGGGCGACAAGGTGCGCGCGGACGACTACGTCGCTCCGGGCGCCATGCTGTCGGTCGAGCGGACGCGCAACGAGATCGCGACCGTCTGGTCGCGGCACGTTGGACGAGCCGAGGTTGCGCGCGCGTTCGGCGTGAAGTACCTGCCCGCGCCGCGCGGCGTGGGCATGGCCCAACCGAATCCGTTCCGGCCGCGCGCCGCGTGGCTGATCGCGCTCGCGGCGATCGGCGCGCTCTTCCTGCTCCGCCTCGGGTTCGGCGTCCACCACGCGTACGAGCTGGTCTTCGCGGCCGAGCTCGGCCCGGTCGGCGCGGCCGAGACCGAGCGCAACGTCGAGTTCACCGAGCCGTTCGAGGTGCACCCGGAGGACGGCAACCTGCGGATCTCGATGCGCGTGCCCGGGCTCGACCAGGGCTGGATCGGGCTCGGCGGCGCGCTCGTCGAGGAGCGGACGGGCGCGGTGACGACGTTCGGCATCGAGGCGCAGCGCTACAGCGGCGTCGCCGACGGCGAGCGCTGGAGCGAGGGCGACGGCGAGGGCACGGCGTGGATCGGCTCGGTCGAGCGGGGCACGTACCGGCTGCGGCTCGACCCGCTCGGCCAACAGGACGGGCTGAACAAGCGCTACTCGCTCGAGGTGCACAGCCAGGTGCCGCGCTGGCTGTACTTCTTCCTCGCGCTCCTGGCGCTGCTCGTCGTGCCGGCGCTCAGCTCGATCGGCTGGTTGATGTTCGAGCACCGGCGGTGGGCGCAGAGCGACCACCCTTGGGGGGAATGAGCACACGAATGCAGGAGGTGAGCGGATGATGCGGCCGTTCGAGATCGTGTCGGTCGGCGTGGCGTCGGTGACGCTGCTCCTCTACGCGGGAGCCGAGACGTTCGGCTGGGCCGCCGGCGGCACGCGCCGGCCGCCGATCCCGGTGGAGCAGTTGCGTCAGACGTCGCCCGGCTCCTGGACGTACGTGTACTGGCATCACGGGTACCGCGGGAAGTAGCCGCGTCGACGAGAGGAGAACGAACGCATGCTGGCGGAGATCGACTGGACCCAGAGGCTCGTCGTGCCGCTGATCACGACCGTCGTGATCGGCGTCGTCGGGATCGTGCTCTTGCTGGCCGGGATCTGGCTGCTCGAGCGCGTGACGCCGTACTCGATGCACAAGGAGATCGAGGAGGATCACAACGTCGCGGCCGCGATCGTGATCGGCTCGATCGTGGTCGGGCTCGCGATCATCATCGCGGCCGTCGCGAAGGGATGAAGCTGCGGCTCGCGTTCCTGACGGTCTTCGTCATTTCGGCGTGCGGGCTGGGCTACCAGCTCATCGCGGGATCGGTGTCGTCGTACCTGCTCGGCGATTCGGTCACGCAGTTCTCGCTGACGATCGGGATCTACCTCTTCGCGCTCGGCATCGGCTCGTACCTCTCGAAGTTCGTCGGGGACGATCTCGTCGAGCGCTTCGTGCACGTCGAGCTCGGCGTCGCGCTGGTGGGCGGCTTCTCCGCGATCCTGCTCTCGCTCGCCTTCGCGAGCGAGCTGTGGTTCCGCCCCACGCTCTACGGGACGATCCTCGTCATCGGCACGCTGGTCGGCATCGAGATCCCGCTGCTCCTGCGCATCCTCAAGGACGAGCTCGACTTCAAGGACCTCGTCGCGCAGGTTCTGACGTTCGACTACGTCGGCGCGCTCGCGATCGCGCTCGTCTTCCCGCTCGTGCTCGTGCCGCGCCTCGGCCTCGACCGCTCGGCGCTGCTCCTCGGCTTGGTGAACGCGGTCGTCGGCTGGTGGAGCATCTCCCTGTTCCGCGTGCGCATCCGCCATCCGTCGACGTTGCGCGTGTCGGCGGCGCTCGTCGTCGCGGCTCTGCTCGGCGGCTTCGGCTTCGCGCGCCAGCTCTCGGACCTGTCCGAGCACGAGCTGTACGCGAACGACGTCGTGTACGCGCGGACGAGCCCGTACCAGCGCATCGTCGTCACGCGCTCGCCGCGCGACTTCCAGCTCTTCCTGTCGGGCGCGCTCCAGTTCTCGAGCGGCGACGAGTACCGCTACCACGAGGCGCTCGTGCACCCCGCTTTCGCGATCGTCGCGGAGCCGCGCCGCGTGCTCGTCCTCGGCGGCGGCGACGGCCTGGCGGTGCGCGAGGTCCTGAAGCACGACGCGGTGGAGCGCGTGACGCTGGTAGATCTCGACGAGGCGATCACGACGCTCGCGCGCGAGTTCCCGCCGCTCGTCGAGCTGAACGGCGATGCGCTCTCCGACCCGCGCGTCACGGTCGAGAACGACGACGCGATGGGCTGGATCGCGCGCGACACGCGCACGTGGGACGTCGTGATCGTCGACTTCCCCGATCCGCACTCGTTCTCGCTCGGCAAGCTCTACACGACGACGTTCTACGAGCGTCTCTTCGCGCGCGTGGCCCCCGACGGCGCGGTCGCGATCCAGAGCACGAACCCGCGCCAGGCGCCGCGCAGCTACTGGTGCATCGCGCGCACGCTCGAGGCGTCGGGCTGGCAGGTGCGCCCGTACCGCGCCGGCGTCCCGAGCTTCGGCGAATGGGGCTTCATGCTCGCGGCGAAGCGCACGTTCGACGTGCCGTCGAGCGTCCCGCCCGGATGCCGCTTCCTCACGCCGCGGTTCCTGCCGACGCTGTTCGAGCTGCCGGCGGACGTGCTGCCGCTCGACGTCGAGCCGAACCACCTGAACACGCAGCAGCTCGTGCGCTACTACGAGGCCGAGCTGGGCGCATAGGCGCTCGGCCAGGGCGCTCCCCTACCGCACCATCTTCCACGCGAGCCACGAGCCGAAGGCGATCGAAGCGACCATCACCACCGTGGCGAAGAGCTTCACCGCGAAGCCGAGCTCCTCGCACGCGTCGAGCCAGCCGAGGCGCGTGCACAGGAAGTTCCAGTCGTGGAGCGGGTGGCCGGAGAACGGCGACACCAGCGGCAGCTCCTGCGCTCGCGCGTCCGCCATGTAGGTCCCGACGCCGAAGAGGTTCGTCGCGAGCCAGCCGCCGCAGACGGCGAGGCCGAAGTAGTCCGACTGGCGGTGCATGCAGAGCATCCCGGCGAGCGGAGCGAGGCACTGCACGAGGCTCCCGCCCAGGATCCCGAGGAACGCTCCGAAGGGCGCGCAGATGACGTGACCGAGCTCGTGGATGCCGAGATTGATGCCCGAGAACAGGTTGGGCCAGTCGAACAGCCCGCGCTGCGGCGGATCGCTCCACAGATAGACGAGGATCGCTCCCAGCCACAGCAACAGCGGAATCCGCACGACGGCGGACCGCTCCCGGCACCAGTCGGTGGCCCTCTCGCGCTCCGCGACCCAATAGCTGTCCGCGTCGGTCATGGCCAGGAACATCGGCACGCCGGCGGCCCTCGCGTGAGCGTCGAGCCCAACAGTCCGCCCCCCCACGCGGCCGATGAAGAGGGACACCCGCCCCCGTTCCCGCCCCGTCCCGGAGGAGCCGAGCTTGGCCGCGACCACGATCCAGGAGGCCCGCACGCGGCGGGTTCACGAGCACGCGCAGGACCTGCGGCAGCTGGTCCGCCGCGTCGTCTCGGTCCCCGACGAAGTGCTCGAGCCGATCCTGGTGGCGCTGCTCGCGCGGGGGCACGTGCTCGTCGAGGGCATCCCGGGGACCGGGAAAACGTTGCTCACCCGGACGCTGGCGCGCTGCCTCGACTGCGACTTCAAGCGCATCCAGTTCACGAACGACCTGATGCCGTCGGACATCGTCGGGTCGTCGGTGTGGCGGCCGGACGAGCAGCGGTTCGAGTTCATGCGCGGGCCGCTGTTCGCGAACGTCGTGCTCGCCGACGAGGTCAACCGGACGAGCTCGCGCACGCTCTCGTGCCTGCTCGAGGCGATGGAAGAGGGCTACGCGTCCGTCGACGGCGAAGCGCACCGGCTCGGCGACCCGTTCCTCGTACTCGCGACGCGCAACCCGATCGAGTTCCACGGCACGTTCCCGATCCCCGAGGCCGCGCTCGACCGCTTCCTCGTCCGCGTCGAGCTCACCTACCCGACCGCCGAGGAAGAGCGTCGCCTCTACGTCGAGGAGCCGCCCGAGGACGCGTTCGCCGCGCTCGAGCCCGTGCTGTCGCGGCTGCAACTGCTCGAGCTGATGAGCGCGGTCCCCGCCGTCGCCGTCAGCGGACCGCTCGCCGAATACGCCTACCGCGTCGTACACGCGACGCGCGAGCACGACGCCGTCGCGCTCGGCGTCAGCCCGCGCGCGGGTATGTCGTGGCTGCGCGCCGGCAAGGCGCGTGCGCTGCTCGACGGCCGCTCGTACGTCCTGCCCGACGACCTGAAGGCGCTCGCGCGTCCGGTGCTCGGGCACCGGGTCTTCCTCGCGGGCGGCGGCGACGCGCGCGCGCTCATCGACGAGGTGGTCGCGAGCGTCCCGGTCGAGCTCTAGCCGGTCGCGTGATGCCCCGGCGTATCGTGCGGCTGACCCGGTTCGGCATCAAGGCGGCGGTGTTCTACACCGCGATCGTCACGACCTACTTCGCGGCGCCGTACTCGAACCTCTTCTTCCTGCTGCTCGCGTTCCTGACGCTGCAGTGGATCGTCTGCGCGGTCGGGACGCACCGCAACTTCGCCGGCATCTCCGCCGAGCTCCGCCAGCCCGAGCCCGTGCCGGCGGGCGCTGCGGCCGCGGTGCGCGCGCGGATCGTCGCGCCGGGGCGCGCGCGCTTCGGCATCGTCGTCGAGCTCGAGCTCGCGGACGGAACGCGGGCATCCGCGCAGGTCGCCGTCGTCGATGGCGAAGCGGAGCTCGCCGTCCCGCTCGGCACGCTGCCGCGCGGGGTGCACGCGCTGCGCCGCGCAACGGTCTCGTCGACGTTCCCGTTCGGCCTGCTCGTCGCCCGGCGGACGCTCGCCGCGGACGTCGACGTCGTCGTGTTCCCGCGCCCCGCGGAGCTCGTCGACGCGCGCTCGCGCGCCGAGGCGCTGGCCGAGATGCTGGGCGAGCGCGCGAGCGGGCCCGGCGTCCTCCAGCCGGCCGGGCTGCGCGACCACCGCACGGGCGAGGAGCTGCGCGGCGTGCACTGGCGCGCGAGCGCGCGGCGCGGCTCGCTCGTCGTACGCGAATGGGAGGGCGGCGGGGGCGAGGGGCTCGAGGTCGTCATCGACCGGCGCTGCGACGAGGCGACGCTCGAGCGCGCGCTCGCCGTCGCCAGCGCGATGGTCGCGCTCGCGCGGGAGAACAAGGAGCTGCTGGCGATCGCGAGCCAGGGGCTCGACGCGACCTACGGCGACGGCCACGAGCCCTGGGCCCGGGCGTTGCGCTTCCTCGCGGGCGCCGGCGCGCTCGACGCGCAGGGTCCGCCGCCGCCGCCCAAGTCGCCGGGCGTCACGCGCCTGCCGCAGGCGTTGCTCGCCGCGACGGGAGGCCGGGCGTGAGCGCGCGGGCCCTCCTCCAGGCGTGCATGTACGGGCTCGTGCTCGTCAACCTCGTCTTCGTGCAGATGACCCAGGCGACGAGCATCGGGTGGCTCGTGCCGCTCTACGTGCTCACGCTGCTCGCGCCGCTGCTCGCGCCGCTGCGCGCGAAGCTCGTGTACCGCGCGCTCTGGAACGTGTCCCTGCTCGCCGTGTTCGCGGCGCTCGGCCGCCACGCGATGGGCGAAGAGCTGCGCTACGTGCTCCAGGACGGCCTCCTGCTCGCCGCGCTGTGCCAGGTGCACCTGCTCAACAACTTGCGCGAGGACCAGCCGCCCGACCTGCTGTTCCTCAACTCGTTCCTGATCGCGCTCGTCACGGGCTTCTTGAGCCGCGACCTCGCGTTCTCCGTCGCGTTCGTGGTGTTCGCGCCGCTGCTCGTCGTCGGCCTGCAGCTCCTGTGCGTGACCCGCGGCGGCGGTGACGTCCCGCGCCACGCGACGCTGCAGATCCTGCGCCAGGGCCTCGCGCGCGCGTCCGTGATCGTCGCGCTCACCGTGCTCGCGTTCGTCGCTTGGCCGCGCGACTTCCACCGCAAGGGCTTCCTTCAGGGCGAGCTCTCGTTCCAGGCGTCGGGCGGGGCGCTCGAGATCGGCTTCACCGACGAGCTCACCGTCGGCAAGGGTGGGCTCGCGAGCGCGAGCGACGAAGTCGTCTTCCGCGTGACGCTCGAGCGCGGCGGCCCGCTCGACGTGCCCGAGCTGTGGCGCGGCGCGACGCTCGGCCGCACGAACGGCGGCGAGTGGCGCGCGTTCAACAACGACGGCCTCGCGATCGCGCCCGATCCGCTCCGCTGGCGGCGCGCGGTCGACGAGCCCGTGTGGATGCGCCTGCGCGACGCCGAGCCCGGCGCGGGCGCGCGCGTGATCGTCGAGCACGTCGACGACTCGTCCGAGCACCTGTTCGCTCCGCTCTCGGCGGACCTGCTGACGCTGCGCGACGGGCTGCGCGAGCACATGCTCCAGATCTGGCCCGACGGCACGCTGCGGCGCGACGGTCATCGCTTCGCGCGCGGCCCCGTCGGCTTCCGCCTCGGCTTCGAGGCCGAGGCGCCGGAGCTCGGCGGCGCGACGCCCACGGCCGTGCCCGACGAGCTCGCGCCGTACGTCGAGCTCGCGTCGACGGCGACGACGCGCGACGCGGCCGAGCTCGCGACGCGCGCGACGCGGGGCCTCGACGACGACGCCGAGCAGCACGAGATCGTCGCGCGGTTGCGCGCGCACCTCGAGTCGACGCGCAGCTACGTCGCGGCCGGGCGCCCCGGCGCGGCGGCGACGCTGCGCGAGTTCCTCGACGGCGCTGGCGGCCACTGCGAGCTGTTCGCGTCGGCGCTCGCGACGATGCTGCGCAGCCGCGGCATCGCGTGCCGGGTCGTCACGGGCTATCGCAGCGCCGAGTGGGACGACGCGGGCAAGAAGCTCACCGTGCGGCGCCGGCACGCGCACGCGTGGGTCGAGGTGCTGGACCCCCGCGGCGGCTGGTACGCGGTCGACGCGAGCCCCGCGCCGGCGCTCGACGAGGGGCCCTCGCCGTGGTCGCGCGGCGTCGCGGCGCTCTCCGATGCGTGGGCGGAGCTCGTCAGCTTCAACGGCGGCCGGCGTGACGAGGTGCTCGCGTGGGCGCGCACGCTGCCGGGCCGCTCGTGGGCGTGGCTGCGCGCGAACCCGCTGTCCGCCGCCCTCGCCGGGAGCGCGCTCGTCCTGTGCCTCGCGCTCGCGCGCGTGCGGCGCCTGCGCGGAATTCCCGCCGAGGCGCGCCGCTACGCGCTGGCCGTGCGCCGCTGCGGCCTCGCGCTCGAGCCGGGCGAGACGCCGCGGGAGCTGCTCGCGCGCGCCCGCGCGTGCCGGCTGCCGGACGCGCGCTTGGCCGCGCTGCGCGCCGCGACGAACGAGCACGAGCGTGCGCGCTATTCGTCGCGAGCTGCCGCCGGTCGGACCATCGGTCGGGCCGCCGGTCGGGCAGCGACCGGCGCGCGCACGTAAGAGCCGCAAAAACGCCTGCGCCGACTTGCGCCGACGCGCGTACCTTCGGGCGCATGACAGGCCCGTCGCGTCGCGAGATCCTGCGCGCGGGCGCCGCGCTCGGGCTCGGCGCCGCGCTCCCCGCCTGCGGGGGCCGCGCGCGCCCGCCGATCGAGGGGCGCATCGTCGACGAGGAGCACCGCATCGCGCACCGCTGGCGCGACGGCGCGCTCAACGGCGCCCCCGGCGGGACCGAGCGAGCGCGCGTGTTGATCGTCGGCGGCGGCGTCGCGGGGCTCTCCGCCGCGTGGCGCCTGCGCCGCGCCGGCTTCGACGACTTCGCGCTCGTCGAGCTCGGCGACACGTGCGGCGGGACCGCGCGCGGCGGCACGCTGAACGGGCTCGCGCACCCGTGGGGCGCGCACTACCTGCCGGTGCCGCGCGGCGAGCAACGCGCGCTGTGCGCTTTCCTCGAGGACGCGGGGCTCGTGCAGGGCTACGCGGACGACGGACGCGCGCTCGTCGACCGCGCCCACCTCGTGCGCGCGCCGCAGGAGCGCCTCTACGCGCTCGGCGCCTGGGACGAGGGGCTGTGGCCGTCGGTCGGCGCGAGCGAGCGCGAGCGCGAGGAGCTCGCGCGGCTCGAGCGGCTCCTGGCGGACGCGAACCGGCCCGGGCTCGACGGGCGACGGCCGTTCGACCTGCCGGTCGCGAGCTCGTCGGTGCTCGAGCGGCGGCTCGACCAGATCAACGGGAACTACTGGGCGATGGGACACGCGCTGGAGAGCGAGGGAGCGCGCTGGTACCTCGAGCACGCGACGCGCGACGACTACGGGGCGCGGCTCGAGGACACGTCGGCGTGGGCGCTCTTGCACTACTTCACCGCGCGCACGATCCCGGGCACGGCGGAGTCGGGCGAGTTCATGACGTGGCCCGACGGGAACCGCTTCCTGGTCGACAAGCTGCTCGGCGACGTCGGCGAGCGCGCGCGCACGGGCCGGCTCGCGACGGCGGTGCGCGCGGCGGACGACCGCGTCGAGGTCGACGTGCTCGACGTCGCGTCCGGCGCTCTGCGCACGATCGTCGCCGAGCACGCGATCCTCGCTCTCCCGCAGTACGTCAACGCCCGCCTGCTCGCCGAGGATCCCGCGCGCGAGGACCGCCGCTCGTTCCACTACGGCGTCTGGGTCGTCGCGAACCTGCACCTCGTCGAGCAGCCGCCGTCGCGCGGCTGCCCGCCGGCCTGGGACAACGTGATCCGGCGCAGCGACGCGCTCGGGTACGTCGACGCGACGCACCAGCTCGACCGCGCGGAGCGCGACACGGTGTGGACGTGGTACTGGCCGATCGTCGACCCCGACGAGGCGCGCGCGCGGCGCGAGGTCCTCGCGCGGACGTGGGCGCAGTGGCGCGACCTCGTGCTCGACGACCTGCGCTACGCGCACCCCGGCATCGACGAGCTCGTCACGCGCATCGACGTGTGGCGCTGGGGACACGCGATGGTGAAGCCCGTCCCGGGGTTCGTGTGGGGCGAGGAGCGGCAGCGCGCGGCGCGACCGCTCGGACGCGTGCACTTCGCGCACTCGGACCTCGGCGGCCTGCCGATCTTCGAGGAAGCGCACTGGGCCGGCACGCGCGCCGCCGAAGAGGTGCTCGCCGCGCGCGGGCACGACGTCGAGAGCCTGCTGGGATGAGCGACTGCGCCGCGACGCTGCACGCGCGGACGGCGGAGCGCGCCCTGCGGCCGGGCTGGATCCTCGGCCCGCGCGCCGACGCGGCGATCTTCACGGGCCCGATCCTCGTCGCCGGCGCCTTCGTCGCTTTCGCGTGGGCCGACGGCTGGCTGCACGCGCCGGTGCCGCCGTGGGCGTTCGCGCTGTTGATCGTCGGCTGCGACGTGGCGCACGTGTACGCGACGGCGTTCCGCGTCTATCTCGATCCGCGCGAGCTGCGCCGCCGGCCCGCGCTCTATCTCGGCGTGCCGCTCGCGTGCCTCGGCGCCGGCGTCGCGTTGCACGGGACGTCGCCGATGCTGTTCTGGCGCGTGCTCGCGTACCTCGCCGCGTTCCACTTCGTGCGCCAGCAGTGGGGCTGGGTCGCGTACGCGCGGCGCAAGGCGGGCGAGAGCGGCCGGCTCGACCGCGTGCTCGACGAGGTCGCGATCTACAACGCGACGCTCTTCCCGCTGCTCTACTGGCACGCGAGCCTGCCGCGCGCGTTCGTGTGGTTCCTCGAAGGCGACTTCGCCGCGGGCGTCCCGCCGGCGGCCGCGGACGTCGGCCACGTCGTGCACTGGACGATCGTCGCGGTCTACGTCGCGCGCCAGGTGTGGCGCGCAGCGAGCGGGCTCGGCGTCAACCAGGCGAAGCTGCAGATCCAGGCGACGACGTGGATCGCGTGGTACGGCGGCATCGTGCTGCTCGACAGCGACGTCGCGTTCACGGCGTTCAACGTGCTCTCGCACGGCGTGCCGTACCTCGCGGTCGTGCACGCGCTCGAGTCGAGCCGACGGCGCGAGCGGACCGACTGGATCACGCGCCTGTTCCGCCCGCGCTACGTCGCCGCGTTCCTCGGCGCGCTGTGGCTCGCGGGCTACGTCGAGGAGTGGACCTGGGACCGGCTCGTGTGGCACGAGAACGCGGGGCTGTTCCCGGGGATCGACGTGGAGCTGCCGTCCGCGCTCGTCACGCTCTTCGTCGCCCTGCTCGCGGTGCCGCAAGCGACGCACTACGTGCTCGACGGCTGGATCTGGCGCACGCGCGGGAGCGCGGACCTGCGCGC
>CAZGTQ010000411.1:0-36258 GCA_964528575.1 uncultured Planctomycetaceae bacterium | reverse complement strand
CGGCTCGACGCCGCGCTCGCGCCGCCGCCGGCGCGCGTCGGCGCGCCCGAGGCTGCGCGCGACGTTGCGCGCCACCCGGCCGAGCCACGCGCGCGGGTTGGCGCTGTGGCGCGGTGGGCGCTCGAGCGCCGCGAGCCACGTCTCCTGCTCGACGTCCTCGGCCTGTGCCGCGTCGGCGACGAGCCGGCGCGAGAGCGCGCGCACCCACGCGGCGTGCGCGAGCAGCGCGTGGACGTCGGCGGGCGGTCGATCGGCGGCTTCCACGTCTCCAGTAGCGCCACCGGCGGCGCGCGTGGCTCATCGACCGTGGAGAAACGTCGGGCGACGCGAGAAAAGCGCGGCGGCGGGAGCCTGGGCGGCGAAGCCTGGGCGGGGCCGCGGCGCGAGGACCGGCGAGCGGGGCGGAGTCAGCGCGGGCGGCGCCAGGTCTCGCCCGTGTACGCGTCCGCCGGGAGCTTGATGCGCAGGTCGAGGACGTAGCCGCGCTGCGACTTGCCGACCGGGAGCGGGACGTCGAACGTGAGCACGTCGTACGGACGGATCCCGGCGTCGCGTTCGCGTTCGGTCGGCATGACCGGGCGGCCGTAGACGGTGCCGGCGTTCTCGAGGCGCTTGGCCTCGAGGTCGCGCGCCCCGAGCGCGAGCAGCGGCTGCGCCGTGGCGTCGAAGAACACGAGCTGGTCCTTGCTCACGTCCCAGATCGGCGCCGGATCGGGAAGCGCGGCCTCGTCCGCCACCTCGTCCTTCGCCTTCGGCTCGCCCGCGGCGCGCCAGCCGACGAGGTACGTGCCGGCGGGCAGCGCGGGCTCGAGCATCGGCTGCGACGTCGCCAGGACGCCGAGGATCATCGGCCCGTTCTCGACGGTGTGCTCGCGCAGATCCTTGACCTGGGCGTGCTGCACGTCGCTCACCGGGATGAACGCGAAGTAGTCGTACGCGGTGATCACGGCGTAGCCCGGCACGGGCGCCGAGCCGGGGCTCGACTGCCAGCGGTCCGTGCAGACGACGCGCTCGGGCGCGAACAGCACCTCGGGCGGCAGGACCGACTCGCTGACGTGGCGGTCCACGATGGCGTGGGCGAGGTCGACGCCTGGCGCGGGCGTCGCCGCACAGCGAAAGCCGAGCGCGTCCGTCGCCTGGAAACGCTCGGTCGCGCGCCGCGTCGCCGCGCGCGCGGCGGCGCCGTCGTTCTTGTACGAGCCGCCGACGACGACGCGCTCGGTCGAGTTCCAGCTCGCGATCACCGTCTCCTCGCGCGCATCGCGCTTCTCGCCGAACTTGACGCGCAGCGGCTTGTAGCCGGGGTACTCGACGTAGGGGCTCGACGTCCACTCCCACAGGTTGCCGGCGAGGTCGAAGACGCCCTCCTTCGACGCGCCCTCGCGGAAGCTGCCGACCACCCACGGCAGGTCGCGGACGCACTCGATCGTCGCGGCGTACTTCTTCGGCACGAACTCGTCGCCCCAGGGATAGCGGCGGTCGGTGTCGCCGCGGACGGCGCGCTGGTACTCGAACTCCGTCATCAGGCGCAGCCCGGCCCAGTACGCGTAGCCGACCGCGCCCTCGTAGTCGATGAACTCGACGGGCAGGTTGGCGCCGTCGCTCGGCACCTCCCATTGCGCGTCGCGCCAGTTCGCGTCCCACCAGCGGCCCTTGTCGAAGGTGCGGCGCTCGATCGGCTTGCCCTCCAGCTTGTCCTTCTCCATGCGCTCCTGCTCGCTCTTCAGGAATGCCTGGAGCGCGGCGTCAATCGCCTCGTTGCCCCACTTCTGGGGCGGCTTCGCGCCCGTCTCCCGCACGTAGTGGGCGTACTGCTCGTTGGTGACCTCGGTCACCATCAGATAGAAGTCGTCGAGCTTGACCTCGTGCTGCGGGGTCTCGCCCGCGATCGTCCGGAAGTCCGTCTTGCGGATCAGGTCCTCGGCGTCGTCCCGCTCGGTGCCGATCGTGGTGCGTCCGCCGCGGATCAGGACCAGCCCCGGCGGCGAGATCTCGTCGGCGCGAGCGGCGGCCTGGGACGGCGCGGCCAGGGTCGGCGCGGACAGGGCCGGCGCGGACAGAGCGCAGAGCAGGGCGTGGACTAGCACAGAATCGTCTCCCGGGTCGAATGGGTCCGCATAGAGGGTCGCGCGGTCCGGGCGCTGGTGGGGCGGGGGGCCAACGCCGGCACGAGGGTGCCTACCCGCACGAGCGGGAGATGTTACTCGGCACCCGATCCAGCGCCTACCGGGGGACCAGGCTCGCGGCGGCACGGGCGAAGACCGTTCCACGTGACGTAACTCGTTGGATCGCAAGCGCTCGCGTGCACGAGCGGCGTTCGCCGAGCCGGCGCGCGCGCGCCGCGCCGCGACAGCGGGCGCGCGGGTCGGAAGCAGCCTCGATCGCGCTCGGCGCGCACGCTCGAGCGAGCCCGAGGCGAGCCCGAGGCGAGCCAGACGCGAGCCAGACGCGAGCCGGTGCGCTACAAGGAGCGCGTGAGCTCGAGCTCCTCCCGCCGCCGCCTGCGCGTCCCCCCCGACTTGGCCGGCCAGCGCCTCGACAAGGTGCTCGCGCGGCTCGTGCCGGGGCAGTCGCGCGTGCGGCTGCGGGAGATGGTCGAGGACGGGCGCGTCTGGCTGGACGGAGCGGTCGTGACCAAGCCGTCGCTGCCGCTCGAGGAGGGCGGGCGGCTCGAGGTCGAGCTCGTCGAACGCGATCGGACGCGGCCGGGGAGCGCGGCGGGGCTCGCGCTCGAGGTGCTCTACGAGGACGGGGTGATCGCCGCGGTCGCCAAGCCGGCGGGGATGATCGCGCACCCGAGCGACACCGTGCGCGGCGGGACGGTCGCCGAGCTCGCGGCGCAACGCTGGGGCGAGCTGCCGGCGCCGCACGGGCCCGAGCGGGCGGGGCTCGTGCACCGGCTCGACGCGGATACGAGCGGTGTGCTGCTGCTCGCGCTCGACGCAGACGCGGCGGCGGACCTCGTGCGGCAGTTCGAGGCGCGCGAGGTGAAGAAGGAGTACCTCGCGCTCGTGCACGGGGAGCCGCGCTTCGACGCGGACTGGATCGAGGCGCCGCTCGCGCGCTCGCGGGGCGGCGACGGGCGCATCGTGGTCGCGGCGCAGGGCGAGGGACGGCCGGCGGAGACGTTCTACCGCGTGCTCGAGCGCCTGCGGGGCTACGCGGTGCTCGCGTGCGAGCCGCGCACCGGGCGCACGCACCAGATCCGCGTCCACCTCGCCTCGATCGGGCACGCGATCGTGGGGGACGCGCTCTACCGCGGCCGCAAGAAGCTCGCGCTGCCGCGCGGCGCGCCGGCGATGGGCCGGCACGCGTTGCACGCCGCGCGCATCGAGCTCACGCACCCGCGCAGCGGCGAGCGTGTCGCCTTCGAGGCGCCGCTGCCGGCAGACTTCGCGACGCTCCTCGACTGGCTGCGGCGCTACTCGTCCGACGCGGAGCCCGGCGGCTCCTCGAACGCGAGCTCGACGCGCAGCTCGTCCTGACCGGCGACGTCGACGGAGCGCTCGGCGCGGGCGCCGTCGCTCGCGCGCTCGAGCACGACGGCGTAGACGCCGGGCGCGAGCGGACCGACCGCGTGCTCCGAGCCTCCGCTGCCCGCGGCCAATCCGCTCCACAGCGTGTCCAGGCTCGCGATGTCGCTCACCGCGTTCCCCGCCGCGTCGCGGACGAGCACGCGCGTGCGCACCGGCGCGCCCGACTCGTCGACGCCGAGCGCGACGAGCATCGTCGCGTCGAGCACGACGACCTCCACCGTGCGCGGCCGGCCCGGCGCGAGCTGCACCGCCGCGCTCTCGCGCGACGCGCTGCGCTCGGTGCGCGCGGAGAACGTGTACGTGCCCGGGGCGAGCCCCGCGTAGCGGAAGTGGCCGGACTTGTCCGAGCGCACCGGGCTCATGCGATCGACGATCGAGCCCGCCGCCGAGCGCGCCCACACCGCGGCGCCCGCGACGGGGAGCCCGTCCGCGTCGATCACGCGGCCCGACACCTCGACGCCCTTCTCGAGCGTGAAATCGATGCCCGCGACGTGCTCGTCGGGGCCGACGGCGATCCCGCTGCGCGCCGCGCGCCCCGTGTCCGGTCCCGTCGAGAACAGCCCGAACGAGCGGCCGCCCGCGAGCACGGTGTACGTGCCCGGCGCGAGCATGTCGAACGAGTACGTGCCGTCGTCGCCCGTCGTGCGGCCGTCGAACGGATCGGAGCCGAAGCTGCGCCGGCCGCGCGGGCCGTCGCTCTCGACCCGGATCGGGACGCCGGCGGCCGGCTCGCCGTCCGGCCCGGTGACCCGGCCGCTGATGCGACCGAGCGGGAGGACGAAGTCGTGCTCGTGCGTCTCGGCGTCGGGCACGGTGACGACGAAGTCGTTCGATGCGCCCGCGGACAGATGCGACGTGACCGTGACGGCGTACTCGCCCGGCGCGTCGAGCCGCAGCTCGTAGTGGCCGGCGTCGTCGGTGCCCTCCGAGCGCAGGTCCGCCCACGTCGATCCGCCGCGCGCGGGGCGGAACGTCACCGACGCATCGTGCGGCTCGCCGCCCGCCCTGACCGTCCCGCTGACCGTGACCGAGCGCCGCGGCTCCGCGCCGAGCACGACGTGCACCGTCTCCTCGTCCGCGACCTCGACCGAGCGGCTGAGACGCTCGCGCCAGCTCGAGCGGCGCTCGCTCGCGTCGCGCTCGCCCGCAGTCTCGGGCGTCGCGAAGATCTGCCACCGGCCCGGCTCGAGCGCGTCGAACGCGAAGCGGCCGGCCGCGTCGGTGCGCGCGTCGAGCGTGCTCGAGAAGCCGTCGGTCATCACCTGCACGCGCGCGTCGGCGACCGCCGCGCCGTCCCGGCCGAGCACCTCGCCGGTGATCCGTCCGCCGCGCCGCAGCGCGAGCGTGACGTCGTGCGTCGAACCCGGCGCGAGCGCGAGCTCGGCCGTCGCGCTGGGCGCTCCGCCGTCGCCGCGCGCGACGAGCTCGACGTTGCCCGCGTCGAGGCCTTCGAGCACGAACGTCCCGTCCGGCCCCGCGACGGCGACGTCGCTCTCCATCGCCCCGCCGAGCAACGCCATGAAGCCCGCACCGGCCGGCCGGCCGGCGGTCACGCGCGCGCCCGCCGCGGGCAGCCCGTCCGGCTCGAGCACGCGCCCCTTCACCCGCGCGGCGGGCACGATCCGCACCTCGATCTCCGGCTCGTCGAGCGCCTGCGGCATGTCGAACGCGACGGTGCGCGAGACGCTGTAGCCGTCGGCGCGCACCGTGAGCGCCCACTGGCCCGCCTCGAGGCCGGGCATGCGGAAGCGGCCGGCGGTGCCCTCGAACACGTGCGCCGGCTTCGAGCCGAACACGATCGTCAGCGGGTTGTCCTCGGCTGCGCGCGCCGCGACGTCGACGTCGAAGCGCTCGACCGGCCGCCCCGCCTGGTCGACGACCGTGCCGCCGAGCACGCGCTGCGGGATCAGCACGAGCTCGAGCCCGTCGACGCTCGGGTCGAGCGCCTCGCTGCGCACGCCTCCGTCGCGCCGCTCCCCGTCGGGCCCGACCTCGCTCGCCCACGCCTCCACGACGTAGTCGCCCAGGCCCAGGCCGTCGATCACGAAGCGCCCCTGTGCGTCGGTCGTCGTCTCGTCGCGCACGCGACGCATGCCGAGATCGCCGCCGAGCGCCGCGCCGATCGCCGCCTGCACGTCCCGATCCAGCCCCCGCGCGCCTGCGCCGGCCTCCTGCTCGACGCGCCGCCCCGCGCGGCCCGCCTGCACGAGCGCGCCGGCCGCGGGCGTTCCATCGGGCCACACGACGCGCCCCGCGACGTGCTTGCCGCGGTCGAGCTCGAACACGACGCCGGTCAGCACCTGCCCCGGCTCGAGCTCGAGCCGCTCGAGCGACGAGCGCTGGATGCCTTCCTTGCGCGCGCGCACGCGCACCGACCCCGTCGGGAGCCCCGAGAGCCGGAACGTGCCGTCCTGCGCGCTCTGCGCGCGTCGCGCGAGCAGCGCGCCGAGCCCCCCGCGGTCCTCGAGCGCGTCGATCGAGTCGGCCACGACGAGCTCCGCGCCCTCGATCGGCTGGCTCCGGTCGTCGCGCACGACGCCGATCACGGTCGCGCCGCGCTCGGGCTCGAGCTCGAGCTCGAGCGTCGCGCCCGGCTCGACGCGCACGTCGTCCGCGCTCGCCGTCTGGAGCCACGGCGGCTCGACGAAGACCGTCCACGGGCGGCCGGTCGCGACGCCGCGCAGCTCGAAGCGTCCGTGCACATCGAGCGCGACGCGCTGCACGAGCCGCGGGAACTCCGCAAACGCCGCCGGGTCGAAGCCTTGCGGCTTGGGCAGGAGCCACGCGAGGCCGCCCTCGAGATCGCGCTCCGTCATCGAAGCGTCCTCGGGCGCGAGGACGCGTCCCGCGACGAAGCCGCCGAGCGCGGCCCGCAGCTCGACGTGGGTGCGCTCGCCGACGAGCGCGACCGGCAGCGCGGAGCCGAGCCGCAGCCAGCGCCCGTCGACGTCGAGGGAGACCGAGTCGAGCTCCTTGGGCACCGCGAGCGAGAAGCGGCCGTCCGCTCCCACCGCGGCGCGCGCGAACGGCTGGTCGCGTCCCGCCTGGAACCACTCGACGAACGCGCCGGTGCCCAGGACCATCTGCATCAGGCTCGGCGTCTCGTGCGCGCTCGCGGAGCGGCGCACCGCGACGACCGCGAGCGTCGGGTCGGAGGGCGCGCCCGGCGGGAAGAGCACCCGCCCGTCGATCCAGCGCGCGTCGGCGGGGTCGAGCTCCGGCTGCGCCGCCAGGGCCGGCTCCTCGGCCGCCCGTCGCTGTGTCGTCTCGGGCGCCTGAGGCTTGGCGAGCTGCGCGGCGCCCGGCGCGGCCTCGGCGCGCGGCACGGCGGGAGCGGGCGACGCGGCGGAGCTGCCGCCGGCGCGCGCGCGGCCGCCGGACGCGAGCCACCAGCCGAGCGACGCGACGAGCGCGACGAGGACCGCGGCGGCGAGGACGAGCGTGGTGGAGCGTCGGGTGGGGGCCATGGCAGAGATTCGTGACCGTCCGAGGACGTGACCGCGTCAGCGGACGCGGAGCTTGATCTCGCGGACGGGTTGGCCGGAGAGCTGGACCGGCTTCTTGTAGCTCGAGCCGTCGTCGCTGAACGCCTCGACGAAGTAGCGGCCGGGCGGGAGCGGGCCGACGCGCTCTTCGGAGAGGTCGAACCCGCCGTCGGTGAAGCCGCCCATCAGGTCGGCGAACGAGGTCATGCCGTTGACGCGGCGCCCGGCCTCGTCGGTGACCATCACGCGCGCCCGCACGTCGGCGCCGTCCTCGTCGATGCAGCGCACGAGCAGCATCGTCCCCGGATCGAGCCGCAGCGTCACCTCGCTCGTCTCGCCCGGCCGCACGCGCACGGCCGCGCTCTCGGGGCTCGCGAGCGCGTCGGCGCGCGCGCTCACGGTGTAGCGGCCCTCGCCGAGTCCGCCGTAGCGGAACGCGCCCGTGTCGTCGGTCGCGTTGAACGAGAGGCGCTCGAGCACGAAGCCGGACTCGTCGCGCACGAACACCGTGGCGCTCGCGACCGGCGCGCCCGTCGCGTCGAGCACTTTGCCCGCGATCGTGCCGGCCATGCCCAGGCGGAAGTCGACGCCGGTCAGCGTCTGCCCCTCGCGCAGCTCGATGCCCGTCCGGACGCTGCGGCCCGACGCGCCCGCGCTCGAGCCGCCGAACGCGCCGCCGAGCACGAGCCCGCCGGCGGCGACGTCGTACGAGCCCGCGCGCAGGTATTCGATCGAGTACGTCCCGTCGTCCCCGGTCGCGGCCTCGGTGTACTGGCCGCCGGTGAACGAGCCTGTGCGCAGCGCCCCGCCGAGCGAGAGCGTGATGCGTGCGCCCGCGGCCGGCTCGCCGTCGGCTCCGACCACGCGCCCGCGGATCGAGCCGCCGGGCAGCTCGAGGTCGATCACGTGCTCGGTCGCATCGGACGGCACGGTCTCGACGAACTCGATCGAGTTCTGCTGGCCCGGGACGTTCTGCATCTGCTGCACCGACACGAGGTAGCGGCCGGGCGCGTCGAGCCGTAGCTCGTAGCGGCCCTCGTCGTCGGTGTCCGTCATTTTCATCGCCGCGAGCGCGTCGGTGCCCTCTCCGACGAAGCTGACGAGCGCGTCGACCGGCGCTCCGCCGGCGGTCACGCGGCCGCGCACCGTCACCGGGTCCTCCGGCGGCTTGCCGAGCACGACGTGCGTCGTCTCGCCGTCGACGAGCTCGACCATCGTCCACTTCATGCTCGACATGAGCGCGCCGACGTCCGGGTCGCCCTCGTTCATGTCGAGCATCGTGCCCATCGAGAGGATCGCGACGACCTGGTAGCTGCCGGGATCGATCGCAGCGAGCTCGAAGCGGCCCGAGTCGTCGGTCGTCGCGTTCGTCGTGTCGGCGGTGCCGGGCACCTGCACCGTGACGAGGACGCCGTCCGCCGGCTCGCCGTCGTTGCCGAACACTTCGCCGGTGAGGCGCGCGCCCGCGCGGAGCGCGAGCGTCACGTGCTCGCTCTCGGCGCCGGCCCCGGTCTGCAGCGTGAGCGGCTTGCTCGACGCCCAACCCTTCGCCTCGGCGACGATCGTCGTGCTGCCGGCGGTCACGCCCTCGAGCTCGAAGCGCCCGCCCTCGCCCGCGGTCGTGCGCGGCGGCTCGGGGCCCTTCGCCGGCATGCCCGGCAGGCCCCCGGTCGGGGTCGCGCGCTTGACGCGCACCGTCGCGCCGCCGACCGGCGCTCCGTCGGGCGCGAGGACGACGCCGCGCACGACCGCGGCGGGCGCGAGCGTGACGACGAGCGGCTCGGAGCGCGGCATCTCGATCTGGAGCGGCCCGACCGTGCCGTAGCCCTCGGCCGTGACGTACAGGTCAAACGCCCCGGGCAGCAGCCCCGCGAGCTCGAACGCGCCGTCGGTGGTCGCGAACGACTCGCGGATCTCGTCGCCGAAGATCGCGTCGACCAGGTTCGCGGTGCCCGGCGCGGCCTCGAGCTCGAAGCGCAGCACCGGGTCGTCGTCCGACTCGACGACGCGGCCCGCGAGCACCGGCCGCGGCCCGAGCACGAGCGCGACCGGCTCGCCGTCGAGGCCCACGTCGTCGAGCCGCGCGACGCCGTGCTCTTCGTCCGCGCCGTCCGTCCCGCCGCCCTGGCGCTCGGCGCGCGCCGTCAGGCGGTAGCTCGAGCGCGCGAGCCCGTGCGTCGCGAAGCGGCCCTCGGCGTCGGCGACGACCTCGCGCCGGATCCCCTCGCCGCCGCCCATGAAGTCCGCGCCCGTGACGGTGCCGGCGGGGACGAGCTCGACGCTCGCTCCCGGCGCTGGCGCGCCATCGGGCCACGCGACGGTGCCCGCGATCGAGCGGCCGCGCTCGAGCACGAGCAGGAGCCCGCCGCGGTGCTCGCCGTCCGCGATCTCGAACGAGTCGAGCCGCTCGCGTGCGTAGCTGTCGTGCGTCGCGCTCACGCGCACCTTGCCCGGCGGAATTCCGCGCAGCTCGAAACGCCCGTCCGCGCCGGTGCTCACGTCGCGGTCGCCCGCGGAGAACGTGAGCAGCGTCTCCGGCGACAGCGCCGTCACCTCCGCGCCTTCGATCGGCTCGCCGCGATCGTCGCGCACCTCGCCGGACACGCGCCCGCCGGCGCGCACCTCGATGGTCAGCTCGAGCCGCTCGCCCGGCCGCGGCTCGATGTCCTCGAGGACGCGGGCGGCGTGATCGTCGCAGTCGGCCGCGAGCGCGTACTTGCGGCCGGGCACGACACCGCGCAACTCGAAGCGCAGCTCGTCGTCGACCTCGCTCTCGCGGCGCACGGAGCGGTCGCGCATCGCCGAGGGCGTGAACGAGCGCATCGTCGGGCGCAGACCGACCTCGACGCCCCGCAGCTCGTCGGGGTCGACGCCGCGCGCCGGAGCGAGCCGGCCGGCGATCAGCGCGCCGAGCCGAGGCTCGAGCACGGTCTGCTCCTCGGGCACGGCGAGCGCGGGCTCTTCGAGATAGAGGTAGCGCGCGTCGAGGCGCAAGAGCGCGCCGCGCGTCCCCGGCGCCAGCGCGAGTCGGAACGCGCCGTCGGGCTGGACCGGCGCGCGCGCGAGCTCGTCGCCCTCTCCGGCCGCGCGCAGGAGCGCGACGGGCTCGCCGTCCACGCCGCCCCGGTCGCGCTCGGCGACGACCGTCAGCTCGTCGTCGGCCGGCGCGCCCGACGGCACGACGACGGTGCCTTCGATCCAGACCGTCGCTTCCTCGTTCCACGGGTGAGCGGGCGTGTCGAGCGCCGCGCGTCCCGCTCCGGACGCGCCGGCGAGCCGCGTTTCGTCCTCGACCGGCGGCTCGGCGGGCGCGGGCGGGGCGTCGAGCGTCGCGTCGGCGGCTTGCGCGGGTGCTGCGGCGCGCGCTTCGTCGGGACGCGGGGCCTCGCGGGTGCCCTCGTCGCCGGGGCGCGAGAACGTGAGCCAGCCCGCGAGAACGAGGATGGCGAGGACGAGCAGGAGGGCGAGCAGTTTCGCGGCGGAGGAGGAGCTCATCGGCGTGGGGGTCCGTGGGAGCGGGGCGGTGCGCTCGAGCGCGCACCGTAGCAGCGTACGGACGCGGCGCGGGAGTATTCAGGCGCGGGTGCCCGCGACGTGTTCCGACCGACCTGCTTGCGACCGACCTGCGCCGGGCTGGCCGGCGGGGCGCCCCCGCTCGTGGCTCGGCGCGCCGCGCCAGGAACGCCAGGCGCGGCGACTTGTGCCGTCGAACTTGTGCGTGGACGCACTAGAATCGTTGGCCTGCGGCCGGCGACGGAGCCCGCCGAGCGCTGGCATGGGTTCCCGAGACGCAGACACGAGGACGACCGCCCCGACCGCGCGCGAGCGCTGGCTCGCCCAGACTTGGGAGCGGGCCCGTGCGCGGCACCCGGAGCGCCACGAGTCGTTCGAGACGCCCTCGGGGGTGCCGCTCGAGCCGCTCTACGGCGACGCGCCCGACGGCGGCTTCCCCGGCGAGTACCCGTACACGCGCGGGATCCGGCCGACGATGTACCGCGGCCGGCTCTGGACGATGCGGCAGTACGCCGGCTTCGCGAGCGCGCGCGAGACGAACGGGCGCTTCCGGATGCTCCTCGACGGCGGCCAGACCGGGCTCTCGGTCGCCTTCGATCTGCCGACGCAGATCGGCTACGACTCCGATCACGAGCTGGCGCGAGACGAGGTCGGCATGGTCGGCGTGCCGATCAACAGCCTGCGCGACATGGAGCGGCTGTTCGAGGGCATCCCGCTCGGCGCCATCTCGACCTCGATGACGATCAACGCGACTGCGGCGGTGCTGCTCGCGATGTACCTCGTGCTCGCGCGGCGCCAGGGCGTCGAGCCCGAGCGCATCCGCGGCACCGTCCAGAACGACATCCTCAAGGAGTACTCGGCCCGCGGGAACTACCGCTTCCCCGTGCGGCCGTCGTTGCGCCTCGCGACCGACCTGATCGCGTTCTGCCGCGAGGAGGTGCCGGCGTGGAACACGATGTCGATCTCGGGCTACCACATCCGCGAGGCGGGCTCGACGGCGGTGCAGGAGCTCGCGTTCACGCTCGCGAACGCGAAGGCCTACGTGCGCGCGGCGCTCGAGCGGGGCCTGGCGATCGACGAGTTCGCGCCGCGGCTCTCGTTCTTCTTCAACGCCCACAACCACCTGTTCGAGGAGGTCGCGAAGTTCCGCGCCGCGCGCCGCCTGTGGGCGCGCATCGTGCGCGAGGAGTTCGGCGCGAAGGAGCCGGCGAGCTGGATGCTGCGCTTCCACACGCAGACCGCGGGCTCGATGCTCACGAGCCAGCAGCCCGACAACAACGCCGTGCGCGTCACGGTCCAGGCGCTCGCCGCGGTGCTCGGCGGCACGCAGTCGCTGCACACGAACGCGCGCGACGAGGCGCTGTCGCTGCCGTCGGAGGCGTCGGCGCGGCTCGCGCTGCGCACGCAGCAGGTGCTCGCCTACGAGAGCGGCGTCGCCGACGTGATCGACCCGCTCGGCGGCTCGCCGTTCGTCGAAGCGCTGACCGACGACGTCGAGGCGCGGGCGCTCGAGCTGATCGCGCGCGTCGAGGCTCTCGGCGGCGCCGTCGACGCGATCGAGTCGGGGTTCGTGCAGCGCGAGATCCACCGGAGCGCGCTCGCGGCGCAGCTCGAAGTCGAGTCCGGCGAGGCGGTGCAGGTCGGCGTGAACGCGTTCCGCGAGGACGAGGAGCCCGCGCAGATCTTCAAGCCGGCCGCCTCGGCGCGCGACGAGGTGCTCGCGGACCTCGCGGCCGTGCGCGCCGAGCGCGACGGCGCGGCGGTCGAAGGCG
This sequence comes from uncultured Planctomycetaceae bacterium, assembly GCA_964528575.1. Taxonomy (GTDB): domain Bacteria; phylum Planctomycetota; class UBA1135; order UBA1135; genus CAZGTQ01. The sequence goes on along the minus strand of CAZGTQ010000411.1, from coordinate 23,952 downwards.
CCCTGCGCGCGCTCGGCGAGGCCGCGCGCGGCACAGGCGACCTCGTGCGCCCGATCGTCGCCGCGGTCGAGCGCTATGCGACGATCGGCGAGGTGTGCTCGACGCTCGAGCGTGAGTTCGGCAGCTACGTCCCGCCGCGCGTCCTCTGAGAGTCGTCGAGCCTGACGACGGAGCGAACCGGAGCCGATGACGAGATCGAACGACCGCGCGCGCGCCGCGGGAGCCGCCGCGGAGCGCGGGACGCCGCTCGAGCGCTTGCAACGGATGCGCGAGGCCTCGCTCGCCGGCGGCGGCGAGGAGCGCGTCCAGGCGCAGCACGAGCGCGGCAAGCTGACCGCGCGCGAGCGCATCGACCTGTTCGTCGACGACGGCTCGTTCGTCGAGATCGATCGCTTCGTCGTGCACCGCTGCACGGACTTCGGGATGGCGGCGCAGCAGGTGCTCGGCGACGGCGTCGTCACGGGGCACGCGCTCGTCGACGGCCGGCCCGTCTACCTGTACAGCCAGGACTTCACGGTGTTCGGCGGCTCGCTCTCGGAGACGAACGCCGAGAAGATCTGCAAGATCATGGACATGGCCCTGAAGGTCGGCGTGCCGATCGTCGGGCTCAACGACTCGGGCGGAGCGCGCATCCAGGAGGGCGTGCGCAGCCTGGGCGGCTACGCCGAGATCTTCTGGCGCAACACGCAGGCGTCGGGCGTCGTCCCGCAGCTCTCCGCGATCCTCGGCCCGTGCGCCGGCGGCGCGGTGTACAGCCCCGCGATCACCGACTTCGTGTGCATGGTCGAGCGCACGTCGTACATGCACATCACGGGGCCGGACGTCGTCAAGGCCGTCACGCACGAGGAGGTGACGTCGGAGGAGCTCGGGGGCGCCGCCGTCCACGCCGCCCGTTCCGGCGTCGCGCACTTCACGAGCGCCGACGACCGCGCGTGCATGCTGCTCCTGCGCACGCTGCTCTCGTACCTGCCGCTCAACAACGCGGAGGATCCGCCGTTCGTCCCGACCGACGACCCGCCGGACCGCTGCGAGCAGGAGCTCGAGAGCATCGTCCCCGCCGACGATGCGAAGCCGTACGACATGCACCGCGTGATCGACCTCGTCGTCGACCGTGGCTCGTGGCTCGAGGTGCACGAGCGCTTCGCGCGCAACCTGCTCGTCGGCTTCGCGCGGCTGGGCGGCCGCGTCGTCGGCGTCGTCGCCAACCAGCCGAACGTGCTCGCCGGCTGCCTCGACATCGACGCGTCCGTCAAGGGCGCGCGCTTCATCCGCTTCTGCGACGCATTCAACGTGCCGATCGTGACGTTCGAGGACGTGCCCGGTTTCCTGCCGGGGACGAAGCAGGAGTACGACGGCATCATCCGCCACGGGGCGAAGCTCCTGTATGCGTACTGCGAGGCGACGGTGCCGAAGATCACCGTGATCACGCGCAAGGCGTACGGCGGCGCGTACGACGTCATGGGGAGCAAGCACGTGCGCGCCGACTTCAACCTCGCGTGGCCCGGCGCGATGGTCGCGGTGATGGGAGCGGCGGGCGCGGCGCGCATCATCCACCGGCGCGAGATCCAGTCGGCGCGCGACCCCGAGACGGTGCTGGTGGAGAAGACCGCGGAGTACGAGCGCACGTTCAACAATCCGTACGGCGCGGCCGCGCGCGGCTTCGTCGACGACGTGATCGAGGCCGCGCGGACGCGGCCCATGCTGATCCGCGCGCTCGGCCTGCTCGCGAGCAAGCAGGAGACTCGGCCGGTTCGCAAGCACGGGAACGTGCCGCTCTGATGTTCCGCCGCTTGCTCGTCGCCAACCGGGGCGAGATCGCGCTGCGCGTGATCCGCACGGCCCGCGAGATGGGGATCGAGACGGTGGCGGTGTACTCCGCGGCCGACGAGACGGCGCTGCACCGGCGCTTCGCCGACGTCGCGGTGCCGCTCGGCGGCGCGCTCCCGTCCCAGTCGTACCTCGACATGGACAAGCTGCTCGACGCGGCGGCGCGAGCCGGCGCCGACGCGGTCCACCCGGGCTACGGCTTCCTGTCGGAGAACGCGAAGTTCGCGCAGCGCGTCGCCGACGCGGGGCTCGTCTGGGTCGGTCCGCCGCCCGCCGCGATCGCGGCGATGGGGGACAAGATCCAGAGCCGGCGCCTGATGCTCGAGGCCGGCGTGCCGCTCGTGCCCGGTTTGACCGAGCCCGTCGAGGACGCGCGCGCGGCGCTGCGCGAGGCGGAGTCGATCGGCTATCCGATCGCGATCAAGGCGGCGGCGGGCGGCGGCGGCAAGGGCATCCGCATCGTCTCGGAGCCGGACGAGATGGCGAGCGCGTTCCGCACCGCGTCCGGCGAGGCGCGCGCGTCGTTCGGGGACGGCCGCCTCTACCTCGAGCGCTACCTCTCGCGCCCGCACCACGTCGAGGTGCAGGTGATGTTCGATCGGCACGGCCACGGCGTGCACCTGTTCGAGCGCGAGTGCTCGGTCCAGCGGCGCCACCAGAAGCTGATCGAGGAGACGCCGTCGCCGATCGTCGACGCCGCGCTGCGCGAGCGCATGGGCGCGGCGGCGTTGCGCGCGGCGAGCGCCGTCGGCTACGAGGGCGCGGGCACCGTCGAGTTCCTCGCGAGCGATGCGAGCGGCGAGCTCGAGTTCTTCTTCCTCGAGATGAACACGCGGCTGCAGGTCGAGCATCCGGTCACGGAGATGGTGACCGGCCGCGACCTCGTGCGCGACCAACTGCGCGTCGCGGCGGGAGAGGCGCTCGGCTACGCGCAGGGCGACGTCGTCGCGCGCGGCCACGCGATCGAGGTGCGCATCAACGCGGAGGACGGCTCCGCCGGATTCGTGCCCTCGATCGGCACCGTCCGCAACCTGCGGCTGCCGAGCGGCCCGTGGGTGCGCGTCGATTCGGGGCTCTACCGCGGGATGCAGGTCGGGCTGGAGTACGACCCGCTCCTCGCGAAGGTGATCGTGTGGGGCGAGGACCGCGACGCCGCGCTCGCGCGCATGCGGCGCGCGTTGCAGGAGCTCGGCGTCGGCGGCGTGCGCACGACCGCGCCCGCTGCGCTGCGCGTGCTCTCCGATCCGCGCTTCGTCGCGGGCGACTACGACACCCACCTGCTCGACGGCATCGACCTGTCGACGCCGGCGGAGTACGAGCACGGCGAGGAGCTCGCGGCGACCGTGGCCGCAGCGCTCTTCCGCTGGCACGCGTCGCGGCGCCGCGCGCTGTCGGGCGGCATCGCCGAGCGCGCCGCGTGGCGCGACCGCGGCCGCACGTCGTTCACGCGCTTCACGCCGCGCGGGGAGGCGGACCGGTGAAGTATTTCGTGCGCATCGGCGAGCGCGAGCGCGAGGTCGAGCTCAGCGAGCACCAGGGCGAGTTGCGCGTGCGCGTCGACGGCGAGCCGCTCGAGATCGACTACCGCGAGGTCGACCGTCTCGGCCAGGTCGCCCTGCTCGTCGGCGAGCGCTCGTACGCCGTGTCGCTCGACGACGAGGGCTCCTTCTGCGCCGTCACCGTCGCGGGCCACTTCTTCCACGTCGCGATCGAGGACGAGCGCGAGCGCGCGGCGCACGCCGCCGAGCGCGAGGCGGGCGCCGGAGGCGGCGCCGTCGACAGCGTCATGCCCGGCGTCGTCGTCGAGTTGCTGGTCGGCGAGGGCGACGAAGTCGAGCGCGGCGCGCCGCTGCTCATCCTCGAGGCGATGAAGATGCAGAACGAGATCATCGCGCCGTGCGCGGGCCGCGTGACGCGCCTGGCCGTCGCGGCCGGCGACGCCGTCGCGAGCGGCCAGCGGCTCGCCATGATCGAGCCGCCGGCCTGACGGATCCGCCGATCAGCGCGTTTCGAGCTCCGGCCCCGGGGCGCCGTGCGCGGTGCTCGGCATGCCCTGCAGCGCCGCTTCGAGGCCCATCGCGCGGTTGCGCAATTGCGCCGCGGCGCCGTCGCTGAGGTCCTTCAGCGACTGCGCCTTGTGCACTTGGTTCAGCGCCTCCTGGAGCTTGCCCGACTGCTCGAGCGCGACCGAGAGCCAGTACAGGAGCTCGGCCTTCTCCTCGTTGGTCGCTTCCGCCGCGATGTCGATCGCTCGCCGCGCGGCGTCCGCGGCGCCCTCGGAGTCGCGGAACAGGATGCGCAGCTCGATCAGCGCCTCGAGCTGCTGGAGCGTCGCGACGCCCTGCTCGTGCGCGCGCGCCAGCACGTCGAACTCGCGCAGCTTCCCGACCAGCAGGTCCGCGCGCTCGCGCCGGTCGGCGAAGCTCGCCCCGAGACCCTCGGCCGCGGCGATCGCCTCGTCGATGCGGCCCGCGCTCGCGTGCCAGCGGGTCGCGATGCTCAGCGCGTACGGGTCGCGGTCGTCCGGCGCGGCGTCGTGCCACGACGCGAGCAGCGCGCGGGCCTCGTCCTCGCCCTTCAGAGCGTCCACGGTGCGCAGGTGGAGCTCACGCACCTCCTCGACCAGCGCGGCGTCGACCGTCACGTCTTCGGCGTAGAGCCCCGCGTCGAGCGCCTTCGACGCGCGCGCGTACTGGTCGAGCGCGTCCTCGAGCCGGCCTTGCGCCTCGTAGATGCGGCCGAGCATCGCGCGCTGCGTCGGCATCTCGCGCTGCGCGAGAAGCTGCTCGAGCACGCCGCGCGCCTCCTCGAGCTTGCCGAGGCGGAACAGCAGGTGCGCGAGGGTGTAGTACGCGCGGTACGTGATCTCGCTCGGACGCTGGTACGCGCTGAGAGCGCTCTTGAGGTGGTCCTCGATCTCGTCGATGCGCGCCATGCCGCCCGAGGGGTCGCGGTCGTGCAGCGCGAGCTTCGCTTCGGCTTGCAGCACCTTCGCGCGGAAGAACTGCTCCTCCGACAGCACCCGGCGCTCGGTGAGCAGCAGATCTTCGACGAGGCGCAGCGCGCCCGCGGGATCGTTCCCGAGGTCGAGGCCGGCGAGCGCGAGCGAGATCTCGGCCTTCTCGCCCGGCGCGCGGAACTCGGTGATCTGCGCGTACAGGTCGCGCGCCTCGCCCACGCGGCCGAGCTTGACCAGCATGAGCCCGTAGCTCAGCGTCGCGGGGACGGTGCGCTTGATCGCGAGGCTCCGCTGGAACGCGTCCTCGGCCTCGTCGTAGCGCTCGAGCTTGATCAGCGCCTCGGCGCGCTTGAACAGCAGCGTCGGGCTCTCGTAGCCCTTCGCGAGCAGCGCGTCGTGGAACGCGAGCAGCCCCTCGTTGACGTCCTGCTTGCCCTCGCCGATGCCGAACAGCGACAGGCGGTGCAGCAGGTCGGGCACGCTGTTGAACGGCACCTTCGGCTCGCCGCGGTACTCCCAGCCCCGGTCCTCGAGCTGCAGCTCGACCGAGCGCTGGAACGCGGCCATCGCCTCGTCGGTCTTCATCTGCTCCGCGTTCACCCAGCCGAGGTACGCGTGCGCGTCCGCGAAGCGCGGGAAGATCTCGATCGCGCGCTCGAACTCGCTCGCCGCCAGCGCGGGCAGCTTCCCGTCGAGGCAGTCGAGCCCGTAGTTGAAGTGCGCCTTCGCGCTGTCCGACGCGGTCCTCGTCGCGGTGTGCTTCCACAGTTGGCTCTGCGACTGCCAGTCTTCCGCGCGCGCGTTCGTCCACAGGCCCGCGCCGATCGAGAGCGCGAGCGCCGCCGCGACGCCGGCGCGGCCGAGCCGCCCGATGAACACGGCGAGGAACATCACGAGCGGAACCGACGGCAGGAACATCAGCCGGTCCGCGTAGACCGTGCCCGTCGGGAACAGCACGTTCGCCGTGACGAGCATCGCCGCGAGCGTCGCCAGCCACAGCGCGGCGCGCGTGCGGCACTTCTTGAACAGCACGAGCGCGAGGACGGCCGAGCCGAGCACGGCGCCGGCGCCGATCAGGTTCGCCGGCGCGAACGCTCCGAGCACCGGGACCTGCGCGAACGAGTAGTCGGCGCTGTAGCGCCAGAGCCCGTCGCTCAGCACGTTGACGCCGACCATCGAGAGCAGGCCCGCGCCCATCAGGCGCAGCCCGTTCATCGCGCGCGTCAGCGGGTCCTCGCCGATCAGCGGGTTGTCGAGCTGGTTCTGCGGCGTGAAGTCGGGGAAGATCGCGCCGACGACCGCCAGGCGCAGTCCGATCGACGCCGCGAGGACGACGCCGCAGAGGGCGAGCGCGGGCAGCTTCGCCGCGGCGCCCCTGAGCCCGTCGCGCAGCGACGCGCCGCGCGCGGCCAGGCCGACGTCCGCCGCGAAGAACACGAGCGGCAGCGCGAACGCGTTCTCCTTCGCCAACGTCGCGAGGAACAGCAGGCCGAGCGAGGCGCCGAGCCACACCGGCTTCGCGAGCGGCTTCGCGCCCGCGTGCAACCAAGCGAGCCACGCGCCGAGCGCGAGGGCCGTGCTCGTCAGCTCCGCGATGCCCGCGACGTCGAACAGCACTTCGCCGTGCACCGGCAGCGTCGCGAACAGCGCTCCCGCCGCGAACGCCATGCGCCGGTCGCCCAGCGCCTTCCACGCGAGCTCGAGCACCAGCAGCGCGCACAGCGCGTTCAGCGCCAGGACGATCAGGTGGTACGGGATCGGATCACGTCCCGGCGCGTCGGGGTCGTACGCCCGGCCCGGCAGCGCCGCCGCGGTCGCGAGCACGAGCGACGAGACCGGCCGGTACAGCGTCGTCTCCGGGTGGACCTGACCCCACCACGTCGTCCCGAGCGCCGCCAGCGGGCTCGCTTCACCCTCTTGGACGTCGCGCAGGACCTCGTGGCGCGTGACGAGCAGGAAGCCGTCGCCGACGAGCTCGTTGCCGACGGCGTCGCCGGTGCGCTCCGTCGGGGAGTACAGGTACGGGGTGAGCAGGAAGACGACCGAAAGCAAGCCGACGGCGAGCGTCATGAGCGGGCTCGGCCGCTGGGACGCGCGCCCGCCGTGCTGCTCGACGCCTTCGCCGGCGTGCCCCGCGGGGGACTCTCGATGCTGCATGAGGGCTGAGATGGTAGCGCAAGTCCGCTCGTGGAGCGAAGTTAGGGGGCGGCGCGTCGGAGCTCGGAGACGCGCGTGGCGCTCGCTCGCAGGCGGCTCGAGCGTGGGTGCAGGGGACGGGGGGAACGGGGAGGAGGTTCCCCTTACGTCGCCGCGGTCGCGGCGTGGGCGCGAGCGCGTCCGTTCCTCGCGTTCGGGAACACGTTTCCTCGCTCGCGCCGGGCCATCCGGCCGGCGCCGGTCGCGGCGCTGGTCGCGTCGCTGGTAGCATGACTTCGTGCCCCACCGCCCTGGCTCCCGATCGTCGGGCCGGCTCGCGCGCGCCCTCGGCGCTGTCGCTCTCGTCGGCCTGCTCGCCCGTCCCGCCGCTGCGACCTGGTCGATCGTCGCCGTCGACATGGCGACCGGCGAGGTCTGCGTCGCCTCCGCGACCTGCCTGCAGAGCTTCGACCTGAAGCGCGGGCTCGCGGTGCTGCGCGTCGGCCAGGGCGCCGGCGCCGCGCAGTCGTTCATCGACACGAGCGGCAACAACCGCAAGATCATCTGGGACGGCTTCGGCGCGGGGACGCCGCCCGCGACGATCCTGGCGCAGCTCGCCGCCGCCGACGGGGCGCACCAGACGCGCCAGTACGGCATCGTCGACCTGCCCAACGCCCCGGTGACGTTCACCGGCGCGCTCGCCGGCGCGGCGAAGGCCGGGACCGCCGGCACGTCCGGCACGATCCGGTTCGCGATCCAGGGCAACGTGCTCACCGGACAGATCGTCGTGGCCGAGGCGCGCAAGGCGTTCCTCAACACGAACGGCGACCTGTCCCAGCGCGTGATGGCCGGCATGGAGGCTGCGCGCGCGTTCGGCGGCGACGGGCGCTGCTCGTGCAGCGGGACGATGCCGACGTCGTGCGGAGCGCCGCCGCCCGCGCCGTTCAAGTCCGCCCACGTCGCGTTCATCGCGCTCGCGCGCATGGGCGACGTCGATGGCGTCTGCAACGTGTCCCAGGGCTGCGCGAACGGCAGCTACTACCTCGACCTCGAGTTCCTCGGCGACGCGTCCGCGCCCGACCCGGTCCACCGGCTGCAGGCGGCCTACAACCTGTGGCGCGCGAACCTCGCGGGGCACCCCGACCACATCCGCTCGAGCGCGAGCGCGGGAGCGGACGCCCTGCCCGCCGACGGCCAGACGCAGACCAAGGTGACGGTCGAGCTGCGCGACGTCGACGGCGTGTCGCTCGCCGCCGGCGGAGCGAGCGTGAGCGTGACGCGCCAGGGCGGCGGGACGCCCTTCGCGACGCCCGGCCCGGTCGCCGACCTCGGCAACGGCACGTACGAATTCACGCTGACCGCCGGCACGCAGCCGGGCACCGACGTCTTCGAGATCCTCGTCGACGACGGCACGGTGCAGGCGCTGCTCTACCCGTTCCTCGAGCTGCGCGTCGACCCGGCGGCGATCCTGCACGCCGGCCACGACGAGGTCTCGTCGGCCGCCGGCGCCGACGGCCCGTTCACGCTCGACTTCGGCCCCGCGCGCGCGGGGGAGCCGTACCTCCTGCTCGCCAGCGCCGCGGGCACCGTCCCCGGCCAGACGTTCGGCTCGCAGACGCTGCCCCTGAACCTCGACCCGCTGTTCCTGTACACGCTGCTCGCGCCCGGCCCGCCGTTCTTGCCGGGCTCGCTCGGCGTGCTCGACGCCGCGGGGCGGGCGAGCGCGTCGCTCGTCGCGCCCGCCGGCGCGCTCGCGCCGCTCGTCGGCCTGCACACGGACTGGGCCGCCGCCGCGCTCGGCAGTCCCGCCGCGCCTTCGAACGCCGTCGGCCTCGACGTCGGGCCGTGACGGGCGCGCGCGACCCGCTCGACCTGCTCTGCGACTGGATCGACGTCCCGTCGGTGACGGGCGGGGAGGCGGCGTACGGTGACGCGCTCGCGCGGCACCTCGCGTCGGCCGGCTTCGACGTCGAGCGTCAACACGTCGAGAGCCGTGACGTCGAGAGCCGTGACGGCGCGGGCGAGCGGCGCTTCAACGTCGTCGCGCGCGCGGAGGAGCCCGTCGTCGTGCTCTGCACGCACCTCGACACGGTCCCGCCGTGGATCGCGCCCTCGCGCGACCGCCGCGCCGTGTACGGCCGCGGCTCGTGCGACGCGAAGGGTCCCGCGCTCGCGATGATCGAGGCCGCGCGGCGGCTGCTCGACGCGGGCGAGCGGCGCATCGGGTTCTTGTTCACGGTCGGCGAGGAGACCGACGGCGCCGGCGCGCGCGCGGCGAACGAGGCGGAGCTCGGTTGGCGGCCGCGCTACACGATCGTCGGCGAGCCGACGGACAACCGCTTCGTGCGCGGCCACAAGGGCGTGTTCAAGCTCGACCTCGTCGCGCGCGGCGTCGCGGGCCACAGCTCGCAGGACGTCGGACCTTCGGCGGTGCACGCGCTCGTCGAGACGCTCGCGCGCTGCCTCGCGGCCGACTGGGGCGACGACCCGCTCTTCGGCCGCGCGACGCTCAACGTGGGCTGCGTCCACGGCGGCGTCGCGCCGAACGTCGTCGCGGACCGCGCGCGCGCCGAGATCGTGCTGCGCGCGGTGACCGAGCCCGACGACGTGCGCGCGCGGCTCGAGCCGCTCGTCGGCCGGCACGTCGCGATCGAGCTCGGCAAGGGCTACGGCCCGATCGAGTTCGTCGTGCCCGCCGACCTGGGCGACGAGCCGAGCGACGCGGACGGCGCGCCCGCTCCGATCGTCGCGTTCGGCACCGACGCGCCGTACCTGACGCGCTGGGGAGAGCGGCTGCTGTACGGCCCGGGGAGCATCCTCGACGCGCACACCGACCACGAGAAGCTCGAGCGCGCGTCGTTCGAGCGCGCCGTGGCGGACTACGAGCGCGTCGCCCGGCTCCTGTGCGAGCGCGCGGCGTCCGAGCGCCGCGCGCCGTAGCCGCTCACGCCGGACGCGCCGGACGCGTCAGGCCCCGACCGTCGCCTCGAGCGCCGCGCGCGCCGCGGCGACGACGCGCTCGCTCGTGAAGCCGAAGCGCTCGAGCAACTCGTCGCCCGGCGCGGACGCGCCGAAGTGGTCGATGCCGATGCTCGCGCCGCGCGAGCCGATCCAGCGCTCCCAGCCGAGCGTCGCGCCCGCCTCGATCGAGACGCGCGCCTCGACCGACGGGGGCAGCACCTCCTCGCGGTAGCTCGCGTCCTGGGCCGCGAACGCTTCGTGGCACGGCATCGAGACGACGCGCGCGCCGATCCCGTCGGCGGCGAGCGCGGCCTGCGCGGTCAGCGCGAGGGCGACTTCGGCGCCCGTCGCGATCAGGACGACGCGCAGCTCGCCCTGCGCCTCGCTCAAGACGTACGCGCCGCGGTGCAGCCCCGCGGCGGGCGCGAGCTTCGTGCGGTCGATCGTCGGCACGCCCTGGCGCGAGAGCACGATCGTCGTCGGACCCTCCTTGCGCAGCAGCGCGTAGCGCCACGCCTCGCTCGTCTCCGTCGCGTCCGCGGGGCGCACGACGTGCGTGTTGGGCATCGCGCGCAGCGCCATCAGGTGCTCGACCGGCTGGTGCGTCGGCCCGTCCTCGCCGACCGCGACCGAGTCGTGCGTGAACACGTGCACGACCGGCAGGCCCGCGAGCGCGGCGAGCCGCATCGACGGCCGCATGTAGTCGGAGAACACGAAGAACGTCGCGGTGAACGGGCGTACGCCGCCGTGGTACGCCATGCCGTTCGCGATCCCGCCCATCGCGTGCTCGCGCACGCCGAAGTGCACGTTGCGGCCGTGCGGCGTGCGCTCGTCGAACGACGGAGCGTCGAGCTTCGTCTTCGTCGAGCCCGACAGGTCGGCGTCGCCGCCCATCAGCCACGGCAACCTCCCCGCGATCGCGCTCATCACCTTGCCGCCCGCCGCGCGCGTCGCGACCTTCGAGCCGGTCTCGAACTGCGGCAGAGCGCCGTCCCAGCCGCGCGGCAGCTCGCCGGCGAGCGCCTGGCGCCACTCCTCGGCGAGCTCGGGGTTCTCGCGCTCCCACGCCGCGAAGCGCGCGCGCCACGCGGCCGAGCGCTCGGCTCCGCGCTTCTGCGTGTCGCCGAACGCTTCCGCGGTCGCCGCGGGGACCCAGAACGGCTCCTCGCTCTCCCAGCCGAGCGCGCGCTTGGTGCGCACGACCTCGTCCTCGCCGAGCGGCGAGCCGTGCGCGTCGGACGTGCCCGCCTTGTTCGGCGAGCCGTAGCCGATCGTCGTGCGCACCACGATGAGCGAGGGCCGCTCCGCGTCGGACGTCGCCTCCGCGAGCGCGCGGTCGATGCCCTCGAGGTCGCGGTCGCCGTCCGCGACGACCCACGTACCCCAGCCCAGCGCCTGGAAGCGTTGCACGACGTCCTCGGAGAACACGAGCTCGAGCGGGCCATCGAGCGACACGTCGTTCGCGTCGTAGAGCCAGACGAGCTTGCCGAGCCGCAGGTGGCCCGCGAGCGACGCCGCCTCGGTCGCGATGCCCTCCATCAGGTCGCCGTCGGACACGAGCGCGAACGTGCGGTGGTCGACGATCGCGTGCTCGGGCCGGTTGTAGCGCGCGGCGAGCCAGCGCTCGGCGAGCGCCATCCCCACGGAGCTCGCCGTGCCCTGGCCGAGCGGCCCGGTCGTCGCCTCGACGCCCGGCGTGTGGCCGAACTCGGGGTGGCCGGGCGTCTTCGAGCCCCACTGACGGAAGCTGCGCAGATCGTCGAGCGTGACGTCGTAGCCGAACAGGTGCAGCAGCGAGTAGAGCAGCATGCTCCCGTGCCCCGCCGACAGCACGAAGCGGTCGCGATCGGGCCAATCCGGCGCCGCGGGATCGTGCCGCAAGTGCCTGCGCCACAGGACGTACGCCATCGGCGCGGCACCCAGCGGCAGGCCGGGGTGCCCCGAGTCGGCGCGCTGCACCGCGTCGATCGAGAGCGTGCGGATCGTGTTGATGCAGAGCTGGTCGAGCGTAGAAACCTGGCTCATGGGCATCGAGCTCCGTGGGGTGGTCGGCCGTCGAGCCGCACCCTACGCCATCCGCCGAGCGGGATCCATGGCGGCCCGTCCGATCCGCGCGCGGCGCGGTACGGTGGTCGACGTGACCTCCGAACCGGACGCTCCCCATCCCCTACAACCGTTCCGCGACGCGCTCGCCGCGGACGTCGCGCGCTCGTTCGGGGTGCCGGCGCGCTGGATCGCGTCGTGGCCGGTCCTCGAGGTGCGCGACGGCGCCGTCGTGTGGGAGGGGACCGTGCAGGTCTTCGCGCTCGACGGTCACGCAAAGGCCCACCGCGCGTTCGCGTGGTGGGAGTACGAGGGCGGACCGTGCCGGCTTCCGGGCGGGCCGAGCCGGACCGTGCAGGAGCGCGTGATCGTCCTCGGTCTGCCCGGCGTCACGCCGGTGGGCGCGGTGCGCACGTTCCTCCGGCTGCGCTCGCGCACGGACGGGGACGACGACGGCTGGAGCGTCGTCCACGCGTCTTGACGCTCAGCTCGCGGCGGCGTGGAAGCGGCCGTCCTGCTCGGCGAGCGCGACGAGTCGCGGCGCGGGATCGAAGCGCGGCGTGCCGCCCGGCCGCGACGCGATCCGCGGGTCGGCCGCGAGCTCGCGCAGGCGCGCGACGATCGCGACCGCTCCGCGCGCGTCGGCATGACGCAACAGGCCGCCGCGGAACGGGGCGAAGCCCATCCCGAGCACCGAGCCGAGGTCGAGCTCGTCCGGTCCCGCGACGACGCCCTCGTCGAGGCACCGCGCCGCCTCGTTCACCATCGCGAGGATCAGCCGGTCGACGATCTCTTCGTCGGACGGCGCCGGACCGCCGCCTTGGGCGCTGCGCTCGAAGGCCGGATTCTGCCCCAGGCTCTCCTGCTTGCCGCTCTTGCCCCTGCGCCAGCGGCGGATGCCGGCGCCGGTCTTCTTGCCGAGCTCGCCGCGCTCGACCAGCTTCGCGAGAGCGGCGCTCGTCGTCATCCGCTCGCCGTACGCGTCGGAGAGCGAGCGCGCCGCGTGCGACGCGACGTCGAGGCCGACCTCGTCGAGCAGCTCGAACGGGCCCATCGGCATGCCGAAGCGCTGCGCGGCGGCGTCGACCCGCGCGACGTCGGCGCCGTCCTCGAACAGGCGCACCGCTTCGTCGAGGTACGGGCCGAGCAGGCGGTTGACGAGGAAGCCGGCCACGTCGCGCACGACGAGCGGCGTCTTGCCGAGGTCGAGCGCGAAGCGGGCGGCGCGGCGCACCGTCTCGTCGCTCGTGCGCTCGCCGCGCACGATCTCGACGAGCGGCATCTTGCGCACCGGGTTGAAGAAGTGGATGCCGACGAAGCGCTCGGGGTGCGGGAGCTGCGCCGCCATCGCGTCGACCGAGAGCGACGACGTGTTCGTCGCCAGGATCGCGTCGGCCGGCACTTGCTCCGCGAGCACGCCGAGCACCTTGCCCTTGACGTCGAGCCGCTCCGCGACCGCCTCGATGACGAGCTCGGCGCGCGCGAAGCCGACGAGCTCGGTCGTCACCTGCAGGCGGTCGATCGCGGCGTCGGCGACGTGCGGCAGGATCTGCCGGCGCCGCAGCTTCTTCGCGATCTCGCGCCGGTGGTCGTGCTGCGCCGCGTCGAGCGCGCGCCGGTCGAGGTCGCACAGGCGCGCCGTCGCGCCGCGCTCCGCCATCAGGCTCGCGATCGCGCCGCCCATGACGCCGCCGCCGACGACGCCGCCGCGCGTCACCGGCCGCGCGCGCTCCGCGCCGTCCGGAGAGCCGCCGCCGGCGAGCTTCTTCGCCGCCTCGGAGAGCTGGAAGATGCGCACGAGGCTCTTGCTCTCGGGCGACGTCGCGAGCTCGCCGAGCGCGCGCGCTTCGGCCGCGAGCCCTTCCGCGAGCGACGTGCCCGGCGCGCGCAACACGAGGTCCGCGGCGCGCGGCGGCGCGGGGTAGTGCCCGCCGGTCGCCTCCGCGAGCTGCGCTTCGGTCTTCTTGCGGATCAGCGCGAGCGCGAGCGGGTTCTTGTCGACGAGCCAGCCCTTCCAGCCGCGGTCGGGGCCGTCGCAGCGAGCGCGACCCAGCGCGATGTCGCTCGCGACGCGCACGAGGTCCTGCGGATGCGCGAGCCGGTCGACGAGCCCCTTGCGCAGCGCCTGGCGCGCGCCGTACAGCCGGCCCGACAGGATTGCCTCGAGCGCCGCGGGCACGCCGACGCGGCGGGGGAGGCGCTGCGTGCCGCCCCAGCCCGGCAGGATGCCGAGCCGCGTCTCGGGCAGGCCGACGCGGCTCTTCTCGTCGTCGGCGAGCACGATGCGATCGCACGTGAGCGCGAGCTCGTACGCGCCGCCGGGGACCGCGCCGCCGACCGCGGCGACCGTGCGCAAGCGCCCGTCGCCGCGCTTGCCGAGCGCGTGGATGCGGTCGAAGATCGAATGGCCGACGCGGGCGACGCGCGTGGCGACGGCGGGGTCGCGCAGCCCGGCGATCGCGTCGACGTCCGCGCCGGCGGCGAACGAGAGCGGCTCGCGGCCCGTCAGCACGAGCCCGCGCAGCGACGGGTCGCGCTCGACCGCACCGATCGCGAGCTCGAGGTCGCGCAACACCGGCATGTCGAGCACCGCGATCTTCGGCCGGTGCGGCGGGTCGAGCACCACGATCGCGAGGCCCGGCTCGGGCCGCTCGACGCGCACGCACGCGCCCGGCGGCGGCACGTCGTCCGGCAGCGGCAACCCTTCGAAGTCGATCACGCCGCGCGCTCCAGGAGCACCGCTCCGCCCTGGCCGCCGCCGATGCACAGCGTCGCGAGGCCGAGCTCGACGTCGCGCACCGCCATCTCGTGCGCCGTCGTCAAGAGGAGCCGCGCTCCGGTCGCGCCGACCGGGTGGCCGAGCGCGATCGCGCCCCCGTTGGCGTTCGTCCGCGCCAGGTCGAGCTCGCCGAGCGCGGAGCCGCGGCCGAGGTGCTCGCGCGCGAACGCGTCGCTCGCGAACGCCGTGCGGCAGGCGAGCACCTGCGCGGCGAACGCCTCGTTCAGCTCGATCGTGCCGACGTCGGAGAGCTCGGCGCCGCTCTCGGCGAGCACGCGCGAGGTCGCGTACACCGGGCCCAGGCCCATGCGCGCGGGGTCGCAGCCGCTCCACGCGAACGCGCGGATGCGCGCGAGCGGCGCGAGGCCGAGCTCGCGCGCACGCTCCTCGGTCGCGACGAGCAGCGCGGTCGCGCCGTCCGTGATCCCGCACGAGTTGCCGATCGTCACCGAGCCGTCGGGCTTGTCGAAGTACGGCGGGAGCTTCGCGAGCCGCTCGAGCGACTGGTCGTCGCGGATCCCGTCGTCGTGCGCGAGCGAGGCGGAGCCGGGCTTCGCGCCGAGCGGCAGGTACGGGACGAGCTCGCGCGCGAAGCGGCCCGCGTCGCGCGCGCGCGCCGCGCGGCGGTGGCTCTCCAGCGCGTAGGCGTCCTGCTCGTCGCGCGAGATCGAGAAGTCGCGCGCGAGCACCTCGGCGGTCTTGCCCATGATCAGCCCCGTCGTCGGGTCGGTCAGGCCCTCGGTGATCGAGACGCGCGGCGCGAACATCGACGGGCGCAGGCCGGTCAGCGCCTGGAGCTTCGCCAGCGGCGTCCGCGCGCGCATCATCCGCGCGAAGAAGTCGGTCGCCCGGCGGTTGAAGATCAGCGGGTACGCGCTCATCACCTCGACGCCCAGGCACAGGAAGAGGGAGCCGCGGCCCGTCTCCGCCTGGACCATCGCCTCGGTGACCGCCTCCATGCCGCTGGCGCAGTTGCGGGCGACGGTGCGGCCGGGGACGGCGCGCGGGACCCCGGCGCGCAGGCCGATGACCCGGCCGACGTTCGCCTGGTCGTGCGGCGGGCCGACGCAGCCGACGATCACCTCGTCGATCGCGGCCGGGTCGACGCCGGCGCGGGCGATGAGCTCGGACGCGACCGCCGCGCCGAGGTGGCCGGCGTTCTCGCCTGCGAAGACGCCTCCGGCGCGCGCCTGGGGCACGCGCAGGCCGGCGGCGAGCACGATGCGGGGTCGGTCGGCCATGGTCGTGGCGTCAGAGAGTGGGACCCCGCGCGGGGCGTTGCAACGGCGGGGGACCGTTCCGCGTGCCGCTCGGGGTGCAGCGCAGCGCCGATCCTGCCGATGCAGGGGACGAGGATTGGTCCGTGAAGACCGCGCTCCGGGACGCTAATTAACGGTCGAGCATCGCAAGTTGAGCACCACGACAAGCGACGAGCATCCGACGAGCGAGGGCTCCGCCGCGCCGGTGAACGGCGAGCGGGCCGCCCAATCCGTCCGCGGGCTCCCCTGGCGCCGCCAGACGCGGCCGCGCACCGTGCTGGTGCTCGGCGGCGGCGGCATGCGCGGGATGGCGCACATCGGCGTGATCCGCGCGCTCCGGACGCTCGGCATGGAGATCGACGCGGTCGTCGGCACGAGCATCGGGTCGCTGATCGGCGCGCTCGTTGCCGCGGGGCTGCCGATCGAGGAGATCGAGCGGCACGTCGAGAGCCTGGAGAAGGAGCACTTCTTCCGGCTCAACTTCGTCAAGTTCCTGATGAAGGGGATGCGCGCGCCGAGCATGTACAGCGGCGAGCGCTTCCGCGACAAGCTCCAGGAGATCCTGCCGCAGCGGACGTTCGCGGACATGTCGCTGCCGTTCTTCTGCAACTCGGTGTGCCTCGAGAACGGCGGCTCGGTCTTCTGGGGCACGCCCGGCTTCGACGTCGACCTCGTCGACGCGGTGTACGCGTCCTGCGCGCTCCCCGGCATCTTCGAGCCGTTCGAGCACGACGGGAAGCACTTCATGGACGGCGGCATCGTCGACGCGCTCCCGCTGCGCTTCGCGAAGACGCTGTCGCCCGACCTCGTGATCGCGGTCGACCTGACGGTCAAGGCGACGTTCAAGACGCCGGACTACAAGAGCCGCGTGCTGTCGACGCTGTTCCGCGCGTTCGAGATCGCCGAGGAGGTGATCGTCGAGCAGTCGCTGCACATGCACGCGGACTATCGCGTCGCGCTGATCCAGCCCAAGGTCGGCCACCTCGCACGCCTCGACTTCGAGAACATCGACGAGATCGTCAAGCTCGGCGAGGAGGAGGCGCTCAAGGTGCTGACCTCGCACGCGGCGACGCGCCGGCTCGTCTCCGACAGCGCGGTCGTCTCCGGGCTGTCGTGCCCCGTGACGCCGCGCGACTACGTCAGCGTCCGCATCGACCCGTCCGCGTGCATCGGCTGCGGCATGTGCGAGATGGTCTGCGAGACCGACGCGTTCTACGCGAACGGCGAGCGGGCCTCGGTGCGCAAGCTCTCCAACTACGAGTGCACGCGCGACCACGCGTGCGCGCGCAACTGCCCGACCGGCGCGATCTCGCTCGGCAATCTGTAGCGGCGCGCGGACGGCCCGCGGGCCGTCAGGGGACCAGGTCGAGCGCGACGTCGTTGCTGACGAGCACGACGCTCACGAGCGTGGGCTCGATGCGCAGGACGACGTACGCGTGGCTGACGCGCAACCCCGACCAGAGCGGAGGCGAGAGCGGCGGGAGCGTGAACGTCGCCGTCGCGGCGCCCGTCGCGTCGAGGACGCCGACCGAGCCCGCGAGCGGCGGCGCGTTCGGCGTCGTCAGCGTCGCGAGCGTGTAGGCGTCGATGTTGAGCGGCAGCGTGAAGCCGTCGAGCGGGAAACCGGGCTGCGTCCCGCTGAGCGAGCCGAGCAGCACGTGGACCGCGCCCGCGTTCGCCGCTCCCGCGCCGAGCGTCATCGTCTGCACGCCGCCCGTCGCGAGCGAGAGCAGACCGACGTCGGCGACGAGCGGCTCCGGCAGCTCGTAGACGTACGCCGCGCCGGAGCTCGTTCCGGAGGGATCGCTCGCGTACGCGCCGAGGATCGCCGTGCCGCCGTCGACCGACACGGCGGCGCCGAGCAGGTCGTTCGCCGCGCCGTCGGACGCGACGAGCCTCGTCTGGAGCGACCACGTCGCGCCGTTGCGCCGGTACAGGTAGGCCGAGCCCGCGTTCGACGCGCCGTCGTCGTCGAACCACGCGCCGACGAGTGCGTTGCCGCCCGCGATCGAGACCGCGCGGCCGAAGCCGTCGCCGGCGGCGCCGTCGGGCGGCACGAGCTTGGCGTCCTGCACCCACGTGCTCCCGACCTGGCGGAAGACGTACGCGGCGCCCGAGTTCGCGCCCGCGTCGTCGTCCTGCGGCGCGCCGACGCGCGCGTACGCGCCGTCGAGCGCGACCGCGTAGCCGAGCTGGTCCTCCGCCGCCGCGTCCGCGGCGACGAGCTTCGCGACCTGCGCCCAGCTCGTCCCGCCCGGGCTCGTGCGCGCGAACACGTACGCCGCGCCGGTCGCGTCCGCGCCTGCGTCCTCGAAGCGCGCGCCGACGATCGCGCGGTCGCCGTCGAGGGCGACCGACCAGCCGAGCACGTCGCCGTCGTCCGTATCGAGGCCGGCGAGCCGTGCCTCGAGCGCCCAGCCCGTCGGGTCGCGCACGAAGACGAACGCCGCGCCCGCGCTCGCGCCGTTGCCGTCCTCGAAGCACGCGCCCGCGAGCAGCGTGTCGCCGTCGATCGCGACCGCCGTGCCGAACGAGTCGCCCGCGAGGCCGGTGGGCGAGACGAGCTTCGCGGTCTGCGGCCACTCGCTGCCGCTCGGCTCGAACAGGTACACCGCGCCGCCGACCTGGCCGGTCGCGTCCGAGTCGGGCGCGCCGACGGCCGCGACGGCGTCGCCGAGCGCGAGCGCGCGTCCGAACCGGTCGTACTCCGACGCGTCTTCGGCGCGCAGCTTCGCGCTCTGCGCCCAGCCGCTCGGCCCGCGCTCGAACACGTACGCCGCGCCCGCCTCGGCCGCGAGCTCGTACTTGAACGGCGCGCCGGCGAGCACGCGATTGCCGCGCGCTGCGACCGCCGAGCCGAAGCGCGCATCGGTCGACGCGTCGGCCGGCTCGACTTTGACGGTTTCGACGGTCTGCACCGCCGCAGCGGCACTAGCGCTCGCCACGAGGGCGAGCGCGCGCATCCACGGAGACCTTCGCACGTGTCACCTCGCTTCGCGGCCACGTGACGGACGGGAACACGCCGATGCTACCAGAACAGCCACCAGAAGGGCGGCGGACGGGCTGCGGGCTCGCGGGAGCGGTGGTAGCCTCGCGGTGGATCCGGCGAGACTTCCCCCCACGCAAGGAGCTGCCATGCGCAGCCACGGTCTGCTCGGTTCGGTCGCTCTGGTCCTGTCCGCGGGCTCGCTCACCGCGCAGGGCGCGTCGCCGTGCCCGCCGCTCGGGCTCGTCTTCGACGTCGCGGGGGGCGAGATCGACGAGCCGTACGCGTTCACGATCGCAGGCTCGCCGCTCTCGCCCGGCCTCGTCGGCTACGACGTCGCCGGCGGTCCGCTGCCCTCGCCGTTCGGGACGCTCTGCCTCGGTTTCACGCAGGCGCTCGTCATCGAGTCGTTCGCGCTCGACGGCGGCGGCACGTTCGTGCGAGGCGGCGTCGTTCCGAACAACCCCGCGCTGGCCGGCCAGTCCCTGTTCGCGCAGGCCGTCGTCGTCGACCTCCTGCTGCCGCCGGGCACGCTCTCGCTCTCGAACGGCGTCGAGGTCGTGTTCGAGAGCCCGCACGCGATGCTCGTCGACGTCGGCCTGGCGACGCCGTTCGGCAACACGCCGGGCAACTTGCTGCGCGTCGACTCGATCGGCCCCGGCGTGAGCTTGCTCGCGCCGTTCGCCCAGCCCGTGCTCGACGCCGTCCGCGTGCCCGCGTTCGACTGCGTCGCGGTGCTGTTGCTGAACGGCGACCTCGTCTGCTACGCGGAGAGCGACGGCTCGGTCCTCGCCAGCACGAGCGTGCCGATCGCGGGCGGCGTCGGACGCCTCGCGCTCGCGGGCGCCGGGCGGCTGCTCGTCTCGTCGCGCGGCCTGCCGCCCTCGCCGTTCGGCGGCGGCACGCCCGGCTCGCTCTTCGTCTACGAGCTGCCGGGGCTCGTCGCGGGGCCGAGCGTCGTGCTCTCGCTCGCGCACCCGACCGAGCTCCTCGCGCGGCCGAGCACGAGCTTCGCGTACCTGCGCGACGGCTTCGAGATCGTGATCGTCGACCACGTCGCCGGCATCGAGGGCGCGACGGTCTCGCTGAACGGCTCCAACGGTCAGATCGTCGATTGGCTCGTCGACGGGAACCGGCTGATCACGCTCCTGGGAGGCGTCGCGCCCAACCCGTTCGGCGGCAGCGGCGCGCCCCCGGGTCTGAACGGCGTCGACCTCGCGATCGAGCAGCCGCTCTTCGGGACGGCCGCGCAGTTGCCGACCACGAGCCTGGCGACGCTCCTGCGTCGCGGTCCGGGCACGACCGGCACGGCGCTCTTCGTCGTCGCACCGTCGACGGGCGAGCTGTTCGAGATCGCGCCGGCCACTCTCGCCGTGCAAACGACGGCCGCCGTGCCGATCGGCACGACGTTCCTCGAGCTCTCGAGCGGCGCAACGGAATGGCTGGCGGTCGCGAGCGGCTCCCCCGGGACCCCGTTCACGCCCCCCGTGCCGGGCCAGGTGTTCACCGTCGACCCCGCCACGCTCGCGGGGAGCATCGTGGCGAACCTGCCGAACGAGACCCAGCAGGCGCTCGCGGTGCTCCAGGCGATCAACACCAGCGCCGCGTACGTCGTGAACGGCGGCGACGAGCTCCTGCCGATGGCGACGGATCCGACGCAGCCGCCGGGTCCCGCGCTCGCGCTCCCGGTCGCATCGGCGCTCTGGATCGTGCCGTAGGCGCGACTTCGAGCGGTCGGCTCGGCCGCGGTGCGCAGTAGACTCGGCCGCGCATGGCCGAAGGGGCGCTCACGACCGAGGTGCTCGTTCCCGCAGGGCGGGGACGCGCGAGCGCGAGCGGGACGCGCGTCGGGCGTCGCCGCTTCGGCGGGGCGCGCGTCGCCGCGGCCGAGAGCGGCGTGCGCCCGCGCGGCGTCGGGGCCCTGCTCGACGCGGCGGCCGACGCGCTCGTCGGACGCTTCGCGCTCCTCGTCGGCTTCGCCGTGCTGATCGGCCTGCCCGTGCAGGTGTTCCAGACCGCGCTGAACCGCGCCTTGCCGCCATCTGCGATGGGGCTGATGCATTTGGTCCCGGCGGCACTGCAGAGCATCACCGGGTTCCTCGTCGGTCTCTGGGCGACCGCGCTCGTCGGCGCCCACCTGCTCGGCCGCGAGGTCGGCGTCGTCGAGGGGCTGCGGCGCGCGTTCGACCGGCCGCTGTCGCTCGTCGTGCTCGCGTTCGTCACGGGCGTGCTCTTCGTCGTCCAGACCCTCTCGGCCTGCTGCATCGCGCCCTACTTCTTGGTCGCGTGGCTGTTCTCGGTCGTATCGCCCGTCTACGTGCTCGAGCGCGCCACGCCGTTCGCCGCGCTCGGCCGCAGCGTCGCGCTCGTCAAGTCGAGCTTCGCACGCTGGCTTGGTCTGTTCGTCACGCAGCTCTTCGTCGTGCAGCCGTCGGTCGTCCTCGGGAGCCAGTTGACGAACCCCGAGTACCGGCCCTGGATCATGACCTGGACCGAGCTCGACAGCGTGACGTACGACCTGATCGCGACGCCGCTCTCGGCGCTCTTCCTCGGACTCGGCGCGACGATCGTCGCGACGGTCCACACCGTCTACTACGTCGACGTGCGCTGCCGCGTCGAGGGCCTCGACCTGCGGCTGCGGCTGCGCGCGCAGCCCGGCGCGGCGCCGGACGCGGCCGAGTCGGACGCCCAGGCCGATGACGACGCGGAGACGGAGCCGCGCGCGCGCGCCGCGGGAGGCGCGGCATGAGCGCGTTCCGTGGCGTCCAGCAGCTCGCGCGCGAGCGCGTCGAGGAGCGGATCGAGCAGATCCTCGCGCGCCCGCAGTTCGACTTCGCAAACGACGAGGGGCCGAGCCTGCTCCAGCGCTTTGTCGAGTGGTTCGTCGAGACGCTCGGCGACCTGTTCGACTTCGATCCCGGGGTCGATCCGAGCGCCGCGGCCGACGTGCTGTGGAACGTGCTCCTCGCGCTCGCCGTCCTCGCGCTCGTCCTGCTGATCGCGCGCTGGGTCTGGCTGCGTTGGCACGCGGCGGCCGCGCGGCGCGCCGCGGCCGAGGCGCCGGCCGCCGACGTGCGCCGGCGCGTCGCGGAGCTGCGCGCCGAGGCCGCGCGCGCGCGCGCGGCGGGCGACTTGCGGCTCGCGCTGCGGCTCTTGCTCTTCGCGCTGGTCGTCGGTCTCGGCGAGCGCGGCGATCTGCGCTACCGCGAAGCGTGGACGAACCGGGAGCTGCTCGAGCGCGGCAGGCCGCGCCCGGCGGTCGACGCGCTGCTGCGTCCGCTCGTCGTCGAGCTCGAGGCGAAGGAGTTCGGGAACGAGCCGACGGTGAGCGCGGACGTCGAGCGGCTCGAGACGTTGTGCGCGCGCTGGCTCGACGGCGCGCCGGGCGCGCGGAAAGGGGCGGCGGCGTGAGCGCCCAGCGCGTCGTCGCCGTGGGGCTCCTCGTCGTGTTCGTCGCGACGGGGCTGCTCCTGCAGCTCGTGCCCGGCGGCTCGGCGCAGCCGGCGAGCGCCTCGTCGGCGCAGGAGGACGGTCGCCTCGCGGCGTTCCTGCTGCTCGAAGAGCTCGGCTTGCGGCCGCGCGTGTGGCTCGCGGCGCCCGGCGAGCTGCCGCGCGGTGCGCACCTGTTGTGGGTCGTCGCGGCGCCCGAGGAAGTCGAGCTGTACGGCGAGCTCGACGAGCGCGAGGCGAAGACGCCGCCGGTGACGGAGAGCGCTCGGCGCGCGCGGCGCCTGCTCGACCGGTTGCACTACGACCGCTTCGTGCGCGAAGGCGGCACGCTGGTCATCGCGCTGCGCAACATCGTCGAGATCGACAGCTCGCGCTTCGGCGCGAACCGCGAGTTCGTCGAGACGGTGCTCGGCATCGACGCGCCGGAGTTGCGCACGGATCGCGGCCAGACCGAGGGCGAGCAACTCCTCGTCCTGCGCGACGGCCAGGAGTTGCGGATCGCGAGCGACTCGTGGAACGCGTTCGAGTCGCTCGAGCCCGGCTCGCGCTTCGAGCGCGTCGCCGTCGAGACGATGCCCGGGCGCCTGCGGGCGCGGGAGTGGCCGTTCGCGCTGCGCGTCCCGCACGGGCGTGGGACGGTCGCGCTGCTCGCGGACGACCGCTGGCTCGACAACGAGCGCATCGGCGAGGCGGACAACGCGCTGCTGCTCGTGCGGCTCGTCGAAATGCTGCGCCCGCCGGGCGGCGACGTGCTGATCGACGAGTACGGCTTCCGCGGCTGGTCGCCCGGCTCCTGGGTCAGCCTCGCGTTCGGGCCGACGCTGCTCGGGCCGAGCCTGCACGTGCTCGCGCTGCTCGCGCTGGGCGCGTGGTGGCTCGGCCGGGCGCGCGCGTTCCCGCGCGACCCCGAGCCGCTCGGGCAGCTCGCGCCGCTCGCTCGCGCGCGCGCCCAGGCGGGGCTGTTCGTGCGCGCGGGCCGCTTCGACGTGCTGGCCCGGCACTTGCGCGAGGGGGTGGCGCGCCGCCTCGCGGCCCGCACCCACCTCGCGCGCAACGAGGAGCTCGACGCGGCGACGGTCGAGCGCGCGCTCGCGCTGTGGGCCGCTCGCACCGCGCGGCGCGAGAGCCTGGACGCGTGGCGCGCGGCGTTCGCGCAGGAGCCCGTCCGCTCGCTCGAGGACCTCGAGCGGCTCGCGCGCACGCTGGACGATGTCGACCGCGCGGACGCGGTGCCGCGCTGACGATCGAGGACGGCCTTCCACCTCGTCTTCGACGGCCCTCCGCCTCGTCTTCGACGGCGGCCGCACGTTACGCTCCACCGATGACCACACCGGACCCCGACCGCCCGGGCTTCCCGCCGTCCGCCGCCGCCGAGCCGGCCGCGCCGCAGCCCGCGCCGAGCGAGCCCGCGTCGAGCGAGCCCGCGTCGAGCTCCGCCGGGCGCGCGCCGTCGGGCCCCGAGAGCGCGGCCGAGCACGCGGCCGAGTCCGAGGCGCCGTCCGCGAGCGTCGCGCACGCGCCGCCGGTCGACCCGAGCCGCGCGCCGGCGATC
>CAZGTQ010000410.1:0-9765 GCA_964528575.1 uncultured Planctomycetaceae bacterium | reverse complement strand
ATCGAGGACGTGAAGGTCGAGGATCCCGGCACCGCGCTGATCCCGGCGCGCGTCGCGACCGACTTCGTGCGCGACCTCGGCGGCGAGACGCTGACGCTCGAGACGCGCGGCGAGAGCTTTCACATCGAGAGCGGCGCGGATTCGTGCGAGCTCACGACGATGGACCCGGACGAGTTCCCGGTGGTCGCGCGTTTCCCCGAGGCCGACGGGCTGCGCCTCTTGGGCGAGACTTTCACGCGGCTCGTGCAGCGCACGGGCTTCGCCGCGGCGCGCGAGCAAGGCCGCTACGCGATGCACGGCATCCTGATGCAGGTCAAGGACGACTCGCTTGAGATGGTCGCGACCGACGGACGCCGGCTCGCGGTCGCGTCCTCGCCGATCGAGGAGAGCAGCGTGGCCGGCGCCCGCGCGATCGTGCCGACGAAGGGCATGCAGCTCTTCGGGCGCGTGATCTCCGACCCGCTCGAGAGCGTGTACCTGCACTTCGGCGACAACCAGATCGGCATGCGGACGAAGCGCGCGGACGTGTTCGCGCGGCTGATCGACGGCGAGTTCCCGCGCTACGCCGCGGTGATCCCCGCGAGCTCGGACAACGTCGTCGAGGCGGACGCGGAGCTGATGATGCGCAAGCTGCGCCTCGTCGCGAACGTCACGTCGTCGGACGCGCGGGCGGTCCGTCTCTCGCTCGAGAAGGGCGAGATGAAGATGTATGCGCGCTCGACCGGCCGCGGCGAGGCGACCGCGCAGATGGAGGTCAAGTACAAGGGCAAGCAGAACGAGATCGCGTTCAACCCGGACTTCGTGATCGACGGGCTCAAGAACTGCGAGGAGACCGCGGTCAAGCTCGGGTTCAACGACAGCACGTCGCCGGGCAAGTTCGACCTCGGCGAGAACTACTTCTACATCGTGATGCCGATCACGATCGACGGTTGACCACCAGTCGGCCGGATCGGCCCGAGCGCGGCGGCGTCCATTCGCTGCGCGACATCCTCGACGCGTCGGGCCTCGGCTCGCGCGGGCGAGCCGAGCGCGTGTTTCGCGCGTGGCGCGGAGCCGTCGACGGAGCGGTCGCGAAGCACACGCGACCCGTGCGGTTCGCGCGCGGCGAGCTCGTCGTCGAGGTCGACTCGTCGGTCGTCTTGCACGAGCTGCGCGGCTTCACCGGCGACGAGTGCCGGCGCCGCGCGAACGCGGCGTTGCAGCGCGACGCGATCGACAAGCTGGTCCTGAAGCTGAAGCACCGGACATGAGCGATACCCCTGCACGCCCGACGTACGACGCCGCCTCGATCCAGGTCCTCGAGGGCCTCGAGGCCGTGCGCATCCGTCCGGCGATGTACATCGGCGACACCGACGTGCGCGGCGTCCACCACCTGATCTGGGAGGTGGTCGACAACTCGATCGACGAGGCGCTCGTCGGCTACGCAACGCGCTGCGACGTGCGCATCCAACTCGACGGGTCGATCAAGGTGACCGACGACGGACGCGGGATCCCCGTCGGCATCCACGCAGGCGAGGGCATACCGGCCGTCGAGGTCGTGCTCACGAAGATCCACGCCGGCGGCAAGTTCGACGGCAACGCGTACAAGGTTTCGGGCGGTCTGCACGGCGTCGGCGTGTCGTGTGTGAACGCGCTCTCGGAGTGGCTCGAGGTCGTCGTCAAGCAGAACGGCCAGACGCACCACATGCGCTTCGAGCGCGGCAAGCGCGCGCAGGAGCTGCGCGTCGTGGGGGACACGACCGAGACGGGGACCGAGGTCACGTTCAAGCCGGACCCGCAGATCTTCACGACGACCGAGTTCGAGTACGAGCTCGTCGCGAAGCGCCTGCGCGAGACCGCCTACCTGATGGGCTCGCGCGGCATCGTGCTGAACCTCGTCGACGAGCGCACCGGCAAGGAGGAGCACTTCGAGTTCCCCGAGGGTGTCGTCGCCTTCGTGCGCCACCTCGTGAAGAACAAGGAGTGCCTGTTCCCCGAGCCGATCCACTTCGTCAAGACGATCGCGTTCCCCGAGGGCTCGAACCACGAGTACATGATCGAGCTCGCGTTCCAGTACACCGACGGCTACCAGGAGGCGGTGTACACCTTCGTCAACAACATCAATACGCACGGCGGCGGTACGCACCTGGCCGGTCTGCGCGGCGCGCTCACGCGCACGCTGAACAACTACGCGAAGAAAGAGCGGCTGTTCAAGGACCCCGAGAAGGCGCCCTCGGGCGACGACTTCCGCGAAGGCATCGCGGCGGTTCTCTCGATCTACGTGCCCGAACCGCAGTTCGAGGGACAGACGAAGGACAAGCTCGGCAACCGCGAGGTGCAGGGCATCGTCGAGTCGGTCGTCGGCGATCAGCTCGCGTCCTACCTCGAGGAGAACCCGACGATCGCGAAGAGCATCGTCCAGAAGGCGGTCCGCGCGTACGAGGCACGCGAGGCGGCGCGCCGGGCGCGCGACCTCGTGCGGCGCAAGACGGCGCTCGCGAGCGGCAACATGCCGGGCAAGCTCGCGGACTGCCAGAGCACGGACCTCGAGGAGTCGGAGCTCTTCCTCGTCGAGGGTGACTCCGCCGGCGGCTCGGCGAAGACCGGCCGCGACCGGCGCTTCCAGGCGATCCTGCCGCTCAAGGGCAAGATCCTGAACGTCGAGAAGGCGCGGCTCGACAAGATGCTCACGCACTCCGAGATCCAGACGATCATCTCGGCGCTCGGGTGCGGCATCGCCGACGAGTTCGACCTGTCGCGGCTGCGCTACGGCAAGACGATCATCATGACGGACGCGGACGTCGACGGATCGCACATCCGCACGCTGCTCCTGACGTTCTTCTTCCGCCACATGCGCCCGTTGATCGACGCCGGCCGGCTCTACATCGCGCAGCCGCCGTTGTACAAGATGACGATCGGCAAGGAGGAGCTGTACATCGCCAACGAGTCGGAGCGGCGGCGCCTGCTCGTCGCGCGCGGCGTCGGCTCGCTCTCGGTGCGCGACGAGAACGCCGACCGCTCCTGGACGGGGGCCGAGCTCAACGCGCTCGCCGACGAGCTGCGCAAGCTCGAGGACATCGCCGAGCAGGTGTTGCCGGTCTGGACGCAGCTCGATGCGCGCGAGGTGGTCGCGGCCTGGGACGGCACGCAGGTGCCCGAGCACTGGGCGCGAGCGACGGCGGAGGGCGCGAAGAACCAGTACTTCGCGAACTCGCAGGAGCTGCGCGACTACCTCGAGCTGCTCAAGGTCGGCCTGAAGCCGCACGAGGAGCTCGCGATCTACACCGGCCCCGAGGGCGACGTCGACCGCGACTCGGCGCACGTCTTCACGTGCCACCTGAACAAGCGTCAGGAGCTGCAGGACTTGCTCGCGTCGATCGCGGCGCGCGGCGTGCACTTCCGCGGCGGTGGCGACTGGCGCATCGAGG
This sequence comes from uncultured Planctomycetaceae bacterium, assembly GCA_964528575.1. Taxonomy (GTDB): domain Bacteria; phylum Planctomycetota; class UBA1135; order UBA1135; genus CAZGTQ01. Next base: position 6,358 of record CAZGTQ010000410.1, on the reverse strand, counting down.
GCGGGAAGGAGCCGGTCGAGGCGCACTCGCTGCTCGATCTCGGCCGCGCGCTGCGCGCGGGAGCGGAGGGCGGCGTCGACATCCAGCGTTACAAGGGCCTGGGCGAGATGAACCCCGGCCAACTGTGGGAGTCGACGATGGATCCCGCGACGCGGCGCCTGTATCAGGTCGAGCTCGAGGACGATTTCCGGGCCGACGAGATCTTCACGATCCTGATGAGCACCGGCGTCGAGTCGCGGCGCGAGTACATCGAGCGCCACGCCCTCGAGGCGACGAACCTGGACGTCTAGTCCCGGCTAGCCCCACTAGTCCCGACCAGCCAGGCGCGCGTCGGCCGCGAATTCGGCTCAGGACGCGGCGCGGTCGGCTCCGATAGGTGCGGAGGATCCGGGGCGTCCCCTCGCCGCGTGGTCCGGAGCCCCACGTGAAGCACAACCAGAGACTCGACTACACCAGGCTCTCGGAGGCGCTCTCGGAGCGAGGGATCGCGAGCCCGGTCGCGCTCCAGGACGCTCTGCAACAGAGCGTCGAGACGGGCGACCTGCTCCCCGCGATCCTCGTCGACGAGAACATCGTCTCCGACTGGGAGCTCGCCCGCGTCGTGAGCGAGGTCTTCAACGTCCCGTTCCTGACGGTCGACTCGTACGCCCCGGACGAAGGCGCGCGCGAGGGACTCGACCCGGCCTTCCTGCGCCGCTTCTGCCTCGTTCCGCTCGACCGCTTCGGCGACCTCCTGACGGTGGCGATGCCCGCCGTCGTCCCGTCGGAAGTGCTCAAGAACCTGTCGCAGCAGGCGGAGGCGCAGGTCTTGCCCGTCGTCGGCACGGTTCTGTCGAACCGGCGCTGGCTGCAGGAGCACCTGCCCGAGCCGAAGGCGCAGCTCGACGACATCGCCGCGCCGCTGCCGGGCGCCGACCCCGCGCTCGGCTGGGAGTCGATGTTCGACGAGGCGGACCAGGCGGTGAAGCTCGATCTCGTCGACCTGCCCGAGCTCGAGGAGCTCGACGAGAGCTAGCCCGGCTCTGCCGGTGGTCCGCTGCCGCTCGCGCGCCGTCAGGCGCCGCGGCGCTCTTCGGCGGACGGCGCCTCGCGCTCGGTCGTCGCCGGCTCCTCGCGCGGCTCGTCCGCTGGCGCGCTCGCGCCGGCGTCGGTGTCCGGCGTCGTGCTCTGCGCGCCGCTCGCGCCCGCCTCGATCGTGTGCTTGGGCCGCAACCCCTGGCCCGGCCGGTAGTCGTCGACGTCGGCCGCGCGCCGCAGCGTGTCCTGCACGTTGCGCAGCTCGCGGTCGAGACCCGACTCGCGGCGCAGGTCGGAGAGCGCGCGCCGCAGGCGATAGAGGTGGCGCGCCGCTTCCATCACGACGTCGGGCAGACGGTTGCCGAAGACGAGCACCGCGATGACGGCGATGAACGCGAGCTCGACCCAGCCCAGGTTGCTGATGATGGCGGGCACGAGGGGTCATGGTACCCGTTCGCGCGCCCGTCCAGCCCCTCCCGCGACTGCGCCTCCCGGCTCGCGGGACCGCGCTCTCACAGCCCCAGGCCGCCCAGGCGCGAGGGGTCCCAACCCAGCCGCGGGCGCACGCTGAAGCTGATCGAGGTGCCCTCGCCGGCGCGTTCGCTCACCTCGATCTCGAAGACGAAATCGTGTCCGAAGCGGCGGACCGTGCCGCTCGTGTCGAGGTCGCCGCCCGAGCGCACGGAGATCACTTGCTCGCCCTCGAGCTCCCATTTCTCGCTCCAGCGATAGCGCGCCGCGATCGACGCCGCTTCGAAGAGCGTGTCGCGGTCGAAGTCGCGGCCGTAGCGGTGACCGAGCACGAGGCGCAGGTTCTCGGTGAGGTCGAAGCCGACGGCGGTGAGCGCGTAGACCGTCTCGGCGTCGTCGATGTCGTAGCGCATGTCCTCGAAGAACTCGACCGGCACGTCGAAGAGCGTCGTGTCGAGCGTCGCGAACAGCCCGATCGGCTGCCAGCCCTCCTCGAAGCCGTCGCCGACGTCGCTCGCGTGCGTGCCGCGCAGCTCGACGTCGAGTCGGTTCCCCGGGCCGAGCGGCAGCCAGCGTCCGCGCACGCCGACCTCGACGACGTCGCCCTCGACGATCGGCTGCTGCCGCGCGAAGGGCACGGGCTCGCCGTCGTGCTCCTCGAAGAAGAAGTCGCTGCGCGCGCGCACGAACGGCGCGAGCTCGACGTAGTGGCTAGCGCCGATCGGCCGCCGCAGCGTCGTCGCGAGCTGCACGCCGCCGATGCCCGCGGCCTGCGTCGGCGAGTCGTCCACGTCCTCGTCGATCGCCTCGGTCCACAGCGTGCCGCGCAGCTCGACGAACGGCGACGCGCGCAGGCCCGCGAAGCCGAGCGAGAACGGCGCCTCGAGGCGGTGCGTCGTGCCGACGCGTACGCCCTCGCGCTCGCCCAGCCCGTCGGGGAACGGTTGGTCGAGGTAGAGCCCCTGGACGTCGTCGCCCTCGCGGCGCCGCAAGTACGCGGCGCTCGCGCTCGCGCTGTACACGACCTCCGTGCCCGCGACCGTGCCGAGCGACGCACGCAGGCGCGAGTACTCGAGCGACGGCAACTGCTCGACCTGCGTGCGGAAGTCGTCGGTGCGCACCTTGACCGTGCCGCTGAAGTAGTCCTCGTCCTTCGCGTTGCGGTAGTGCAGGTACGTCTCGCGCTCCTCGTAGCGGAGGAAGTCGCCCTCGAAGAACTCCGATTGCACGGCCGCGTCGCTCTGGATCGAGAAGCGCATGTCGACCCACTCGTCGCGCTCGAGCAGGTAGCGCCCGCTCGAGCGGTACCAGCGGCGCAGCGTCGAGCGGTCGTCCTCGTCGACGCGCACGATGCCGCGGTCGCGGCCGGTATCGAGCACGAGCGCGACGTACGTCTCCCACGTGTACACGCCCGGCGACGAGAGCTCGAAGCCGACGTCGATCAGGCCGCCGCGCGACGACAGGTACGAGGCGGACAGGTTGAGATCGGAGTCGTAGGACTCGCGCCCGCCGAGCAGGGTGTTCATCGTCGCTCCGGGCGAGCCGAGATCGCCGCTGATCCCCGCGCGCAGGAACGTGCCGAAGCGCGCGTCGTCGCCCGCGCGCACCGCATCGAACACGGGGCGGCCTTCCTCGTCCGCGTCGTACTCGTACGACGGCAGCGGCAGCTTGAGGAAGTCGTACATGTTGATCGAGTTGTCCTCGAGGTCGACGCGGAAGAACACCTCGTCGCCGCGCTGGAACGGCGTGACGCGCAGGTCCTCGGTCGTGACGTGGATGTGCGGGTCGTCGAACTCGCACGTGGTCACCGTCGCGCTGTCCGCGTGCAGCGAGCCGTCCGCCGAGTGCCGCATCCACTGCGCCTGCGCGCGCAGTTGGAAGCGCTCGCCGCGATACTGGCGCTCGACGCTCAGGTTGACGTCGGCGATCCAGCCGTGCCCGTCGACCATGTCGAGGTAGAGCGCGCCGGCGAAGCCCTGCCGCTCGCCGTCGATGAAGTACTCGATCGGCCCTTCGAGGTAGAGCTCCTTGAGCGTGTCGGCGAAGAGCGACTGGTCGATCTCCGCGAACAGCGTCGGGATGAGCGGCACCGTCGCCCCGGACTCGCGCAACGAGTCCGCACTGGCGCGCAGCTCCTCGACGCCGGTCCCGGGGCTGCTGTCGCCGGTCGTGAACGCGTCCCAGGCGGCGCGATCGAGCCAGAACACCGCCCACGTCGCCTCGAGGCGCCGATGGCCCTTCTTGAACGTCGGCCGCTCGACCACGTACACGTATGCGTCTTCCTCGACGATGAAGTCGACGCCGCCGGCGCGACCGAACTCCCACGCGCCGGCGAGCGGGTCCTGCGGCACCGGCGCGGGCACTTGAGCCGCGAGCGCCGGCAAGAGCAACGCTGCGATCAACGCTCGTTCCCGTCGGACGGCCGGGGCCGGGGCACGGAGGACGGACGGATCGAGCCGGGTCCGGAGCGCGAGAGGTTGTAGCGCGTGTCGAACTCGAACCAGCTCGACTCTTCTTGGAACCTCCCGTACGACAGGCGCGCGGGCGCGCCCGTCAAGTGCAGCTTGCCGGTCGCGGCGACTGCGGTGAGCGTGTCGCCGGCGCCGTGGATCGAGTCCTCGATCGCGAACGCGAAACCGCCCCACGCGTAGATCGCGTCGATGCGGCCGCCGAACGGCAGCTCGGCGGCCTCGTCGTCCGCGGGCGCAGGCGGCGCGGGCTCGGGCGGCGCCGCATCGTCCTCGTCCTCGGCCCGCGCGACGATCCGCGCGAACGCGGACTCGAGCCACCACGTGCGGTCGGGCGAGAGCTCGCCGTCGATGCGCACGTCGCCCGAGAACAGGAGCGACTCCTCGTTCGCGATCAGCTCGAACGCGCGTGCACGGACCGGCCGCGGCGGGTCGGTCTCGCCGGCCTCGCCGGGGGCCGAGAGCACGAGCACGCGGATGTCGGGCTGCGCCGCGCGCACGTTCGCCTCGTCGAACTCGAGCCAGTCGGCTTCCATGTCGAACGGGTGCGCGAGGCCGGGCAGCGAGCCGTCCGCCTCGACGCGACGATCGCCGGTGCTCTCGAGTCGGCCGCTCTGGCGTCCGGTGAGACGCAGGCGGTCGCCGCGGCCCTGGAACTCCGCGCCCTCGAGGCCGGCGTGCGTCACGCGGACGTTGCCCTCGGCGACGACGTCCTGGTGCAGCACGAGGTCGTCCGCTCCCTCGACGCGGTCGGCGACGAGCTCGTCGGACGAGACGACCCAGACCTGCTCGCTCGGCTCGGCCGCGCCTGCGTCTGCGTCTGCGGACTCGGCCTCGACGAAGCGGATCGTGCCGCGCTCGAGCGCGCGCGCGACGAGGTGCGACGTCGCCTCGACGAGCTCGCCCTGCGCGTGGTGCTCGACGCGCTCGAGCACGAGCTCGGCGCACGCGACGTCGTACGCACGGGTCGGGAACGTGAAGCTGCCGCGCACGTCGCCGCGCGCCTCGACCTTCGAGCGGCTGCGGGTGAGCTCGCCGTCGCCGCTGCGCTCGTCCGTGCGCTGCGCGACGAGCTCGTCGCAGTCGAGCTCGTAGGCGCCCTCGCCCTCGGCGCCCACCGAGTGCACGTCGCCCGTCGCGATCAGCCGATCGCCGATGCGCTCGACCCGGCGCGCGGTGCCGCGCACGAGCGCGCTCTCGAAGTGCGCCGGACCCTCGCCGCCGCGCAGCTCCGCGCGGTCGATGGCGAGCGCGTCGAGCTCCTCGCCGCGCACCAGGTACTTCTCGCCCTCGCGCACACCGTGCAGCTCGACCGAGCCGCGCGCCTCGTACGTCAGCGCGATCGGATCGAAATCGGTGACGCGGTCCGCCACGGCGCGCACCTCGGGCACGTCCTCGAGGTCGAGCACGACGAGCTCGACGCCCTCGGCGGACGGCACCCGCCACCGCTCGCCCTCGAGCTCGATCGCGAGCGGGCCGCTCGTCGTGATGCGGTACGGCTTGCCCGCGCGCGTGGTACCGCGGATCCGGCACGGCGGCGAGGCGAGCGCGTCGACGCGCCGCTCGTCGCTCTGGGTCACGGTGAGCGTCGCGTTCAGCTCGGGGCACGTGAGGCGGCCGCCGCTCCACGCGAGCACGACGTCCTCGACCGCGCGGAACGTGCTGAGCTCGGCGTCGGCGGCCGCTTCGCCCGTGATGCCACCTTTCGCGTCGAGCGTCACCTCGTCCCAGACCACGCGCGCGGGGCCGGGCACGCGCAGCTCGTCGATCTCGCGTCCGTCGCGCACGAGCCGCTCGATCTCGATCGTCGTCGAGCCGACGACCTCGACCGGCACGGCCTCGTCCTCGGGTCCGACGAGCGCGAGGTCGCTGCCCTCGAGCGGGATGAGCGCGCGCGGCGAGCCCTCGATCGTCGCGTGGCCGAGCTCGCCCCCCTCGGCGACCTCGACGCGCGCGCGCTCGCCGACGAACGCGCCGCCCGCCGCGCGCACGGTGACGTGGCCGTCCGCGTAGAGCCGGTCGAGGCCGAAGCGCGAGTCCGCCTCGTCCTCGGCGACCTGGTCGCTGCCCTCGCGGCCGACGGCGCGGATCTCGTCGGCGTCGACCTCGAGCAGCTCGTCGCGCGCCACGTCGACGCGGCCCGACACTTCGAGGTGCGCATCTTCGACGGCGCGCACGGTGAACGCGCCGGGCGCGCCGTCGACGCCGGCCACGTCGCGCTGCACCGAGAGCTCGCCCGCGCACGAGAGCTCGGCCGTCGTGCCGTCGGAGCGCGTGATCGTCGCGCGCCCCTCGCGCAGGAACGCGAAGCGGCCCTGTGGCATGTTCACGTCGAGCCCGGTGCCGGTCGCCTCGAAGCCCTCGGCGGTGACGACGGCGGGCGCGTCGGTCTGGAACGTCTG
>CAZGTQ010000409.1:0-3502 GCA_964528575.1 uncultured Planctomycetaceae bacterium | reverse complement strand
CGATGCCCTCGTCGAGCACGAGCGAGCCTGCGATCGTCCCGTGGCGCGGGAGCACGACGCGCAGATCCTGCGTCCCCGGCACGAACGGGACGCGGGTCACCGATCGACTCGCGGCGGGGCGCGCGAGGAGCGTGCACGTGTCGCCTTCGCTCCGCCCGCCGATGCGGAACGCCCCGCCCGTATCCGTCGTCGTGTGCACGGGACTCTCGGCGGTGCTCTCGCTCTCGACGTGGAGCATCACGTCGGCGACGGGCTCGCCGCGGTCGTCGACGACGCGGCCGGCGACGAGGAAAGGCAGCGCCTCGATCGCGACGTCGCCGAGATCGACGACCGCCGCGGAGCCGTCGAAGTGCGCTTCGGCGCGTCCCTCGGCCAGATCGCTCGCCAGCGAGACGTCGAAGCGCGCGGGTGCCGCGGGCGCGAGCGAGCCGAGCCACTCGAGGTCGAGCTCGAAGCGGCCCTCGCCGTCGGCGAACGCCTCGCTCGACACGCCCACGCTCACACCGTCTTCGTCACGCGTCACCTGCACGTTCCAGCGCAGCTCTCCCCTGCGGGGCGCGCCCGCCTCGTCGACCGCGCGTCCGACGATCGTGGGCCACGCGCCAGGCTCCTCGCGCGCCGGCAGCTCGAGCTCGACGACGACGGTCTCGCCCGCCGTCCGCGGCCCGTCGACGCGCTCGCGCGCGAGCTGACGATTCGGCCCGGTCGCGAGGACCTCGAGCACGAGCCCGAGCCCGACGTGCTCGAACCGGGCGACGCGCTCGTGCGCGTGCGCCGTGTGCCCGAGCGCGTGCGGATCCGCGAGCGCCGCCGCTTCCGGCCCCCCCGGCACCGCGCCGTTGACGACGACGTCGAACGGCCCCTGGCCCCCGTCGATGCGGACCTCCAGCGCGCCCGTCGGCGGCAGCTCGAGCACGACGAGCCGCGCGCGCTCGAGGTCGACCGGCTCCTCGACGGGCGGCACGAGCGGGAACGCGAGCGCCGCGAGCACCGGCGCGCGCCGCGCGAGATCGACGACCTGCGCCTCGGTGAACGTCGCGACGCCGTCCGGCTCCTCCGTCGTCGCGCGCACGAAGTCCCGCACGCCCTGCTCGCCGCGCACCCGCAGCGCGACCGGCACGCCCGCGACCGGCGCTCCGCCCGCGTCGAGGACCCGCACGCGCAGCCCGCTCGGCGCCGGCGCGCTCACCGCGTGCCGCTCGGGGGCCGACTCCTGGGTTGCGGCCGCGGCCGCCGCCGGCCGCTCCTCCTCCGGCGGCTCCGCGAGCACCTCGTCCTGCGTGGGCGCGGGCGCGCTCCCGGCGCGCTCGGGCGACGCCACGGCCGCACGCTCCGCGTCGCTGCCCCCGACTGCGAGCCACGCGACGCCGGCGAGCGCGAGCACGGCGAGAGCGAGCGCGAGAAAGCGGCCGACGCTCATGACGCGGCCACGATAGCACGCGTCAGCGCATCACGACGGTCCGGTCGCTCGTCACGCTCGTGAGCCGCACGGACGCGAACCCTTCCACCTCGACCGTCACGTCGAGCGCGCGCGTCGCCGCGAGGCGGGCGGGGTTCGCGTGCGTCCGGATCGGCTTGCCGCCGACGTCGACCGTGACCGTCGGACGGGCGATGCGGCAACCCCGCGCGTCCAGCACGAGGATGCGGACGAGCCTCGCTCCGCGGCGCAGGTCGAGGTTCTCGAGGCGCGGATCGCTCGTGTCCCCGCCCGGCTCCACGAGCACGCTCGCCAACGTCGCGAGAGGCTCCACGTCGTAGCGCAGAACGAAGGCGACGTCGACGTAGCCCGGCTCCACGTCCCAACTGTGAAAGCCGCCGTCCATCGCGAGCATGCGGGGCGTCCAGGTCCACCCGTCGCGCACGACGTCCATGCGCACGTCGTCGAGCGCGATTCCGGGGTCGAGCAGGAGCGATCCGGCGATCGAGCCGGCGCGTCGCAGTTCCACGCGCACATCGGTCGCGCCGGACGCGACGTCGATCCTCTTCACGCCGAATCCATTCGCCTCGACGACGAGGCCGTAGGACGCATCGAGCGGCCAGCCGCCGATGCGGAACGCGCCCGCGTCGTCGGTCCTGGCCATCATCATCGGCTGTCCGACGGTGAAGCGGCCTTCGAGGCGGACGCGCGCGCCCACGACCGCGAATCCTCGCTCGTCGACGACCTCACCGGCGACGAGCACCGGCATCGGCTCGAGCACCAGGTCACCCAGGTCGATGGGACCGAGCGCGGGGTCGATCGCCGCTTCCACGCGCGCCTCGCTCGTCTCGTGGATCACGGTGAGCTGGATGCTTCCCGGCTGCGCGGGATGAAACGCGTGCTCATGGTGGAGCCAGACGCGGAAGACGCCGGACGCATCGGTCGAGATCGAGATGCTCGCCGCGACCGGCTCGCGGCGGCGGTCGAGCCGGAGCGTCGTCCATGCTCGGCACGAGACTCGCGCCGCAGGTCTTCCGGTGGGCTCGAGGAGCCGTCCCCGGATCGCCGGCCACGACGGCCGAGGTGCGGGGAGCGCCGGCATGTGGAGTTGAACGGAGACGACTTCGCGGGCGAGGAGCGGCCCGTCGACGCGCTCGCGCGCCCGCTGTCCGTCCGGCCCGGTCGCGAGGACGTCGAGCACGAGCCCGAGCCCCACGTGGTCGAATCGAACGGTGCGATCCTGAGCGGGCGCGGACAGCCCGAGCGAGCTGGGATCCCGGAACGCCGTCGGGTCCGCCTCGCCGGGATCCGCGCCGTTCACGAGCGCCTCGAACGGCCCGTACCCGCCTACGATGCAGACCTCGAGCGATCCCGTCGGCGGCAGCTCGAGCACGACCAGTCGCTCCGCATCGAGGTCGATGTTCTTCTCGACGGGCGGCTCGAGCGGGAATGCGAGCGCGGCGAGCACCGGCGCCCGCCGCGCGAGCTCGCGCACCACGGCCTCCTCGCACGACGCGAGACCCGCGGGCCCCGCCGTCGTCGAGCGCACGACGTCTCGCACGCCCCGCGGCACCCGCACGCGCAGCGCGACGGGCACCCCGGAAACGGGTACGCCGTCTGCGTCGACGACCTGGACGACGAAGCCGCTCGACGACGCCGCCTTCAGCGCGCGACGCGAATCGGGCGTCTCAGCCCGCTCGACGCCCGTCGCTGCCGCGGCGGCCCCGCTCGGCTGTACCGCGAGCTCCGAACGCTGCGCCGACGCGGGCGTGGCGCTCCACGTCGGCGCCGCCCGAGTGGGATCCGCGTCGTCGCGCGCGATCTCGAACAGCCCGATGCCGACCAACGAGAGCGAGACGACGACGAGCGCGAGCGGACGAGCGACGCTCATGGCATCGCCACGGTAGCAGGGTCCCGCAACTGGCGCCGCCGGCGCCGCGTTCATTGAGATTCGGTCTCAGTTTGTACTTGCGACCCGGTCTCAGCGGGCTAAGCTCCCCGCGCCGATGGAGACGTGCATCGCGATCTGCATGGGGAAGGACTGCCGCCGGCGGCGGGCGGCGGAGGTCGAGGAACGGGTGCAGC